>CACHRR010000003.1 GCA_902582355.1 uncultured SAR86 cluster bacterium
ACCAGCCCTAATTTATCAAAAAAGGAAATAAATGTTTGAACATTATTTAAATATTTTTATTACGACAGTTTTTATCGAAAATATAGCTTTATCTTTGTTTTTAGGGATGTGTACATTTATTGCGATCTCAAAAAAATTGATGCTGCCTTTGGTTTAGGAATTGCAGTTATAGTCGTTTGTTTGATAACGGTACCTTTAAATAATTTAATTTATAACTATATATTAAGAGAAGACGCATTAACTTGGATTGGTCTCGAAGGAACCAATTTAGAGTTTGTTGAATTAATAAGTTATATTGGTGTTATCGCTGCAAGTGTTCAGATACTTGAAATGTTTTTAGATAAGTTTGTACCGGCTTTATATAATGCACTTGGGCAATTTCTTCCACTAATAACAGTAAATTGTGCAATATTAGGAGCCTCATTGTTTATGGTAGAAAAGGATCTTTTGTTTGGTGAAAGCATCGTTTATGGTTTTGGTGCTGGTTTCGGATGGGCTCTAGCAATAGTTGTTTTGGCTGGTATCAGAGAAAAGTTAAAATATTCAGATATTCCAGATGGATTAAAAGGTCTTGGTATGACTTTTATTATTGTTGGTTTAATGAGTTTTGGTTTTATGTCATTTGGAGGAATTTCACTTTAATATGAATATTGATTTAATACTGGGTGTTACTGCGTTTAGCGGAATAATTCTGATATTAGTTCTTGTTATTATTTTTGCAAGGTCAAAATTAGTTTCTTCTGGGAATGTTTCTATCGAGATCAATGGAGATGCCACTAATCCAATTATTGTTCCTGCAGGTTCTAAACTCCTTCAAACCCTTGCTGATAATAATATATTTTTAGCATCTGCTTGTGGTGGAGGTGGCACTTGTAGTCAATGTAAATGTCAAGTTTATGAAGGCGGTGGGTCGATATTGGCTGCAGAAGAATCTCACTTTAATTCAACTCAACAAAAAGATGGCTGGAGACTATCTTGTCAAGTACCTGTTAAAAATGATCTAAAGATTAGTGTTCCTGATGACGTATTTGGCGTTAAAGAATGGGAATGTGAAGTAATCTCAAATGAAAATGTTGCAACGTTTATAAAGGAGCTTGTTCTAAAGTTGCCTGAAGGAGAAAATGTAGATTTCAAGGCAGGTGGCTATGTTCAGTTAGAAGCTCCTGCATATAGTATTGATTATAAAGATTTTGACATTGACAAAGAATATCATGAAGATTGGGACAGATTTAATATCTGGGAAAATAAATCTTCTACAAATGAACCTGTTATAAGAGCATACTCTATGGCAAATTATCCTGAAGAAAAAGGCATAATTAAATTTAACATAAGAATTGCATCTCCACCTCCTGGACAAGATGTACCACCTGGTTTGATGTCATCATGGACATTTGGGTTGAAACCTGGAGATAAAGTAAAGGTTTTTGGTCCTTTTGGTGAATTCTTTGCTAAGGAGACTGATGCTGAAATGGTATTTGTTGGAGGAGGAGCAGGAATGGCTCCAATGAGATCTCATATATTTGATCAATTACTCAGAATTAACACAAACAGAAAAATTACCTTTTGGTATGGTGCTAGAAGCTTAAAAGAAATGTTCTATGTAAATGAATTTAATGATTTAGCAAAAAAATATGATAATTTTGAATGGCATGTTGCACTATCAGATCCTCTACCTGAGGATGACTGGAATGGTAAAACTGGTTTTATACATAATGTACTTTATGAAAATTATCTAAAACAGCATGATGCTCCAGAAGATTGTGAATATTACATGTGTGGCCCACCAATGATGAATAAAGCATGTATCGATATGCTTATTAATTTAGGCGTAGAGCCAGAAAATATTGCATTAGATGACTTTGGTGGCTAATTAAAACGAACTGTGTCAAGATTTTTTCTTTCTAAAATAATAGCTTTATTAGCTGGCTTAGTTTTAACATTAGTAGCTTATAACCACAATCAAAATTCTGTATATGTAATATCTGGTAATGCATATGGTACATCATGGTCAATTTCTTCTTCAGAATATATTGCTGACAATCACAATGAAAAGATTAGACAAATTATTAAAGATATTGACTATATAGCATCAAACTATAAATCCGAATCTGAAATATCACAGATTAATATGAATTACTCCCAATATCAGTCTATTTCAAAAGACTTATTTAAAATATTAAAAGTAGCTAAAGAGGTAGAAAATTTATCAAATGGTTACTACAACATTATGCTTGGTAAGATCTCAAGTAGCCTTGGTTTTGCACCTGATTTTGGCAAAAACACATTACAGGAAATTGCTACATCATATGATCTTGATGAAAAAAATAATTCTTTAATTAGATATTCTAAAAACTGGTTCGATTTATCATCAATTGCTAAAGGATATGCTGTTCAAAAAGTACATAACTATTTATCAAAAAATAATCTAAATAATCATCTAATAGACATTGGCGGTGAAATAATTATTAGTGGATCAAAAAAGGGTAAACCATGGAATATTGGTATTCAAAATCCATTATCTAAAATTGAAAGCTCAACAATTACAATCAATAACGGAAAGTATGAATTTCTTGCAATTGCCTCATCAGGTGAATATAGAAATTTTATATATGACAATAGTGGTAATAAAATTACACATACTATAAATCCAAAAACTTTAACTTCTATTAATAATGATGTCTTATCTGTGACTGTAATTAGTGAAACCTCAGCAACTTATGCTGATGCATTTGCAACAGCATTTAATGCTATGGGGGTTGATAATGCAATGAAAGTCTCTAATGAAAATAATATTTCAACTATGATAATTTATAGAGATAAAAATAATGTTAATACTATATATTCTGATAAATGGTATGATCTATTTTATGAGTGAACTAATACTATCATTTCTATTAATTGGTTTTGCTTTCACATGTTTGGCAATTGGTTTGATTTTTAAAAATCAACCTATTAAAGGTTCATGTGGAGGTATTGCTAATCTCGATAATGTATCAAAGTGTGAGATTTGTGGGAGATCTGATCCACAAAATTGCAAAGAATAGATAGTATTTTCATAATGTTAAAAGGTCATTGTGATGATAAATTTTCTGACCTTATGTTTATTCTTGATAAACAACTAAAATCAAATTACGAGTTAGGCGCTTCTGTTGCTGTTGAATTAGATGGTAAAGAAGTTGTGAACTTGTATGGAGGTTTTAAAGATGACACTAAAACTTCTGAATGGGATCAACATACTTTAGTAAATGTTTTTTCTGTAACAAAGGCCGTCTCAGGTATTTGTATTAGTAAATTAATCGATAATGACAAACTTGATGTTAATGAGAAAGTAAGTTTTTATTGGCCTGAATATGGATGTAATGGAAAAGAGAATACTAAGGTAATTGACTTACTTACTCATAGAGCAGGTATGTTTGGGTTTCAGGACGGAATACCTAAAACTTCGTGGAATGATTGGGATACATATGTTAAAGCTCTTGAAAAACAAAGGCCATATAGAGAACCAGGCTCATCTCAAGGTTATCATGCTGTAACTTTTGCATGGCTAATTGGTGAGTTATTTAAAAGGGTTGAAGGCCGAACTATTGGTAACTTTTTTAGAGATGAGATTGCAAAACCATTTAATATTGACTTTCATATTGGACTTAATGATGATCAAATCAAAAGATGTGCATCAATAAGTTCTTTTGATAGACTTGATTCAATAAAACCTCCTATAGATTTTATAAAATTTATTCCTAATTTTTTATTAAATAAGCAATTAAAAAATTTAAAAAATTCTTTTAAATCACAGGACTTTCTAGAAGCTTTTATGCCTGAACCTTTTACCAATAATGGACCAAATTCTTATGATTATAGAACAGCTGAACTTCCTGCAGGAAATGGTCATGGAACAGCCTCAGGTCTGGCAAAACTATTTGGCATACTAGCTACAGGATGTAAAAGAAATAATTTAACTTTGTTAAAGAATAAAACTTTAGATAAGGCAATAGAAGTTCATTCTAGTGGTCCTGACACTGTGCTTTTTGGTGTTAAATTAAATTTTGGTTACTGTTTTATGTTAGAAGGCAACAAAAATTCAAATATAAATTTCGCTCCTATTTTTTATAAAGGTACTTTTGGTCATGCAGGTATAGGTGGCTCTGTTGCATTTGGAGATAGAATAAATAGACTTTCATATAGTTTTGTATGCAATAAACAACATGGATCTAAGGATTTATATAAAACATCTAATATGCTAACAAAGGCATTATATGACTCAATAAACTAAAATTGATTCATTGTGTTGTCTTTACCTGCTGCCTTTAATGCAGCATCTCCAGCAAAATATTCTTTATGATCATCTCCCATATCAGATCCTGACATATTTTGATGTTTCACGCATGCAATCCCTTGACGAATTTCCTTTCTTTGAACATTTACAACATAGCCCAACATGCCTTCAGTTCCAAAATATTCTTTTGCTAGATTATCAGTAGATAGTGCAGCAGTATGGTAAGTAGGCAATGTAATAAGATGATGAAAAATACCAGCTTCTTTAGATGCATCAGCTTGAAATGTTCTTATTTTATTATCAGCCATTATTGCTAAATCAGTTTCATCATATTTTTCATTCATTAAGTCTTCTCTTTCATAACTTGAAATGTCATCACCATTTTCTGACATTTCATCAAATACTTGTTGTCTAAAATTAAGTGTCCAATTAAAGGAAGGGCTATTGTTATAAACAAGCTTTGCATTTGGAATAACCTTTTTGATTTCTTTCATCATTGCTGAGATTTGACCAATATGTGGTTTTTCTGTTTCTATCCAAATTAAATCAGCACCATTTTGTAGACTTGTAATTGAATCTAATATGCATCTCTCTTCTCCGGTACCTTTTCTGAATTGATACAAATTTGAAGGAAGCCTTTTAGGTTTTACTATTTTACCTTTTCTGTTAATCATGACATCGCCATGTTTCATATTACTTTCATTTACTTCATCAACATCTAAAAAAGAATTATATTTATCTCCAAGATCTCCTTCCTGATTAGTTATTGCAAGTCTTGCAGTTAATCCTGCACCTAAAGAATCAGTTCTAGCAACTATAATTCCGTCATCAACGCCCAGTTCTAAAAATGCATATCTTACTGCATTTATCTTTGCTAAAAACTCAGCATGTGGAACAGTAACTTTTCCATCTTGATGACCACATTGTTTTTCATCAGATACTTGATTTTCAATTTGTATTGCGCAAGCACCTGCTTCAATCATTTGTTTAGCCATTAAATAAGTTGCTTCTTCATTTCCAAAACCCGCATCTATATCTGCAATAATAGGCACAATATGAGTTTCAAAATTATTTATTTTTTCTTGTATCTTTAATTTGTTTTCCTCTGGTGCATTATCTAAATCTCTAAACAAGCCTCCTAGTTCTCTTGCATCAGCTTGTTTTAAAAATGTGTATAGCTCATTAATTAAACTAGCTACGGAGGTTTTTTCATGCATCGATTGATCAGGTAATGGACCGAATTGTGATCTCAACGCAGCAATCATCCAACCAGATAAATATAAATATTTTCTTTTGTTTGTTCCAAAATGTTTTTTTATTGAAATTAGCTTTTGTTGACCGATGAATCCATGCCAACATCCTAATGATTGTGTATATGCAGATTTATCATTATCGTAATTCTCCATATCTTTTCTCATAACTGAAGCAGTATATTTAGCAATATCTAACCCAGTTTTAAAATTATTTTGCAACCTCATTCGAGCAACATAATTTGGATTAATTGAATCCCAATTTGATGAACTCATTTCAGATATTGAAGAAGCTTCTTCAACAAATTTATTATATTTAGACATAAAATATTCCCCTCTTTGTAGTGAAGTTAATAATACAATGGTAATTATGTCAATACTTAGAATTAATGCTTTAAAAACTTGATTTTCTTGGTAGTTTTACTACAAAAAACGCTTTATAGCTTTTCAGATAAGCCTATATATGTTTTAGGCGATAATTTAATTAATTTATTTTTTGCTTTAATGGAAATATTCAAGGACTTTACAAAATTAATATAAGATTTTTTATCAAGCTTTTTCCCCCTAGATAATTTTTTAAGTTGTTCATATGCATCATCAATTCCTTCATACCTCATTACCGTTTGAACAGCCTCTGTTAAGACTTCCCAATTATTGTCTAGCTCATATTCTATAAATTGTTTATTAGGTGATATTTTATTTAAGCCATTAAATAATGAATTTATACCAACTTTTGTGTAACCAAAAGAGATTCCAATATTTCTTAAAACAGTACTATCTGATAAATCTCTCTGAAGTCTTGATTTAGTTAATTTTGATGCAAAATAATTGTTTAAAGCATTTGATAAACCAAAATTTCCTTCAGCATTTTCAAAATCAATTGGATTTACTTTATGAGGCATTGTTGATGAACCAACCTCATCCGGATTTAATTTAAGTTTAAAAATATCATTAGATATATACATCCAAGAATCAATAGAAAGATCTAGACAAATATTATTTATTCTAGTAATTGTTTGAAGTAATTCAGCAATCCAATCATGTGGTTCAATTTGCGTTGTGATCGGATTTTGTTTAATTTTAAATGTTTTTATAAATTTTTTTGTAGCTGATTCCCAATTAATCCTATCTGTAGCAATATTAAGCGCATGATAATTTCCAATTGCACCACTAAATTTTGCGAGAGGAGTTATTAAGTTTAATTTCGAAATTTCATTTTTTATCCTTAAAGAAAAAACTTTAATTTCTTTTCCTAAAGTTGTTGGAGACGCTGCTTGTCCATGAGTTCTCGATAACAGAGAGATTTTTTTCCATTTTACAGATAATTTATTTAACAAAGAATTAAGATTTTTAATATCTTTGAGATACTGCTTTAACCCATCATTAATTATAATTGCATAGGATAATGAATTAACATCTTCACTCGTAAGACCAAAATGAATTAAATATATATAATTTTTTAAAATTCTATCTTTTTTAAAAAAATCTCTTATGAAATATTCGATGGCTTTTACATCATGATTTGTAGATTGCTCTATTTTTTTTATTTTAACTACGCTTTTATCATCAAATGATTCTCTAAATGATAAAATTTTCTTTTTTGATTGATTGCTTATTTTAGAAAAATATACAGGATATTTATCACATAAAAATAAAATCCAATTTATTTCAATTACAAATCTTGTTTTTATAAGATTATATTCAGAAAAGATATCGCTTTGATCTATCACTTTGAGCTTATACCTATTATCTAGCGGTGAGATATTATTATGATCAAATTTCATGATTAGTATTATGCGCTTTTAGTAATAATTCCTCCACCTAAACAAATATTTTTATTGTAAAAGACAGCAGATTGACCCTCAGCAACTGCTCTTATTGGCTCTAAAAATTTAACATCATATATATTCTTTTTAATAGTTATTTCGCAATTAACTGGAGTATGTTGATGTCTAACCTGAACAGAACATTTTATTGGATATTTATAGTTATTCTCATTTATCCAAGATATTTTTTCACATTGTAAACTTTTTGCATAAAGAAGATCATTGTCTAAACCTTGGCATACATGTATTTCATTTTTTTCTATATTTTTATCAAATACGTACCAAGGTAAATCTTCTTTACCTTTTACTCCTCCAATATTAAGGCCCTGTCTTTGACCTTTTGTATAGAGTGTAGCTCCATTATGCATTCCAACATTAACACCATATTCATCTAAAATAATACCTTTTTCTAAATTCATGAACCTGCTTAAAAAATTTTTCATATTTCTTTCACCAACAAAACAAATACCAACTGAATCTTTTTTTGATGAAACAGGTAGATTAATTTTTCTTGCAATGCTTCTAACATCATCTTTCAGAATATTTGATAATGGAAATATACATTTTTTAAATTCTTGTTCGTTAACCTCGTGAAGAAAATATGTTTGATCTTTATTAAGGTCACTTGCTCTGCATAAGTATTTCTTTTTTTTATCATCAATAAGTGAAGCATAGTGTCCAGTAGCAATGAAATCAGCTCCTATATCAAAAGCGTAATTCAGAAATGATTTAAATTTTATCTCTCTATTGCAAAGAACATCTGGATTAGGAGTTCTTCCAAGTTTATGCTCATTTAAAAATTGCTCAAAAACTTTTTCCCAATATGTATCAGAAAAATTTGCTCTGTGGAGTGGAATATTTAACATATCACAAACTTTTGAGGCATCGGAAAAATCAATTTCAGATGTACAAACTTCTCCTGGCTCACTTTGCCAATTTTGCATAAATAGGCCTATTACTTTATAACCTTGTTCTTTGAGTAAATAAGCAGATACTGATGAATCAACTCCACCAGACATACCTACAACAACAGTATTATTTTTATTATTCATGTTAATTAAATACGTTCATTAATTAATAGATTAGGAGTATAATTACCAACGATTTTAACTGCAAACAAAGTTTTAAGAGAGTTAACATTCGATGTCCTATAAAAAAATAAAAATACCAAAAAAAGGCTCAAAAATTTCATACAAAGACGGAAAAATAATTGTTCCTGATAATCCAATAGTGCCATTTATAGAAGGTGATGGTATTGGAGTAGATATAACTCCACCGATGATAAATGTTGTAAATGAAGCAGTTAAAATAGCTTATAACGGTAATAAGAAAATTGAGTGGATGGAAGTTTTTTGTGGTGAAAAAGCAACAAAAATTTATTCTAAAGATACATGGATGCCAGATGAAACAATTGAAGCATTAAAAGAATTTGCAGTTAGTATAAAAGGGCCGTTAACTACACCAGTAGGAGGAGGCATAAGGTCATTAAATGTATCCCTGAGACAACTTTTAGATCTATATGTATGTCTTAGACCGATTAGATATTTTGATGGTGTTCCATCACCTATTAAAAATCCACAAGATGTAGATATGGTTATATTTAGAGAAAACTCTGAAGATATTTATTGTGGTGTTGAATTCGAAGGTAATTCTAAAGAAGCAAAAAGTCTTGTTAATACTCTTAAAACAGAATTTAATGTATCCAAGATTCGTTTTGATGAGAACGTAGGAATAGGCGTTAAACCTATTTCAAAAGATGGAACTTCAAGATTGGTAAAAAAAGCTATAGATTACGCTGTTGATAATAATCGAAGTTCTGTAACTCTTGTACATAAAGGTAATATTATGAAATATACTGAAGGTGCATTTAGAGACTGGGGTTATGAATTATCAAAAACTCTTTATGGCGGTCTTGAAATTGATGAAGGCCCATGGCAAGAAATTATTAATCCAAATAACGGTAAAAAAATTGTAATAAAAGATGTTATCTGTGATGCATTCCTTCAGCAAATACTATTGCGACCTACAGAGTATGATGTCATTGCTACCATGAATTTAAATGGTGACTATATTTCTGATGCTTTAGCTGCAATGGTAGGTGGAATTGGTATAGCTCCAGGAGCAAATATTTCTGACAAATATGCAGTTTTTGAAGCAACCCATGGAACAGCTCCAAAATATGCAGGACAAAACAGAGTAAATCCAGGAAGCTTAATTTTGTCTGCTGAAATGATGTTAAGACATATGGGGTGGATTGAAGCTGCAGATATAATTATGACAGCTATGGATAGAGCAATTAGTGCTAAAAAAGTAACATATGATTTTGCAAGAATGATGAATGATGCAGATCTTGTATCTTCATCAGGTTTTGCTGATGAAATGATTAAAAGAATGTGATGAAAAAATTATCTCAGGATAATGATAATAATTCTACTTCTTCAGATTTAGGTGCAGTTGTTCTTGAAAAAGATCCTGAAGTAAAAGAACCTCCCTCATATCAAGTGATATTAATTAATGATGACTATACACCAATGGAGTTTGTTGTTTTTGTATTACAAACAGTTTTTGGTCATAATCATCAAAAATCAACTGAAATAATGATGATGGTTCATACCAAAGGTAAAGGAGTATGTGGTATATTCTCTAAAGAAATTGCAGAAATGATGTCATACGAAGTCAATACAATGGCTAAAGATCATGGTCATCCATTATTGAGTGAAATTGAACCTTTAACAGATTAGTTTATGTTTAGTAAAGAATTAGAACTTTCAATTGCAACCTTATTTGATAAAGCTCATGAGGCTAATATTCAATATATTACGGTTGAACACCTTTTACTAATGATTCTAAATGATTTTGACGTAAAGGAATTTTTTAAATCTAAAAGTAGTAGCATTGATAGCCTTAAAATAGATTTAGAGAATCACTTAAACAAAAATACAATATCTAAAATTGATGAGCAAAAACCTGTACAACCTACATTAGGTTTTCAAAGAGTCCTTCAGAGATCTGTATTTCATATTCAATCATCAGGCAAGGGTGTAGTTAAACCAATAAATATCTTAGTTGCAATTTTTTCTGAAAAAGAATCCCATTCAGTATTTTTATTGAATAAATATAAATTAAGAAGGCTTGATGTTGTAACCTATTTATCTCACGGTCCAAAAAATAAAAACTCTAATGATGATTCGCCTGAAATTGATAACGGTGACAATGTAAAAGAAAGTACTAATGAAAATCCATATTTAATAAACCTAAATAATCAAGTTGCTAATAACAAAATAGATAAAATTATTGGCCGAAAAAAAGAAGTCGAGAGATTGATTCAAATTTTATCAAGAAGAAATAAAAATAATCCATTATTGGTAGGTGAATCAGGTGTTGGAAAAACTGCTATTGCTGAGGGGTTGGCTTATTTAATTACTAACAATAATGTCCCATCAATCATGCAAAATAATGTTGTCTATTCATTAGATATTGCAGCATTAATTGCTGGAACTAAATATAGAGGAGATTTTGAAAAGAGACTAAAAGAAGTTTTAAGCTTTTTATCTAAACAAGATAGTCCAATATTATTTATTGATGAAATTCATACTATTATTGGAGCTGGATCTGCATCAGGAGGATCTCTTGATGTATCCAATTTATTAAAACCTGCACTAGGTAAAGGCGAGATAAGATGCATTGGGTCTACTACTTTTCAAGAATATAGAGGAATATTTAATCAAAATCAGGCTCTTTCAAGAAGATTTCAAAAAATTGATGTTATTGAACCATCCTTTGAAGAGTGTGAAGAAATTCTATGTGGTATAAAAGATGTTTTTGAAGATTATCATAGTGTCAAATTTACTGATGAGTCAATAAAGTGTGCGATAGAGCTATCATCAAAATATATAAACGATAGATTTTTACCTGATAAAGCGATAGATGTAATTGATGAAACTGGAGCTTTGTTGAATATAAATCGTAAAAATGAAAAAGTTATTAAAGTAAATAAAGATGATATCGAAAAAACGATTTCCAAAATTACCAAAATACCTGAGCAATCAATAACTAGGAATGATAAGAAAAGTCTCAAAAATATTGAAGATAATCTTAAAAGAGTAATTTTTGGTCAAGATAAAGCAGTAGAAACACTTTCAAATGCAATTAAGCTATCACGAGTTGGATTAAGAGATGAAAATAAAACAATAGGTTCTTTTCTATTTACCGGTCCCACTGGTGTTGGAAAAACTGAAATATCAAAACAATTATCTGAGATTCTAGGTATAGATTTAGTTAGATTTGATATGAGTGAATATATGGAGAGACACACAGTTTCAAGATTAATCGGAGCACCTCCAGGTTATGTTGGTTTTGACCAAGGAGGCCTATTGACAGAGGCAATTGTTAAATCACCATATTGTGTTCTATTGCTGGATGAAATAGAAAAAGCTCATCCAGATATTTTTAATATTCTTTTACAAGTAATGGATGCAGGACAATTAACTGATAATAACGGAAGAAAGTCAGATTTTAGAAATGTAATTCTTATAATGACAACCAATATTGGTGCAGAATTATTGAGTAAGAGAAACATCGGCTTTTCAGAAACATCTAACGAATCTGATGCTATGAATTCTTTAAAAAGACTTTTTTCACCAGAGTTTAGAAACAGGCTTGATGAAACTATTCAATTTAATTATTTAGATAAATCTGTAATATTATCGATAGTTGATAAATTCTTAACTAAATTACAGGCTCAGTTAGATAAAAGAAATGTTGAAATTGTTGTATCTAAGAAAGTAATAAACTGGATTGCTGATAATGGCTATGACAAAGAAATGGGTGCAAGACCAATGGAGAGATTTATTTCACAAAACATTAAAAAACCTTTAGTTGATAAATTGTTATTTGGAAACCTAAAAAGTGGAGGAATCATTAAATTGGACATTGTAAAAGGTAAACTGAAATTTGAAGATACTAACACCAAGATAAAAGTCTAAATCACCTTCCTCTGAATGTAATTCTTCCGACTGAAAGATCATAAGGGGTCATTTCTACTTTAACCTTATCACCAGTAAGAATTCTAATATAATGCTTTCTCATTTTTCCAGATATGTGAGCGTCTATAATATGACCATTATCAAGCTTTACCTTAAATTTTGTATTTGGAAGTGTTTCTATAACTTCACCCTCAAATTCAAGTTGATCTTCTTTTGACATATCCTTATTTTACACGATATTGTTAAATTAGAACTGTATCAGTTAGTTTTCTTTTTTAGCAGAATTAAAATTGAAATGAATTGAAGTGTACCAATTAGCATGAATAGAAAAATATTTGCTGGAATTCCAAAAGGATTTGGCTCTTGAATACCTTCTCCAATAGCTAAACCGTCATATAATGGCATTGAAATTATTGCAATAAAGAAACCGAATATAATACATGTACTTAAGATTGCAGGTAAAAATGAGTAATTTTTGAACCATAATATATATAAACCAACAACCGCTATTGATAGATTTGTTACTAATCGCCAAACTTCGTGAACTCTAGAGTGCTCATCCCAATCAACATTGAAAAGATGTGTATGACCGGTATCAACAATGATAGGAATAATTGAGCCTAAAATTAAACAAATTGTAGTTAAATACTTACTCGTCATTTTTAGGCATTCTAGACTTTAGGAATTCTGGTAAAAATTCTGTATTTGAATGATCGTTCATCTTTACACACTTATTTTCAAGCGTTCCAAGGCCTTCAATTGATGTTTTGAGAATATCACCATCTTTGAGAAATTTACCTTGTGTTGCACCAACACCAGCAGGTGTTCCAGTAAAGATGACATCACCTGTATTTAAAGTAATAAATTCTGATATGTATGATACTAAATAAGGGATATCAAATATTAAATCATCTGTTAGCGTTTCTTGTCTTAGTTCATCATTAACCCAACATTTAAGTTTTAATGACTCTTTATTTTCTAAAAGATCTGTAGATACAATATATGGACCGATTGGCCCAAAAGTATCAAATGATTTACCAAGATTAAATTGTGGTGGTGTTGCATGAAACTGAACAGGTCTATCTGATATATCTTGACCAACACATAAACCTGCAACATGATCCCAGGCTTGATCTTTTGGTATATCTTTTCCAGATTTACCTATTACAAATGCTAGCTCTGCCTCATAATCAACCATATCACTTTTCATTTCTATATCGGATTTTGGTCCAGATATACATGTAGAATGTTTTGTAAAAACCATTGGGAAGGGAGGTACAGGAAGATTGCTTTCTTCTGCATGTTTTTTATAGTTAAGACCAACAGCAAATACATTTCTTGGAATTACTGGTGGGTCCAAAACTATATCATCAATACTTCCAGCTGCTTCATTAACATTTACGTTTTTATACAATTCACTTAAACCATTTTCATTTTCCAATGCTTCTATAGAATTTGATGATATGGATGCATTTGATATTTCATTTACATCAAAGTACTTATCATCTTTAATTAATATAGCTTTTCCAGAATAACTGCCAAGTTTAAATCCCATATTCCTAACTCCTATAATATTTATCTTATCTTAGTCAAGTGACTAGCAATAATCAATTATTAATGGGGCATTGATATGCTTTATTTGTTGGAAAATATATACAAATTATGTAAACTAACCAAACGGATAGTTAAAAATTTATACATATTGGGGGTATTTATGTATCACATGTCATTATTAAAAAATGTATTAGCATTTTCGCTCTTACTTAGTCCTTTATATATATTTTCACAAGAAAGTGGTGGAATAGAAGAAATTGTTGTTACTGCTGAAAAAAGAGAACAAAATCTTCAAGATGTTCCTTCATCAATAACAGCTTTATCTGGAAGTGAAATGGAGAGAGATAATTTTCAAAACCTAATGGATCTTCAAACTTCAATTCCAAGTGTCGTTGTAGGATCAGCTGGGGCATCAAGACCTTTCTTATTCATAAGAGGTATAGGATCTCGTAAATTTGATCCAGGTACTGAAGGTGCAGTTGGTGTTTTTGTGGACGAGGTTTATAACACAAGATTTACAAATTCTATGATGGATATAGTTGATCTCGAAAGAGTCGAGGTTTTAAAGGGACCACAGGGTACTCTTTATGGAAGAAACACTATTGGTGGCGCAATTGCTTTATATACAAAAAAACCCACTACAGAACTTGAAGCAAAGCTAAAAGTTGGATTTGGAAACGATGGTTATCAAAAAGTTGCTGGAAGTTTTTCAGGTGGCTTTTCTGATTCTTTAGTTGGTAGATTAACTTTTTCTTCAAAGACAGATGATGGAAATGCAGTTCAAACAAGTACTGGCATTAATAACGGTGGCGATAGTGACGCATTAAGATTATCTTTAATTAAAGATTTTGATGACGGTAGTGAATTATCATTAACATTACAAGATACTTCTTATAGCACAGATGCTCATTTAGCTGAGGCTCAACTTGAATGTGGACCATCAATTGATCCTAATGGATCACCAAACTTTATGGGTTTAGCATTTTTTCAAGTAAATCGAGCTGCAGGAGCTGCTGGAGTTGCTCAATTAACTGATGCTGGGATTGGACCAACAGACTGTTATAGCACAGGTCCTCCGTTACCTTTTTTTCCTTTTGGGCCACTTGCTGGACAACCTAATGCAGCGGTTTTACCACTTATAGGTAGCGATGCATTTGTTAATAGTATTAGAGCAGATATGAATGATGGACCAAGTAAAATTGATAATGATCATACTGGTTTCAATGAAATTGATAGCTCAATGGCAACACTTAAATATATTACAGATATTAATGATAAACTTAGCTTAACTGCTATTTATTCAACAAGTGACGTTGATAATGCATCGAGCTTAGATTTCGATGCTACATCTATAAATGCAATTGTTAACTATGTTAATGAAGAAAGCGAACAATCTTCAGCTGAATTAAGATTAAGTTATGAAGGTGATAATTTTTATTGGGTTGGGGGATTATATTTACTTGATGACGAAATTTATAGAAGAGATAATTTCACAACAGATATACAATCCCTAGTTGGATTTGTTCAATTAGGTATGCTTATGAATGGTATTCCACCAGTTGCTTCTAATAATAGTCAAACATCTTATGCAGATGTAACATCTCAAGCACTCTATTGGCAGGGTACTATTGAATTGAATGACAAACTAAATGCAACTTTTGGTGTAAGAAAAAGTGATGATGAAAGTGATTATAGAATTGTCATGGAAACTACATCTCCTGGAGTGCCGTTTGTTCAAGTTCCAGATGATTGGACAGAAGTACTAGAATTTGGATCTACAGATCCAAAATTTGTTCTTGACTATACATTTAATGAAAATTCAATGGGTTATGTATCAGTTTCGTCAGGATACAAAAGTGGTGGATTTTCATTTGCTTCATGGGCAAGAGCTGATTCACTAGGTGGCTTTGATGAAGAGGATTTAAAATCAACTGAAATAGGCTATAAATATAAATCATCAGACAATAGATTATTAATTAATACAGCTTATTATCAATATGACTATACCAATCAACAACAACAGATCATTGTTGTTAATTCATCTGGTGCTTTAGCAGGACAAACTTTCAATGCTGGTTCATCTGATATGACAGGTTTTGAATTAGAAACAAAGTATGCAGTAACTGACAATGTTCAGCTCGATTTTAGTTATTATGGAGCTGAAACAGAATTTAAATCTTTTGAAATAACAGATACGCTTCCTCCATTAAGCTTTACAGGAAACAAAATGAATTATTCACCTGAGAGTTCTTATAATATTGGTTTAACTGTATTTTCTGATGATGATTCATCTGTATTCACTATGTCCTATTCACATAAAGATAGTTACTTCATGGATCCAAGTAATAGATTTGTTAGTGAACAACCATCTTATGGACTTTTAAATATGAGTTACATAAAAGACTTCAGTGATAATTTACAAATGAAACTCTTCTGTACAAATTGTACTGATCAGCTTTATATCACTCAGGTTACAACTTTTGCAGTTCAATTTGGTGGTGGTGGCAGAAACTATTATGCCAATGGTCAAAGAGTTGGCCTAGAGATGACTTATAGCTTTTAAGCTAATTTTAAAACCCCCTTGTTTGGGGGTTTTTTTATATATTAAATATAAATATTATTTTTAATTTTTTTATAATATTACTAAATTAAAATTATGCTATGAATAATTATGTTTTATATGGTTATGGAGAATCTGTAGCATCAAATGATGTTAGATTAGCTTTTGCAGAAAAAAATATACCTTATGATTATAATTTAGTCCGCCTGGAGTCTACTGGCGATCACTTAAAAGATGATTACAGAAAATTAAATCCAAAAACAATAGTTCCAACATTAACGGTAAATGGAAAACCTATCTGTGAAAGCATAGATATCATGAAATTTATTGATAAGGAACATCCAGATGGAGGCAAATTACTTTTTCCTGATGATAGTGATAAATTTAATGAATTGTTAGATTATCTATTTTTGGATGACAAGAAAGATCTAGGCGATACTTTTGGAACTACAGGAGGTGGGATTTCAGTTCCTGTTCTTGCAAGATTATTATGTAAAAGACCATTTTTTGATGTCCTTAGAGATTATACAAAACATGGTGTCAAAAAAAGAAAACTAATATTTATAGTGGTGAGGCTTTTAGGTGGACCTCCACCTGGATTATATAAAAAAATGATGTATTTTTTAGCTAAACACCTAGTTTACACCGAAAACTATTTAAAACATGGTAAAGAATTTATTTATGGCGATAAATATACAGCAGCTGATTGTCTTTTAACAGTATTACTTCATAGAGTTTATGAAATGAGATTTTATGATGTTTTTGATGGAAAAATGCTTCCAAATATATCAAAATATTGGAATACTGTATCAACAAGACCAAGTTATAAAGAAGCCATTATTGATTATGAAACAGGGGAATGGAAACCTGAATTAGATGCACTATATGGAGATGGAGCAAATACATATAGTGAAATACTAATTGATAATATTAATAAAATTTTAAATAAGGAGAACTAATTATGACAGAACCTATATGCAAAGTAGCAGATATAATTTACGTAAGATTTCAACTTAAAGAATTTGAAGCACAAAAAAAATATCTTCATCATTTTGGGATGATGTTAGCTCATGAGGATGAAAATAGTATATTTTTTAGAGGAACTGGAACATCCCCTTATATTTATGTGGCGACAAAGGGTGATGAAAACAAATACATTGGAACAGCTTATAAAGCAAATGATTTTTCTGACTTAGAGGCATTATCAAGAGAATTTAATGTAGATATTGTTGAAAATAATGATCCAGGTGGTGGCAATAAAGTAACCTTAACTGATCCAGATGGTATTGAGGTTGAAATATGTCATGGTATGACTCCTGCTGAACCTGTTGCAGTAGTATCTAAAGTCTTAAATACTGGTCAAGCTAAAATTAGAGAAAAAAATGTTGTTCAAAGATTTGGTAATGCAGCTGATGAATGGCAACTTAAAGATGATAAATGGGTATATGAATTGTCATCTAAAGTTAAGCGATTAGGACATACTGCAATAAATTGTAGAGATCCAAAGGCATCAGTTGATTGGTATGCAAACGTAATTGGTTTCCTTGTAAGTGATAACTTAGTTGCTCCTGATGGAAATAGTATGGGTGCTTTTATGAGATGTAATCAAGGGGATAAACCTGTTGATCATCATACAATCAATAATATTGCTTTACCTGGAGATAATTATCCAGGAGCTTACGGGCATGCAGGATATGAAGTTTCAGACTCAGTTGATGATCTAATGGCTGGTCACTATCATTTAAAAACCAATGGTGAATACTATCATGAATGGGGTATTGGTAGACATCTCCTTGGTAGTCAAATGTATGATTACTGGAGAGATCCACATGGATTTACACATGAACATTGGACAGATGGCGATTTAATAGATGCTAGTGTTCCTTCCAATGATGTAAGTCTATTTGAATTTGGAAAAGCCCAATACGGGCCACCACCTCCAGCAACATTTGGTCATACTATGCCAGTTGAAGAAGTTGATAAAGTTCGTGCTCAAGTGCCTGATCTATATGAAGGTGTTTTAAAAGATCTTGCTAAAATGGAAAAAGAAATGCAGAAAACTAATGATTGAATTTACTGAAGAACAAAAAAAGGCAATTTCTGATGCTCAAGAAAAATTTTCAAGTATAAAAGATAATCCAGATTTATTGACTGAATCTCAATTAGATCTTCTTTTTGGTCAGGCAAGAAGTATGAATGGCTGGAAAGACAAAGGTATAAGTGATGAGATGCTTCATAGTTTATATGAATTGGTTAAGATGGGACCCACCAGCACAAATTCCTGTCCTGCTAGATTTGTTTTCATTAAAAGCTCTGAAATGAAAGAAAAAATTAAAGATGCTCTTTTACCAAATAATGTTGAAAAATGTATGACCGCACCAGTAATTACAATAATTGGATACGATTTAGATTTTTCTGATTATATGGGTAAATTATTTCCTCATATGGATGTTGCCCCAATGTATAAAGGTAATAGTGATATGAACTTTGCTACAGCTTTTAGGAACGGATCACTTCAAGGAGCCTACTTAATGATTATAGCTCGTGCAATGGGTCTTGATTGTGGTCCCATGTCAGGATTTAATAATGAGCTAGTTGATGAATTATTTTTTAAAGATACGAATATTAAATCAAATTTCTTATGTTGTTTAGGATATGGTGATCCTTCAAAGATATTTTTTAGATTACCAAGACTTGATTTTGATGAAGTTTGTGAGATTATTTAATTAAAATCAACTAAATCAGTTACATATTTCTTTCTAAGCTTATAAATTATTTTTAATATTTTGCTTGTGATTAAAAGTGGCAAGTCTATATTTATTTCTTTAGAAAAATTACTATTGTTATTTAATTTATCAAACCATTTTTTTACATTTTTATATTTATATATTGGTATGCCTGAAGTTAATAATCTTTTAGTTGATACATACCAAGCAAGATCAACAACTGTAAAGTTATTTCCTTTTAAATAAGTTTGATTTGCAAGAATTTTATTAAATTCTTGATAAACTTTTTTAAATTTAGTTGCTGATTTAATTACTTCTTCATCAGTAATCCCATATTTGTAGTGATTCTTCCAAAAAGTAATTTCTTTATTTTTATGTGCATCTGGTAAGCCTTGAATGGTTCCCTTGGATTTTTCCTTCTTAGACAGCATGTCAGGAGTCTTTTTACCTAAAGAATGAGGAATTATATATCTAAATGTTAATCTTCTTAGATCATGATGAAGACTATCTTCAAATTCAAGATCATTAATTATTTCATCTATCATATGGACTGGAAATAATCTCTTTTCACTAAAAATTCCGTCTAAATATCTCATAATTTCATTACTTTCTATATGTACTTCTCCATCGTGAACAAGTGTTGGAACAAGTCCCCTTGGATTTATTCCTAAAAACCACTCGGAGAATTGTTCTTGTTTTATTAAATTAATAATATGTGAATTCCATTCTATATTTTTTATATTAAAAAAAATTCTTAATTTTTGTGAACATGCTGAACCACTAAAATGTAAAAGATGTATACCTTTCCAATCAAGGATTTCTTTAGTTGAAATATCAGATTTATTTAATTTCATTTATTTACTAAGTACTTTATTAATTCCATGTTCTCTAACTTCATAAAAGTATTCCATAAAAACTTTTTTATCTTTTGCAGTCATTTCAAGTACCTCATTAATATATTCTTCCATAGCAGATAATCCAAATTCAACAACCATGGCTATTGCAATTGCAGATTTCATTTCTGATGTTGGTTTATTTTGATTCTTTAACTTTGTCAATTGATTCAATGTTTCTCTAGACATAGATAATCCAGAGTCAATTTGAACTCTAACCAAGTACATTTGATCGTCTAAAACAGCTCTAATTATTGCTTTGAAATAGTCTTCAGTAATTGATGATAGTGGTTCATCACCAAGATTGGTTGGAGATATATGTCTTCTCTCTAATTGTTGAACATGCTCAAAAGCAAGTTGTTTGTATGTAGCTATTAATAGACCTTTCTTACCGCCAAAATAATGATGTATTTGCGCATGATTAACTCCAGCATGATCTGCAATATCTCTAATTGTTAACTGGTTAGGCCCAACAGAACTGACCAAAAATGCTGCTGAATCTATTAAACGTTTTTCAACATTTTTTCTTCCTCTATGATTATTACTCATCTGGCTTTAACTTATATTAATTCATCAATTAATTTATGTGTAAGTTTATCAATGTCATTGACAACGTTCTCATGTCCAACACATCCATAAATATGTTGATCTGGTCTATATATTGTCGCAGCAATATTGTTTTCTGTTGACCATCTAGAAATTTTTTTATCTTTATTAAATTCATGGTCTTCATCTATAAGATATATATGATCTTTAAATATTTTTGATGAATCTAATTTTTTAATTTCATCATATATATTATTAGTATTATCAAATACTAAGATCCCAAAGTTATTACCAAGAAATTGATCAAATAGCTTGTTTTCAACTTTAATATTAAGAGAAGGGTGAGGAATAATCACACCATTAACATCATTAGGAAATAATTCTTTATCAATTATTCCATTTTTAATCTTCCATGGTTTTTGAAATTTTAATGGTCTTAGAAGCCTTGGTATATAGCTGGCAATATTTAGGTAAATATCTCTTAAAGTTGCTGTAAACCAATCTTGGCTTCCAATTATATCACCTTGTTTCATTGCACCTTTTATTACAAAATCTACAATTCCTTTTCTTTCCACTGTATAAGTATCTAAGATTTTTTTGTTAAAAGTATTATTAATCACTCCAGATAATTTCCAACATAAGTTATATGAATCTTTTATGCCTTGGCATAGGCCTTGACCTAAAAATGGTGGCATTTGATGAGCAGCATCACCTAAAAGATAGCAATTATTAAATCTAAAATTATTAGCTAATAGGCCATGAAATGTATAAGCACTAGATCGTAATAATTTTCCACTATGCAACGGAATTTCTGGATTTAACCTCCAAAGATGTGGCTGCATCATTTTACGAATATTTTTCTCATCTTCTAATGTCTCTAAATTATCATCAGAATTAACTTTAAATTCCCATCTAACATGTTGTCCTGTTATCGGAACAATTGTTGTTGGTCTTTTGTAGTCACATATCTGATATCTGTCTGTATTTATTTTATATTTATCATCCACCTGATAATCTACAACAACCCAATCTTGGTCACATTTATAGTCAAAAGATTCTATATTTAATGCCTTCCTTACAAAACTATTAGCGCCATCGCATGCTAAAACATAATCACAAGTGACATATTCTTCTTCGTTATTTGTATTTAATAAAATTAAGTTGTTAATGGATTGTCGTGCTTCTATATCAGTTAACTTATAGCCAAGTTTTATATCAATATTTTTATGTTTAATAGCTTCACTTCTTAAAAATCTTTCAAATATAGGCTGATTAAAGAAAACACTTTCATCATAACCATTAATTGGTTCATCTAGCTTAAGATTGATATTAACAATTGACTTGCCTTTATTATTTAAAAAATTTATCCCTTCCATTGGATGAATTATCTTTGAAATTTCATCCATAAAACCCATTGATTGAAATATTCTTTGAGTTTGTCCATCAAAATGAACAGCTCTTGGAATATCCCAAATTTCCTCTTTTGGCTCTATAACAATAGTACTAAAACCTTTTTGTCCAAATAAATTTGCAGTTACAGCTCCGACTGGGCCATAACCAATTATTGCAATATCATAGTGCATGTTTGTATTATATTTCTTGTTGATTTATTTTAGTCAAGTGGATAAAGTAGTCAATAAATATAATTTATTATTATGTATACAGTAGATAATTTTATAAACGGTAAGTCTGATTCAACTTCGTCTAAATCATCAAAAATTATAAATCCATCTTACGGAAAGGATATAGGTGAAGTTTTATATGCATCAAAAGAATCTGCTAATACAGCAATTCATGCTGCATCAGAAGCCTTTAAAACTTGGTCTAAAACTGGAATGAGTTACAGAGCTGAGTTAATTTTAAAATTTAGACAAGGAGTAATCGATAAATCCTCTGAAATTGTTGATATATGCATTAAAGAAGCAGGTAAAACTAAACCAGATGCAGAAGCAGAACTTGATCGTGCTATTCAGGCTTTGACACATGCATCAGGTATTCAACATTTTTATCCTGCTCATATTAGTCGAAATGTTGCTGGAAATATTGATATAGCTGATATGAGATATCCAATCGGTGTTGTTGCAGGTGTAGGACCTTTTAATTTTCCAATATTAATTCCAATACTTCATAGTTCAATGGCTCTTGTTACTGGAAATACTCATATAGCTAAACCAAGCGAGAAAGTGCCATCTATATCAAGACTATATGCTGATATTTATAAAGATGTTGGATTACCAGATGGATGTTATAACGTTATTAATGGTGGTAAAGATATTGTCGAGTATATTGTTTCACATCAAAAAGTTGATGGATTAGCATTTATTGGAAGCACTAACGCAGCAAGAAGCTTGAAATCTCTGGGTGTTAAAAATAATACCAAAGTACAAGCACTTGGCGGTGGAAAAAATCATATGATTGTTTTGCCAGATGCAGACCTTGACATGGCAGCTGATGCTGCAGTTTCAGCAAGTTTTGGTGCAGCAGGTCAAAGATGTATGGCTGTATCAGTTGTTGTTGCTGTAGGAGATATAGCAGATGAATTAGTTTCAAAAATTAAAGAAAGAATACCTAATATCAAAATGGGTGTTACAGATAATAATGATACAGAACTTGGTCCTGTTATATCAAAAGATAATAAAGATCGCATATGTTCCTTTATTGAATCTGCTGAACCTGAAGGTGCAACTGTATTAGTTGATGGAAGAAAAAAATCTGATTCACTAAATGGATGTTTTGTCGGCGCCACTTTAATTGATAATGTAAAACCCGGTATGTCTGTTTACGAAAATGAAATTTTTGGACCCGTACTGTCATTTGTAAGAGCAAAAACATATGAGCAAGCAATGAATATTTTAGATAGTCATAAATTAGGGAACGGAGCTGCATTATTTACTCGTGACGGTGGAGCTGCAAAAAAATGGGCAGATGAAGTTCAAGCTGGTTCTATTGGAATAAATGTACCAATTCCTTTACCAACATATGCACATAGTTTTGGAGGATGGAAAGAAAGTGGATTTTCAGAAACAAAGGCTTTTGGACCCTCTTCAATAGATTTTTACACAAAGACTAAATCCATTGCAACAAAATGGCCGGATCCAAAAAATAGTAAAGTTGACTTAGGCTTCCCAAAAAACGACAACTAATAGTGACAATTATTGGTAAATATATTGCATATTTTATATTTATCTTTATAGACTTATATATATATATAAAAATTTTTTTTCGTGAATATTTCTTTTACTCTCCAAAGATAAATAATATTGGATTTATTAAAAGATTTATAAATATAGATGGACAAAATCATAAAATCTATGAATTTGGAAACATTAATGCATCAGATCAAAATACTTTACTCTTAATTGGTGGTATTCCAACAGATCCTATGGACTCAATGACATGGTTAGCCAATGAAATATATTTAATTAACAAGAATTTGAGAGTCATCATTTTGAACATGCCATATTATGAAAAAAATTTTAGTATAGATGCTGAAAATGAATACGCTATTTCAAATGGAAGAGATTTAATTACAGATAAAGTTATTGACTTTTCTGCTACAAGGGTTGATTGTAAATTTTCTCATGAAAATCAAGGAAAAAAAATTAAACATTTTCTAGAAGCTTTAAATATTAACTCTTGCCATCTAGTAGGGCATGATAGGGGGGCTGTAATATTAGAATATTTTGCAATTAATTATCCTGAAAAAGTACTAAGCTTCTCTAGAGGCTCTCAGGTATGGAATTATTATGAATCAGAATGGGAGGCTCTTGCTCCAGATATTTGTGTTGGACCACCTCATTCAATTATGTCTACTTATCATCAAATTAGAATATTATTGTTTGCAGTTATTTTTTTAAAAAAACCACTAGATCTATTATCAGATACATTTGATTTGAATGGTAAGAAAGCATTAAAAGGAACTCATTTATATGATAGATATACACACGTTAAATATAAATCACAAATATCTTATAAAAGTTACTTTTATAAATTCAAACAGTCTCTCATTCAGGGTGGTAAGCATAGTGAGATTGATAATAGATCAAAACTTTTGGATACCAACTTTCCGATTATGCAATTTCAAGGCGAGGACGAATTTAAATATAATAAATCAGGTACTTTAATTTCAGATCAACCTTACTTTGGAAAATATAATTTATTCAGGAATGAAATTGAAGATCTTTATCCAGGTTGCGTTGGACAAGAATTTAACAAGTATCAAAGCCAATATGTTACAGAAAAGAATGCTTATAAAGAAATACAATTAAAGCCAAATGCTAGATTTTCTAAATTTTGTTTAATTCCAGATTCTGCTCACTTTAACGTAATAGAAAATCCCAATAGTTGCGCAAGTGCAATTGTAGATTTTATTGAAAAAATTAACTAGATTTTAAAAAAAATCTTATAAATAAACCAAATAATACAATGGCCAAAATAGTCATAATAACTATTTCTTTATATGCCAAAATCATAATCCATATAAATAACACTGAATTAATAAAAGGTGAGGGCGGTTCCTTTAGTTCATAATCTCTATCTAGCCAGGGATTTCCAATAAACCTAGTTTCTTCTGTAAATCTATCTCCCCATAAAAACATCATTACAGGATCAATTTTTGGCGGATTCATCCAAAGAGTCTGATTATCTATTGTGTTTTTCATTTCATTAAATACTTCTTTATATTGTTGGGATAAGTCTTGTGTTTCATATGGATCATTTAATATATCGTAAAGTTCATATGTTTTAGGACCATTTGCCTGTATATTTTGACTGTAGAATAGTTTCCATTTTCCATTAAAAAGAGCTCTTTCGTCAGTTATAACTATATTGCCAGTGTGTACATTTATTGGTTCCTTAATATCATTATTGAGTAAATCATTCCATCGATCGACACCTGTAAAAGGTGTGTCATTTAGTTCAATAGAGACTGCTGATAAAAGTGTTGGTAATAGATCTTGTGCGAAGAAAAATTGATCAGATTTTCCTCCCTCGAGGACGCCTTTCCAATAAATTACAGCAGGAACTCTAATACCTCCTTCATATGCTGAAAGTTTACTACCTCTTAATTTTCCTGAACTACCTCTTGCAGATAAAAGATCAGGAGCTATAACTTTTGCTATTGGATCAACGTCAAAAACAGGACCATTATCACTAAAAAATATAATAATTGTTTCCTCAAGAAGATTTGAATCTTCAATAGCATTAATAATTTTTCCAATTTCTCTATCTAAAGAAAAAATATTAGCGGCATATTTTTTATCGTAATCATTATCTATATTTTCAAACAATTCAATATCACTTACCTCAGCCTGAATTGGCGTATGAGGTGCATTAAAAGCAACATATAAAAAAAGTGGTGCAGATGTATCTTTATTCTCAATTATTCTTACAGCCTCATTTGCAATTAAAGTAGTTGAATAACCATCTTCATATAAAACTTCTCCGTTTCTATGCCAATCTAATCTTCCTGAAAAACCATGATCAAAGTAACCAATACCTCCCATAAGATGTCCATAAGTTGAATCAAAACCTCTATTTATTGGTAAGAAAGCTTCTTCGGACATACCTAAGTGCCATTTTCCTGACAAAGCTGTAATATATCCTGCGTCTTTTAAAAATTCCGGCATAATTTTGTGCTCAAGTGGCATTCCAAATGATTCAACTCTTGGATTAGCAAAGGGGCGAACAACTCCATTTGCAAAGTTGTTAATGCCTGTAAGCATAGATGCTCTTGTAGGGCTACATGAAGGATCAGCATAAAATCTATTCATCTCTAAACCTTTTGAGACCAAACTATCAATATTAGGTGTTGGAATCGTGCCACCATGATATGAAACATCACCCCAACCAAGATCATCTGTTAATATAATTACTATATTAGGTTTTGAATTTAAAGTTGTAATATTGGATATTAAAACAAAAAAGATAAAGATAAATTTCATATACAATATTATATAAAAATATTCGGTATAAAATGAAAGTTTCAAGTTATATAAAAATTAAGAAATCAGCTAATGAAGTTTTAAATCTTATTAAAAGTCCAAATAATTTAGAAAAATTTCATCCATATTGTATTAGTAATAAAGTAGATATTTGGGATCGTGAGAAATCAGTTGATTATGTTCATTATTACAGTGGAAAAATTTATAAAAGAAAATTTACTGAATGGAATAAGAATGGCTATGTATTAGATATATATAATGAAGTAAAAACTGCAACTATTTCATGGATTGTAAAACCAGAAAAAACAAAATCAATCGTAATAATTGAAGCTGATGCTATTTTACCTTTTAATAATGTATTTATTAGATATATAGTCTTTCATTTATATATTAAGTTTATGATACGAAATTATCTGAATAGCGTTTTAAAAGGTTTAAAGTATCATTTAGAAAAAGATGAATTAGTTATTGAAGATCAATTTGGTAAACATGATTGGTATTCAGCGTAATCAATTATTTAACATAATATATATTATGCGAAACAATACATATTTTCAATTATCTTAGATCTCCACTACTTTGGCTATAGTAAGCAGATTTTTTAGTAATCTAATAATAATATAGCTTTTAAAGGAATATAATATTTTATGAATTCAGTTAGCCGAATATAATCAATATAAAATTATTTCATCAATTCAGTTAAAAATACATTAACAGAATCTCTTTTTTCTCTTTTAGCTTCATCTAATGGAGTTGCGCCCCATCGATCCCTAACATATAGAGGATGACCATGTGAAACTAAATATTTTACTGCATCTAAACTTCCCTCAGCAGCTGCAAGATGAAGAGCAGTTCTCGAATCATAGTCACCTGCATGAACAGGAACACCTTGTGCCACCAACTGTCGAATTCCGTTAACATCGTTCTCGGCAGCTGCAAAAAGTAATTCAATAACTAATGATTCGTTTTCATAAACAGCAAATTCATCACTATTCCCATTTGGATCTTCTATATAGTGAAGAGGTTCAGTGTACTCAATATCAAGTTTACTAAATATATCAACAATTTCTTTATGATCATTATTTTTTGCATCAGATATAGGATAACCACCCCATCTATCAGGAATTGGTTTAACACCCTCATTTAATAGAAAATTTACAACCTCAATATGACCCTCAGCTGATGCTAGATGTAATGGTGTTCTTCTATCATAATCACCAACTTCTAAGTTTCTTTGACTACTTACCAACCTTTCCAAGGTTCTTATACTTCCGTTGCTAGCTGCCCAAATTGCTTCAGCACAATTATTTGCTCTCCATCTTGCGATTGGTAATCTAGGATCAATCCGTTTCGTATCAGTCATTGTTCCATCAAAAAGATGGACAAGATATCTTTCTGTTATTTCTTTTGCGACCTCAAGTCCTCTTATGCTATTTCCAACAAGATCTAATCTAGGTGAGAAAATACAAATACCCATTAATTGAGGAACAACTAAAAATATTCCCCCTCCTACACCGCTCTTTGCGGGCAATCCAATGTCTTGAAAGAATTCACCACTGCCATTATACATACCAGCCATTTGCATTACAGGCAAACAACTTCTTACAGTTCTTTGGCTTAAAACACGATCTTGTGTAACTGGACATACACCACTATTTGCAAGAGTAGCAGCAGCCATGGCAATATCTTTTGCAGTCATTTCTAATGAACATAAACTAAAATACAATTTCAAAGCATTTGTTACACCTGGCTCTACATGAAAATCAAATTCATATTCACTATCTTTATGTTTATCCTCTTCGATTTCAGTTCCAGAATGAGGAAGATTTCCTGTAGCCATTAATAAAAAACCAGTTGCAATATTGTTATAACCTGTAAAATTCTCCTGCCTAGCAACGTTTTTATTAAATCTAGGCATATCAATATTAGATTTTTTTTCTATTTTTTGTCCTCGATAATATGATGCATTCTTTGGTTTAAACCAACCAATTAATCTGCCAAATTCTTCTCTTATGTATTGGAGTCTTTCAGTAGGAGTATCTTCTGGATTTATTAAACCCGTAGTCATAATTGCACCTGCATTTACCATTGGATTAAAAGGAACACGATCATTTGGTTTTAAACTACTACCACCCATATTCCTAGTCATCAAAGTTAAATCATCAAATTGTCTTCCAGAAGGTTCTGCACTAACATGATTGCTGACTTTTTCTAATCCTAATTTTTCTAAAGCAATACAATAGTTAAATGGTTTTACCATTGACTGAATTGAAAAATCCACATTTGACTCTCCGCGTTGATATACCTGACCATCAATTGTAACTATAGCGATACCAAATTGTTCAGGATCAACTTCTTTTAAAGGTGGAATATATGAAGCTAATTCACCAGACGTGTTTGGCTTTACTTTTTCATAAATTTTATCCATGTTTTGTGAAAAATCTTGAAAATCTGGAATGGCTAACTCACCTCTCAATGACTTTTGAACTAGCAGTGGTGATGTTCTAATAATACTTAAAAAATCTTCAAATGAAATATTATTTTTGTGATTGTGCAACTTATTAAAAAGAGATTCAAGCCTATCATCAGATTGTTGAAGACCACTATTAAAGATAATTTCTTTAAATCTTTCAACTTCTATAAAGTCATTATTATTCTCACATAGTGAAAAAAATAGATTCGCCTCCTTATCTGTAGCTTGTTCTTTTAGCTTATCAATTGTGGATCCATCGTTTATGGCAACTCCCCTATAAGTCACTTCATTTTTCATATTTAAATTATATTTATTATTTCATTAGTTTATACGAACATTGTATTTAATTATTATACATTTTCTAACTTAAGGCCAATTTAAAATTAGATAAACAATAAGCTAGTATTTTTTTATGATGAAGAGCCTATAGCAACAGGTCTTATTGGTGATCCTGCACTTCCCTTAGATCTTAAAGGCAATACCATTGTACATGATACATAAACTGAATCATTAGCCAATTTTTTTAAATTAAGATTTTCAAGTGTATATACACCTACTTTTGTAAGAAAGTAGTCATGAACTGGAAAGCTTTGATTTGGTGGAGTTCCTACAGGTTGTTTAAAATCATTAGGATTATTAGGATCTGGTCTGGCGTCAACACAGCAAGTATCTAGCCCTACTCCAATTACTTTTTTTGATGCCAAATATTTAGCTGCACCATAAGATATCCCAGGTGCTGTAGAATAATAAATTTTATCAATGTCAGGATCTTGGTAGTAATCGCTCCATCCTGTATATATCATAACTACATCACCAGACATAATTCCTCTTTTGTTTAGCTTCGGTGATTTTTTTATAGCTTGTTTTATATGATCTTCTGTTATAAATTCACCAGCCTTGAAGCTTTTGCCATTATTCGAGTATTTTTTAACATCAATTAATATACCTGAGGTAATAATTGGTGGTATAGAATCAGCACCTAAATGAAGCAGTGGGGAGTCAGGTGTTGGTTTTACATCTTTTTGTGTAAGTCCGCCCAAGTATTTAATATCTTCTTGATTCAATTCGGACTTTCCATCCCATATTTCTTCAGTATAAGCAAAATGACCAAATGCATCCATCTGTGTTCCTTGATTGGCAGTATTAACGTCTTCATTTAAAACATCCATATTTGCGAGCTGAACTTCATTTGGAGTGGGACCTGTAGGAAGATACTTTGGCTCAAATTTACCAGCAAAAGGAGATAAAGGCATTGATCCTGACCTAATATATGAAAGCTCATATATATTGGTCTCACTTGATATCATTTCTTTTGCACATCTTGACCATGTTTCGTTTCCAAGATGATTTGACATGCCTATTTGATACATTGCATCATCTGATGAATAGACTGAATTTATTATAAAGAAAGAAATGAATATTTTTTTATGAAGTTTTATTCCATAAATCATATTTCTTCATATTTTGGACCACAAAGCGCTACTTTTATAGCTGCTGCGCCGCCCTCTAAAATTGGTTCTAATGCAGTTAAAAGACCTGTTTCTATTCTCCAATTAAGGTAGCTAGCTTGATGTTCAAGAGACTCCCAATCTTCAATTAAATGAACGGTATTGGATGATTCATCAATAAATGTGTCTACAGAAATACATCCATCATATGATCTCGTATCTGGTAGAGCTTCTTTTAATGATTGTTTAAGGATTTCTAAAGTATCTGCCTTTGCAGGAAATGAGACTATCACTAAATTTTTCATAATATTCCTTAAGTGTTTGTATAATATTTAATAATATAACAAATTAAACCTTTTTCCGAACAATAAAAATTATTATCAATAAATATTGTATTATTTAAGATGATATATTTTAATTAAATATTACATTTCAAAGGAGATAAAAAAATGCAAAAGTATGTATATTCTTTTTTAATAGTTTTTTCATTTAATTTATTGGCAGACGATCATAATAACGTTATGCCTGGTGATGAAACAGGTGAGTTTCATTATTTCAATGTAACAAATCCAGCTGGTTTCGTAAAAGCTATTGATAAACATTATGGCTCTGAATGTGCTGCTAATTGGCAAAAGGAGTCAGGAGCAGAAGTTGTTTTAATGCAAATCCTTGGATCAAGAAATACTCATTTCATTTATGTAGGGTATAAAGATAATGAGATGCTAGAAAAAGGCAGAAATTTATTTTCTTCATGTCAAGAGACTGCAGAAATGATTAGGTCTTTAAATAAATACTCTTCCCCATCAGAATACGGAAGCCGACTGGGAGAGCAGTCACTTCAGGTTGGAGATTGGACAAAAGATAAATATTTTATGAAGTTTGATTTTGAAGTAGAAATTGGTCAAGCAGGAAAATATGCATCAGAATGGACAAAGATGAATAATTTATTAGATTTACCTAATTCTGCCGGTTTGGTAACTCATAGAGCAGGAAATGGATGGGCATCACATTTTGTTTATGTTGGAGCAAATTCTATAGATGAACTATATAGTACGTTTGATGATATTCAAAAAACTCCAGCATTTGTTGAATTTACAAAAAATGTTAACTCAATAAGGGAAGTTAAAAATGTTACGTTAATTCAACCTATAAAAGCTTATCCATCAACAAGATAATATTTAGGGGCTAATCTAAGCCCCTGTTTTAACATAGTTATAATATAATCTTTAAATACAATAACTTTTATGAACAAAAATATAACTTTATCAATTTTATTTTTTGCATCTTTTGTTTTGGGCTCATCTCCTTTGATGGAACCAACATCACTATCAAAAGATTTATATAAACTGAAAATTCTTGATGGCATATATTCTGAAAATATAAGTCATCCAAATGAGTTTTTAGATTTTGAGTATGGAGATCGTGTAGCCTCACCAAGTCAAATAACAAATGCTATCAAATCATGGTCAGAGCAAACAGACAAAATACATGTAATTGAATATGCTAGGTCCCATGAAAACCGCCCTCTTCATGCAATTTTTATATCGTCTAGTAAGAATATTAATAATCTCGATAATATTAAAGAAAAACAAAGATTGCTATCAGATGCTAGAAATTTAAATGATAGAGAGGCAAAAGAGATCATCGATTCCCTTCCAGCTATTGCTTGGATGGCATATTCGATTCATGGAAATGAAACATCGGGTGCAGATGCTGCTTTAGGGATTCTATATCATTTAATTGCGAGTGAAGATGAAGACACTATAAAACTTCTTGATAATATGATTATTATTATTGATCCATTAATGAATCCTGATGGAAGAGCAAGATTTGTTAGATCTCTGGAACAATATCGGGGTACATCACCTAATTATGATGATCAATCGTTACTTCATACCGGTGAGTGGCCATATGGAAGGACAAATCATTATTATTACGATTTAAATAGAGATTGGTATTATCTTACTCAACCAGAGACTATCGGTAGAGTAAAGTTAATAAATGAATGGAAACCTCAAATTTTAGTTGATGCACATGAGATGTTTTCTCAAGATACTTTTATGACAAGTCCACCCAGAGAGCCAATAAATAAAAATATCGACAAAGATATTATTAAATGGGGAAATATTTTTGCAAAAGATCAAGGTGAAGAATTTGATAAAAGAAACTGGCGGTATTATACAGGTGAGTGGCACGAAGATTTATATCCCGGTTATTCATTCTATGTTCAATTTAGAGGCACATTAGGTATTTTATATGAACAATCAAGAATGGCTGAAGACGGAGTAAAAAGACCTGAGGAAACAATTCAATCCTATAAAGAATCTGTACATCATCAATATGTAAGTACATTGATAAATTTAAAAACTTTGCAAAATAACTCAAAATCAATGTATGAAGATTACTGGGAAGGAAGAAAATATAATGTTTCAAAAGATAGTCAATATTCTAATCAGTCATTTGTAATATTGCCTACGAAAAACCTAGAGAGAGTAAATACTTTAACCGAAAAATTACAAATTCAAGGCATTGAACTTTTTAAAAATGAATCTCCAATTTATGTAAATAATGTATTGAAACAAAATGGTGAATATGAAGAAGAATATACCATTCCACCAAACAGCTTAATCATACCTAATAGACAACCTGAAGCTCCTTTAATTGCAGCAATTCTTGAATTTGACGCAGATATTGATAAAGAAGTTCTTATAAAAGAAAGGCAGGCTAGGTTACGAGATGGTTCATCAATTATGTATGACACTACTGCATTTAACTTTTCAATGATGTATGGACTTTCAGCAATAACAGTTCCAAAAAATATAACTAATAATTTAACTAAATGGGAAGCTAAGAATTCAATAACTAAAATTGATGAGGATGCGATAATGTGGGCCGCTGACGGAGACGATGACAGATCAGTCGCTTTGGCTGCTCGCTTAATGGAATTAGGACTAAAAGTCAGAATAATTGATAAAAAATCTAATTTTTCTGGACATAATTTATCGAGAGGCAGCGTAGTTGTTATCGCAATGGACAATCCAGAAAATGAGTCTATTGTTGAAATAATAAGTTTAGAATCACAAAGACTAGGATTACCAATAAAATCTCTAAATACAGGTTTTGGACCAGATGAATTACCAGATTGGGGCGGTGAACATTTTAGGCTTTTAACAAAACCACAAGTTGCAATTATTAGTCATGAAGGATTTAACTCTTATGATGTTGGTGTTAGTTGGTGGTCTATTGATCATCATTTAGGAATAAGACATAGCCATATTAATAAATCCATAATTAATTATGCTGATTTAAGAAGATACAACACAATAATTCTTCCTAGTGGATCACAATTTAATGAAAGTATTATTAAAGCCTTGAGTGATTGGACTCAACAAGGTGGGACTCTAATTGCACATAACGGAAGTTCCAGATTTCTTGCATCAGAAAAAGGCATTGGTACCGTTCATCAGATTCAAGACAGTTTTGAAAATAGTAATGAACTAAATATAGACTATTTAAAAGAAATTTTTTCTTTAGATACTGATATCAATAAAGATGAAATTTATGAGATAAAACTTGATGAAAAAATAATATATCCTTGGGAAAATGCTAATAATAAATTAAGTTCAGATGAGTTAACAAGCCGAGATAAATGGCAATCTCAATTCATGCCGTCAGGATCATTTCTTTCAGGAAGATCAGATCAAAAACATTGGCTTACATTCGGAACGAATGAAACATTACCTCTTCTCTACGCGAACTATCCAATTTTAATGACTCATGGTTCATCTGAGGCAATAATTAGAGTTGGTGAATTAATTGATAGTAATTCTGATAAAGAAGCTAGATATATAAACTGGTCAACTATCCCAGCAGGAAAAGATCTAAATGTTAGAATGAGCGGTCTTGTATGGCCTGAAGCCTCTCAAAGAATTGCAAATTCTGCATATTTAACTCGTCAAAAATATGGTAAAGGTCAAATAATATTATTTTCTGGAGAGCCTAATTTTAGAGGTTCAACATTAGGAACTAACAGATTATGGTTAAATGCAGTTGTATATGGATCTGGATTAGGAACGAACACTAAAATAAATCTCTAAAAAATAATCACCATAAAATGAAATTAAGAAAAAATATATATACATCTATTATTATATTATTTGTTTTATCATGCAGTATGGAAAAATCTGATTTATATGTTATTGATAAGATTCCAGTTAAACACGAGGCTCATGGAGATGTAAGATTGGATAATTACAATTGGATGCGTGATGACACAAGATCTGATCCCAAAGTAATTGAATATCTAAAAAATGAGAATTATCTTGCTGATAAATGGTTTTCATCTAAAAAGAATTATAAAGATGAAATTGTTCAAGAGCTTTTAAATCAAGTACCTGATGAAACAACTTCATTTCCTCTTGAAAATAATGATTACTTTTATTTTACTAAAACATCAAAGAATGATCAGCTGTCTCGTTATTATTTTAAAAAAAATGATAAGGAAGTTTTATTTCTTGATCCAAATCAAAAATTACTTAATCAGAGCTATTATACAATTGGATCAATAAGTCCTTCTCCTAATAACCAAATGATTGCCTACTCTGAAGATAATAATGGACGAAGAGAGTATCAAACAAAGATTATTAATTCTAATTTATTAACAAACTATGAGGATATAATTACTAGAACTTCTAGAGAGATTTTTTGGTCAAATGACAATAAATATATAATTTATCTTAAAAAAGATCCTGTCACCTTAATATCTGATTCAGTTTATATTCATGAAATAGGAACATCAGAAAAAAAAGATCTTTTATTATTTAAAGAATCAGACCAAGAATTTAATATTGATTTGAGCATCTCTAAAACAAAACAATATCTTTTTGTTAATATAGAATCAACAAATGCAAATGAAATACGTCTTATAAATTTAGATAAGCCTCTTAACACTCCAACAATTTTTATTAAAAGATCTACAGATCATTTATATTATTTAGAACATGTTGTAAATGAGGAGTTTATAATCCGATCAAACAAAGATGCTCCAAACTTTAAATTATTAAAAAGTATATCTCTAAATGAAAACGACATTAATAAACCTATTGTCATTCTTAATCATAGTGAAAAAGTCTTTATTAATGATACTCTTCTTATTGGAAACAAGCTGATAATTGAAGTAAGAAAAAATGGTTTGCCTGAAATAAGTATTCTGAATTTAGATACAAATAATATAACGGATCTTGAATTTATTGATAATGCATATGATGTATCACTTGTAAAAGATAAAAAATATAGTGATGAAGGTTTTTACTATTATTACTCAAGTTTAACCACTCCACCACAAATTGTTTTCTATAATTTATCAACAAAAAATAAATCAATTGAATGGAAAAAAGATTTAAAAGCATTTGATGAAAATGATTATATTGATAGTAGATTTTTTATAAAAGCTAGAGATGGTGTTCAAATACCTGTCGTAACAATTACTAAAAAAGATACAGATGTTACTAAAGCACCAATATTATTTTATGGATATGGTTCATATGGCATAAACACTGATGCTCAATTTAGAGAGTCCATAATACCCCTATTAAAAAAAGGTTTTGTTTTTGCAATTATAAATATTAGAGGTGGAGGTGAATTTGGTAAAAAATGGTATGAAGATGGAAGAATGTTTAATAAGATGAATACATTTAATGACTTTAATGATGGTGTAAAGGCTGTTTTGGAATTAAATATTGGAAATCCTAATAATGTTTTTGCTAGAGGTAGAAGTGCCGGGGGCTTATTAATGGGTGCGATAATTAACTTAGAACCAGAACTTTATACAGGAATTTTATCTGGAGTTCCATTTGTAGATGTATTAACTACAATGTCTGATCCATCAATACCCTTAACAACGTTCGAGTATGATGAATGGGGTAATCCTGCTAAAGAAGATGAATATTTCTACATAAAAACTTATTCTCCGTATGACAATATAAAAAAATTAAACTATCCTTCTGTTTTTATTACGTCAAGTTTATATGACTCTCAAGTTCAATACTTTGAACCAGCAAAATATACTGCAAAACTAAAAGAATATAATCAATCATCAAATCCTATATTAATGAAGATGAATTTAATAGGTGGTCATGGAGGATTAAGCGGCAAAATTAATCAATTTAATGAAATTGCAGAAGAATATAACTTTATCCTAAACTTAATTAAGTAACTAATAAATTGTCCTTAATCTTAAATAGATTTTAAAAAAAATTTAATGTATTATTTAAATTCATAATTAATAGGGAGACTTTATGACTGAATATCAAATTTTAAATTTAATGTATGTAGCTTTTATTTCAAATGCTATGTATTTTGTAGCAATGGTTTTATTAACTTGGCTTGGATTCAGGATGGCTAATAATGTTAGAAATACTGAAAATCCACCTATGATGGGTAAAATATTTACATCTATATATTGTTTATTTGTTGGTTTCTTCTTTTTTAATATTAACCAAATTGGAGGAACTATATTAGATTCATATGTAGCTCAACTAGTTGATATAGGCACAGCATCTGGAGAAAGATTATCAGTTTTATCAGATTCTGCTGCAGGTCCAGGCGGAGTTGTGCAAACTATTTTTAACGCATTCATTGTAATTTTCCAACTACTCTTAGTATGGGGAAATGAATAATTAAAAATCCATTCATAAAAAAGAGGGCTATATGCCCTCTTTTAGTTTACTCTTATTACATTGTATATATAATTTTATAGATTCTAATTCTAAAAAAAAATATTATGATATATGACGATATATTAAAAACAGTCGGTAATACACCAACAATAAAAATTAAAAATATTTCACCAGATGGTATAAATATTTTTGTTAAAGCTGAATACTTTAATCCTGCAAGCTCTGTTAAAGACAGATTAGCAAAAAATATTATTGAAACTGCTGAAAAAAATAATATTCTTAAACCAGGACAAACTGTTGTAGAAGCTACAAGCGGTAATACTGGTATTGGTCTAGCTATGGTATGTGCCTCAAAAGGATATCCTCTTATAGTAACTATGCCAGATAGCGCATCGATTGAAAGAAGAAAATTAATGCGTTTTCTTGGAGCAAAAGTTTTATTAACCCCTGCATCTGAGGGAGGAACTGGTGCATATAATGCAGCTTTATCTCTTGTTAATAAAAATGGATGGTTTTATGCAAAGCAGTTTGAAAATGATGCTAATGCTGATATTCATGAAATGACAACTGGCAAAGAAATATTTAATGATTTTAAAGATATTGGCCTAGATTATTGGGTTTCAGGATATGGAACTGGTGGAACTTTCTCTGGTGTTGCCAGAATTTTAAAAAAAGAAATGCCAAATACTAAATTAATAATAACGGAACCTGATGTGGCTCCATTAGTATCTAGTGGTATTAAACAAAAAAGAGCAGATGATAATTCACCCTCTTCCTCTCATCCTAAGTGGAGTCCTCATCCAATTCAAGGATGGACAACAGACTTTATACCTTATGTACTTCAAGAAAGTATTGATAATAATTATTTTGATGAAAATATTCCTGTCAGTGGAAGTGATGGTATTAAGTACTCAAAGATATTGGCATCTAAAGAGGGAATAATTACAGGAATATCTGGTGGATCAACTTTTGCTGTAGCAATGAAAATTGCTCAAAAATCAAAAAAAGGTACTAACATATTATGTATGCTTGCTGATACTGCTGAAAGATATATGTCTAGTATTTTGTTTGATGATATTGATGCAGAGATGAACGAAGAGGAACAATCTATCCTAGATTCAATGATATGAAAAAGGGAGCATCAGCTCCCTTTTTATTTTTATATAGTTAATTTAAAAATTGTATTTAATACTAAATGTTGACATTTCTGGTCGTGCCATCATCATACCTTTAACACCACTTACTCCACTATTTACAAGAACTAATCTTGTCCATGTTTCATCTGTAGCATTTTTAACAGAATATGCCATTTCTAAATTATCATTTCTCCAACCAATTTTAAGATTCATATTTTCAACTTCTATTGGTTCACTCAACTCTGGATAACCAGGCGTTGCTGTCCATCTAGGACTTTCAATTGGTATTGAAGTATTTTGATAATTACCTTCATCATAAGAATAATCTATTCTAGCAAATAACATTCCTCCACTTAGTGGTTGATTAAATGATAGACCAACAGCATATGCATCATCTGGAGTAAATCTTGCAGCTGCATTTGCTTCAGGATCAGGATCATTATCATCAATTGATAAAACAGACGCATTGAACGAAATTTTAGGTGTTAGTTTAGCAATTAAACTAATATCATAACCAAATCTCTCAGCTGGAACTGTCGCGTTATAAACAATAGTTCCTGTTCCAGTTGCTGATTGTGTTACACCTTGCTGACCCTCAGTTTCAAAATCAAAAATTGCAGCATTAAGTTGAACTCTATTATTTAAGAGTCTTGATTTAATACCTATTTCAAAATTTGTACTTTCAGTTTTGTCATATTCTCTTGCATCACCAGTGTCACCAGACGTTGAATTAAATCCGCCAGATTTATAACCTGTAGCTGCAGATGCATAAATCATAATATCATCAGCAATATCTTTTTGAACGCTTAGCGACCAAGATGTTGCTGAGTCAGTTCTTTCAAAAACGTCGTCGACATTTTGAAGAAAAGCACTTAGAGGCCAATTATCTCCTAGAACCAATTGTCTTGGAACAGTTGAACCTGCTAACTGAGGTTGTCCAAGTAAACCTGCAATACCCGCAGATAAAATGGTAGTTCCTGGCAAAACAGTATTTGCATATAAATCTGCTGTCTTGTCCTCTGTTGTATATCTAAGACCAAATGTTGCTCTTGTAGTTTCGTTAAAATGTTTGGTTACCCTACCGAAAATAGCTTGTGTTTCATCGTGCCAATTCATATCTTGAGCAATACCATCACCAGTAAGTGTGGTTTGAGCCAATGCACCTACTTGAGCTGCAGCACCTTGAAGAGCTGCCAGTGTACCTGCTTGCAATGGAGTCAAGGTTCCGCCTTGAGCTTGAATTGTAACTAAACCAGTAATTTGAGTAGTTAATTGACCTAACCATGATTGTAAAATTGGATTATAGTGATCTCCAAAAATTATAGCCTCTTTATTAGGCCCAGTTCCTGCCTCACCATAATCAGCATCGAGAAAAAATGCTCCAACAGTGTATTCAATATCACCCATCATATTAGATGAATAACGAATTTCATGAGTAGTACTTTCACCAGGTAATTTTCTTTCCAAGTCTAAGATTCTTAAAGATGTGAAATCTGCATCCCACTCTCTGTAAGCCATATAATCATTTCTAGCAACAATCATAGTTAATGTACCATTTTCCATTTCCTTATCAATTTTTAATGATGTTAAAGATGAATCTAATTCAAAACTTGGATATCCGGGAGTTGCTGCATACCTATAATTATTGAACTCAGTATCTTGAACAGCCACTAGTGGATCTGCAGCAAATAATTGGTGTCCTATTTGAGATTGTGTACTCGTGTTTAAACTATCAACAGCACAACAGGTTGAATCTTTAGATATTTCAGTGTGACTGAAGAAAATATTTAAGTCGTCTTTATCATAAGATAGTTTTAGTGCAACAACTGAATCATCTACACCATTGGCTTTGCTGCCATCAACTATATTTGTCATATATCCATCCATCTCATTAACATTAGCACTAATTCTCAATGCTAAAGAGTCAGATAAACCAAAACTAGCAGCAGCAAGCATTCTTTGTTGCCCATAATCACCAGCTTCGTACTTAACATAACCATCAGTTTCGCCAGATATAGGTTTCTTAGTTATTATATTTACAACACCAGCATTAGTATTTTTTCCATATAAAGTACCTTGTGGTCCTTGCAGAACCTCAATTCTTTCTATGTCTACTAAATCATTAAGTGCTAATCCAGTTTTATTCAGGTAAACGCCATCGACTACTAGCGCAACATCAGACTCCAAAGCTGCGTCACTTTGACTGGTTCCAATACCCCTTATTCTCATAGATGAGTTCATCGGATCAACATTATAATTAACTATTAATGAAGGCATTTGAAATGCAATATCTCTAGCATTAAGTATGCCTCTATCTTCAATTTCACTTGCAGTGAAAGTTGTAATTACCATTGGCACATCTTGTGCATTTGATTCGGTTTTTGTAGCTGTAACTATAACTTCTTCTATTTCTGCAGTATCTTGCGCGACAATAGATGAAGATATAAAAAATAAAGATACAAAAAACGCTTTTGTTAAAATATTTTTCATTTATGTGTCCCCCATATTGAATTAAATATCTTTAAATACTCTTAAAGTAATAACAGTATTGTATATTAATATTCTCTATATAAGAAATTAATTAAAGTTCATTACCAGTTAAATATATAAATATATTTATAATATTTATATAGAATTTTTTGGTTAGGATATTATTTTTGCAGGAATACCAGCAACTGTTACATTAGGCTCTACATCTTTCAAAACAAGACTGCCTGCTGCAACAACAGAATTTTCACCAATAGTAATATTACCTAATAGTGTACTTGATGCATATATTGAAGCTCCTGATTTAATTTTAGGATGACGATCTCCAGCTTCGTTTCCTTTTCCACCAAGAGTCACTCCTTGAAATATTGAAACATTTGAACCGATTTCTGCAGTCTCACCAATTACAACACCTGTAGCATGATCAATCATGACGCCACCCTTAATCTCAGCTGCAGGATGAATATCAACTCCAAAAACTTCAGATGCTCTATTTTGTAAAAATAGCGACATTGTATGTCTTTCCTGTTTCCATAAGCAGTTTGCGGCTCTATAGGTTGCTAATCCTTGATAACCTTTGTAGAAAAGTATTGGAGTTGAATAATATTTGCATGCAGGATCATTTTTTTTAAAGAAAATTAAATCATTTAATAAAGATTCCTCTAGACCGTCACAATTTTTATAAACATCTAATATAAAATTTTTAATATCTTTAGACGACAATGCATCACTATTTAATTTTGATGATAGTATTGATGCAATTGCACTAATAAATGAGTTTTGTGATAGAACAAGCAAATTTAAATAAGGTGATAATGATGGTTCAGCTTTAATCCTAAGCTGTACTTCTTTTTTTATATCTGACCAAATGTTTTCTTTCATTGATAAAAATTAATAAAATATTTTCGCTAATGTAACTAAATACTATTCAATATACAAACCAAAACCTTCCTGAAGACCTATAACGTCATCTGATGGTTTGTTATCTTGTGCAACATAATAATCTTTAGCTTCTTTAGGAAATAATATGTAATTAAGTAAATCTAATTCATTAGAAGAAAGATCTATCATAGAGTTGTCATTAAAAAATTGTCTAAACTCTTGTTTATACATAGAAATACTTTTAGGATCTTCTGATTTAGATTCAACATATGTTTTTTCAACTTTTTTAAGCAAATTAGGGCATATCTTTCCTGGGATCTTACCATAATAACCCATAACGAGATCCATGAATTCTTTTGTAAGAGTCTTATATCTTGAATTATCAAGAATATTCATAAGTGCTTGTGCGCCAACAATTTGTGATGATGGCGTTACAAGTGGTACATAACCAATATCCTCTCTTATTTTTGGTATTTCATCTATTAAAGCTTTCAGCTTATTCTGTTTTTTTAAATCTAAAAGTTGTTTTTCAAGAATACTAAGCATACCGCCAGGGACTTGATTTACTAACATGTTTATATCAACACCTCTCATAGAGCCCTCGTATTTTTGATATTTAGGTCTTATCTTTTCAAAATAATCAGATATCTTTGTAAGAAGATTCATATCATAAGGATTTTTGTTATCTTCATAAATCATTGAAATAAAGCTTTCTGTGGCTGTATGCCCATATAAATTGCTAAATGATGAAATTGATGTATCTATATTATCTACGCCTGCTTCATATGCTTTAAGATTAGTTGCATCTGATAATCCTGTGGTTGCATGAGTGTGAAGATAAACTGGTATTTTTAAATTTTTTTTGAGATTTTTTATTAATTCAAAGGCTTTTAGTGGTCTTAGTAAACCAGCCATGTCTTTAATAGCTAATGAAGTTGCTCCCATATCTTCAATAGTTTTCGCAAGACTTAACCAATATTTATCATTATGAACCGGACTTGTTGTATAACAAAAAGTTCCTTGGGAGTTTTTTTTAGCCTTATTTACTGCATCAATAGAAGTCTTGATATTATTAACATCATTTAGTGCATCAAAAACTCTAAAAATATCAATTCCTTCTATGGAGGCATTTTTGATAAATAAGGAAATTATTTCATCATCAAATTTTTTATAGCCAACTAAATTACGTCCTCTTAAAAGCATTTGTAATTTTGTATTTTTAAAATACTTTTTAAATATTTTTAATCTATCCCAGGGATTTTCATTCAGAAATCTTAGACAGCAATCATAAGTAGCCCCTCCCCAAACTTCCAATGATGAATACCCTACTTTATCTAACATAGATAATACTGGAATCATGTCATCTGTTTTTAATCGTGTTGCGATTAAAGACTGCTGACCATCTCTAAGAACAACTTCAGTTATACCTAATTTTTTGTTTTTCATTTCATTAATAAAAGAAATAAATTTAAATATATTTTAACATATCGATAATTTCACCTTTATGGAATATTTATAGATAATGGTATCAGATGAATTTTAGCAACTTACTTAAGAATAAATTTTTTAGTCTAACTATATGTCTATTAATATATATTTTTGTCTTTTGGATTTCATATAATTTATTGCCAACATCAATCAATTCAATTTGGATAAAAATTACCATATGGCATTTATATGCAACCTGTTTCATATATTTGTTTAGTGTTTTATTTAATAATTCTAGTCTTTATGATCCATTTTGGTCGGTTGCACCAATACCAATAGTTTTATATTTGTCATTCAACTTTACGAACTCTGTTGAAGTATTGTTGCTTGTTTTAACACCAGTTTTGTTTTGGGCATTGAGATTAACTTATAACTGGGCGTTAAATTGGAATGGATTTCATCATGAAGATTTTAGATACGTTGATCTAAAAGATACTAATTTAATTAAGGCTCAATTTAACAACTTTTTTGGTATACACATAATTCCAACTCTTATCGTTAATATTTCGCTTTATCCAATACTTTTTATTTTATCAACCAAGGCTGTCGGAAATACTTATTTATATATTGCATCTATATTTACATTAAGTGCGATTATTCTTGAAACAATTGCAGACAATCAAATGAGATTTTTTAGATCTAATGAAGATAATAAAAGAAAAACAATGCGTTATAAATTATGGAAATACTCCAGACATCCAAATTATTTAGGAGAGCTTATGTTTTGGTTTGGAATTTATTTTATGGGGATTTCATCTTTAACTGCACCAACAATTTTAATCATATGTCCATTAATAATGCTATTCCTATTTGTTTTTATTTCATGTCCAATGATGGATAAAAGAAGTTTAAAAAATAGAGATGATTATGAAGACTACATGCGTAATACCTCACAATTATTTTTATACCCTCCAAAATCGTAAACTGGTAAAAATTATTTAAAAATGTAAACTTAAAATATGAATGAACAAAAAATAATATTAATTGCAGAGAAATTAATTTTATTATTAATAGCTGTTGCTACGATTTTTGCAACAGCATTTGAAGTAATTAGAATAATTGATGTTAAAGCTGTAAATTTAAGTGATTTATTTCTTTTATTTATATACGCAGAAGTTTTAGGTATGGTTGCTTCCTTTTATGCAAATAATAGAATACCTGTAACACTACCTCTTATTATCGCAATGACAGCCTTAACAAGAATGATTATTCTTCAAAGCAAAGACCTTAATGCTATTAATATTATTTATGAGGCAACTGGAATATTGATTCTTTCAATAGCTGCATACATTATGACTCTAAAAGATAAAATAAGTTTAGATAAAATAATAATGAGAGAAAAGATTGAAGATTCCCCTGATCAATAAATTCTTAAAAACTAGTATTACCTAATTTGTTGCAGATCATATTAAATTCACTAATTATTTCCTCAATAATTTGTTTTACTGGCTTAATCTCATCAATAAGACCTACTGATTGTCCTGATAATGCAGGCGCAGCTTCCATATTTCCATCAAAGTATAATTCTTGAATTTTCATAAAATCAGCCATATCCATGATCCCTTTTTTATCAATACTATTTGTAAGATCAGATTTTAATGCTCTGATTACAGGTTTTGAGGATTTATTTAACATTAAAGTTCCGTCAATATCTGACTCTAGTATTTTATTTTTAAAATTTACATGAACCGGACTTTCTTTAGACGATACAAATCTTGTTCCCATCTGAATACCATCAGCACCTGCAGCAAATACTGCGGCCATACCAGCACCATCGACTATTCCACCGGCTGCAATAATTGGAATATCTGAGTTTTTTCTTATAGATTGAATAAGAACTAGTAACCCAACCTCTACAGGACTCTTGAATCCACCTCCTTCAGTGCCTTCAACAACAAGGCCATCAATACCTGCATTTATTGCTTTAATTGCACCATCTAAACTAGGGACAGCATGATAGACTGTTATACCAGCTTCTTTTAAAACAGAAACATATTTAGAAGGATCTCCTGCTGATGTAGTTACAAATTTAACGCCTGCATCAACACAGAATTTAACCATCGAATCGTCCTTTAGAAATAACAATGGCAAATTAACACCAAATGGTTTATCAGTAAGTTTAGGCATTTTTAAAATTTCTTCTTTACAGTTATCTATTTCTCCAGAAGATGTTTCAATAATTCCCATACCTCCTGCTTCACATACAGATGAGGCTAATTGACTTCTTGCAATCCACCCCATAGGTGCTTGAATGATAGGATATTTAGCACCGGTGTGCTCTGTAACACGATTATTCATAAAGCTCTCCTTTAATAAATTGATCTAGTAAAATCGCCAATTCCTCTCCTGCTTCTTCTTGACAAAAATGACCTACTCCTTCTAATGTAACATCAATTGGATCTGGTATTCTATCAATGAAATCTTTTTTAAATCCAATAGTTGTTCTTTCATCACTTCCATAAGCTACTAAAAATGGTTTATCCCATTTTTCAAATACATTATTCCAATAATATTCATTTTCACTAAGCTGTGTTGGGATAAGATATGGAAAAACATGAGCACCTGATTTATATTCACCAGAGGGATACGGAGCATTGTATGCCCTCAGTTCCTCATCTGAAAGATCTAATCTACCAGACATTTGAATGATGCCTGTTACATCCATATCATCTTCATAAAAGGAATGAGCAATCCATTTTATAAAAACTATTGCTCCATCAAATGGTGATGCATCTGGATTATTTGAAACTTCAATACCTGCTGTTCTTAATTCATCAAAAGTAACTGGTCCAAACCACCATACGAGAAATTTTACTATGTTTTCAATTAGCCATGCATTTATACCCTCTGCTGCAGGCAAACCAGTATTTGAAACAGCAATATTTGAAAATCGATCTGGCATTTCAGCAACAACTCTTAATCCAACTAGTCCGCCCCAATCTTGTCCAAAAAATGTAATTTCATTTAAATCTAACTGTTTTATTAATTCCTTCATAGTATGTATATGATGTTCATAGCTATAGTCATTTTTACTTAAAAATTTATCAGATTTTCCAAAACCAACCATATCAGGAACAATTACTCTGTATCCTGAATCTACTAAAATTGGAATCATTTTTCGATAAAGATAACTCCAGGTTGGTTCACCATGAAGTAAAAATATAATTTCTCCGTTGGAAGATCCTTCATCTAAGTAATGAATACGAAGTCCGTCAACTATTACGTAGTTTGGATTAAATGGGTAATCTTGAAGATTTTCGAATCTACTATCTGGTGTTCTTAAAATATTAGATATTGTTGTTGTATCACTCTCAACTATTGATATCGATATAAAAATTTGAAAGATTAAAAATGTTCTTATCATTTAAATAAGATAATATATTGTCACAATATATGTCAATATATATAATTAAGGCATGCCTCAAGAAGATGGAAGGATTCTCAGAAGTCAAAAAAGTCAAAATATTATTTTAGAATCAATTATAAGTTTAATTATAAGTGGAAATTTTTATCCAACAGCTGAAGAAGTAGCAAAGCAATCGGGCATTGCAATTAGAACTGTCTTTAGGCAATTTGCTGACATGGAATCATTATTGATGAAAGTTGATGAATATATCAATAATAAATTAATTACTGAACAGAAAGAAATAAAATTAAATACGCCTTTGCTAAAAAGATTAAATGAAATATTAAAAGAGAGGCTATATCTATATAATAAATATCAAAATATTATGATCTCTACAATTACACAATTGCCAAAATATACATATTTGCAAAAAAGATATCCTCAATATCAAAAATTACTCAGGGCAAGAACTGAAAAAATAATTCCAGAGATTATTAAGTTAGATAGAAATAATCAAGAATTACTTGATGCTACATTATCATTTATTTTTTTTCAGAGATTAAAGCTGCAAGGTATGAGTCAAGAAAATATAAAAAAATCTCTTTTATCAGTCTGTAGAAAAATATTAAATATCTAGGAGTAAAGATATGAAAGTCGAAAATAAGATTGCACCGAATGAAAATCAAATAAATGGCTTTTTGGAGAGTCCTGAGCTGGGACCAATATCAATGGTAAATTTACTTAAATTTAAAAATACAGCAGTTTATGAAGATAATCGTAAAACAGATCTTTCCGGAAAAGCAGCTTACAATATTTACGCAAAAGATGTCATTAACTTAATTCAAAAGTATGGCGGCAACTTTTTATTTTATGGAAAAGTTAGTAGATTGATGCTTGGCGAAGTTGAGGATTTGTGGGATGCCGTGGCAATTGCTAAGTATCCTAACAGAAAAGCAATGATGAATATGACTTTAGATCCCGAATATCAAAAAATTCATATTCATAGAGAAGCCGGACTAGAGGGACAACTTAATATCGAGACTATAGATTAAATATGAAAAATATAATCAAAATTACTCTAGCATTAATATTTTCATTATTAGTAATTGGATATGCCTCTTTAAACCTCAATTTTGTTCAAGACAAAGTATTTACTTTTGGCATAAATAATTTAGTCGGTGTGAATTCAACTTTTTTAGATGATGAAGATTCTTTAAAGGTTGTTGTTTGTGGATCAAGATCTCCACTTCCGTCACCTGGAAGAGCTGAGGCTTGTATTCTTGTAGAAGCTGGTGATGATATCTATATATTTGATATCGGCAATGGAAGTGTAGCAAACTTGCAACAGTATCAAATTCCATTTATAAATATCAAAGGAGTTTTTATAACACATATGCACTCTGATCACATAGCAGAGTTACCTGAACTTCATCTTCAGTCATGGGTTCAAGGAAGAGATGCACCATTAAGTGTATATGGGCCCGAGGGAATAAATCTTGTTACAAAAGGATTTGAGTTAGCATATTCTGCTGATTACTCTTATAGGAATGAGCATCACGGAGATGATCTTATGCCCTTAAATACATCAGGATTTGAAGCAATTGTTGTGAAGGATAAACGATTAATTAAAACAGAAACTGATGGTCTTGAAATTATTCCATTTGTTGTTGATCATCATCCTGTTAATCATGCTTTTGGATTTAGAGTTAACTATAAGGGACGTTCAGTAGTAATAAGTGGAGATACTATAAATGATGGTAGTGTTCAACAATATGCAAAAGATGCAGATTTATTAGTTCATTCAGCAATAAATATTGATGTTTTAGAAAAAATTAGAAAAGTGTCACATAATGAAATTTTAAATAAAATATTTTTAGATATACAAACCTATCACACGCCTATAAAAGAGGCAGCAAAAATTGCTAAAAATGCAAATGTAAAACATCTTCTCATTTATCATGCAATACCAACACCAACAAATGACATTTTTGAAGATGTATTTTACAGAGGTGTTGATGACATTTTTCCAAACTATACGCCTTCGGTAGATGGAACAATAGTAGTTCTTCCGATTGGATCTAACGAAATAATATTAGATGAACTGAATTAATTGAAATGTTTAAAAATATTTTACCAAAACAAATTAATAATAATTATAAAGGTTCAAAAATAGCTATATACGGATTTTATCCTATTATGGCGATGTGGTTATTCAGATCATTTACGCATTTTTTATCTGAAAATGCAGGTTTAGTGAAAATTGCAAGTATTAACAAATTACCAATAACAAATAATATTGATCCAAATAATCTTGTATATCTTTTTGCATCACTTTGGGGCGCATCTCAATTAATAATAACGTTACTAACAATATTATTTTTTTTTAAATATAGATCTTTATTGCCTTTGTTATGGTTAATTGTGATATTTGATATCTTATTGCGTTTCATTAGTGGATTTCTTCACCCTCTGACACCTGAATATTATATAAATGTCCCACCAGGAAGTCTTGCTCAAATTCCTCTATTAATTTATGGAATTCTAATGTTTACTATTTCAATTAAAAAAATATGAAAAAATTATTAATATTGTTAATAACTATTACATTTTTAAGTGTTATTTGGATTTATAAAAAAGACATTGTGGTTGCATTAATGCCAAAAATTATCAATCTTATAAACCCAATCTCTGAAAATAGAGAAATTTCTTGGCCAGAAGGTGCAATAATTGAGTCCGACAAACCAAACATCATTATTATATTAACTGATGATATGGGTTTCAATGATGTCTCTTATTATAACGGTGGCGCAGCTGATGGATCTTTGCAGACACCGAATATTGATAGATTAGCTAAAGAAGGCGTTGCCTTTTTAAATGGTTATGCTGCGAGTCCTGTTTGTTCTCCTTCAAGGGCAGCAATAATGACAGGAAGATATTCCAGCAGATTTGGATTTGAATTTACTCCATATCAAAAAAGTGCAGCGTTTATAACAAATTTGCTACGAAAAGATGATGGTTTAAATTCAATTCAATTAGACAATGTTGAATGGGATGAATATGGTTTAGATGTTTCAGGACTCCCATCAGATGAAATTACGGTAGCAGAAATTCTTCAGGACAATGGTTATTACACAGCACATGTTGGTAAATGGCATTTAGGAGGTTTGAATAAAGGAATGAGGCCTATTGATCAAGGTTTCAATGATAGCCTGCAATTAACCAACGCATTGTATTTACCCAAAAATCATCCTGACGTTGTTAATGCAAAAATTGATTCAACAATAGAAGATATGGTTTGGGCATCTGCTCAATATTCAGTTACTTTTAATGGATCTGAGGATTTTTTTGAACCAGATGGTTATATTACAGATTACTACACAAATGAAACCATCAAGATTATAGAAAACAATAAAGATAGGCCTTTTTTTATATATTTAAATCATTTTGCTCCACACAATCCCCTTCAATCATTAAAAAGTGATTATGAAAAAAATAGTCATATGAACAATCATGTACTTCAAGTATATTCAGGAATGATTGAAGCCATCGATAGAAGTGTTGCTAAAATTTTAGATACGCTGGAGAAACTAAATCTTTCAGAGAATACACTAATAATTTTTACATCTGATAATGGAGGCGCTGGATATATTTCACTTGATAATATCAATAAACCATATCGCGGATGGAAACTTACACATTTTGAAGGTGGGGTACATGTTCCTTTTTTTGCCAGATGGCCAAGAGGGATAAAAGCAAATACTGTTTATAAAGAAAGAGTTCATCATACAGATATATTTTCAACAATTCTTGGTGCAGCAAACATTGAAATACCTAATTCATTATATTTAGATGGGGTAAATTTATTACCTTATATAAACAATATAAAAAAACAAATTCCTCATGAGACTATATTCTGGAAAAATAGTACATATCAAGCAATAATTCACAAAGATTGGAAGTTAATGAGAGAATCTGAGTTAATAGAACAAGAATTTCTTTTTGATCTAAAAAATGATCCGTATGAGACTAATAATGTTATTAAAGAAAATATAGCAGTGGCAAAATTATTAAACAAAATGTTAGATGATCATGTTGCCTCTCTTCCAGATCCTATATGGCCTCAATCTGTTATTAAGCCTGTGAGTGTTGACTCAACAGAAACAAAATATAAAGTAGGCGATCAGCTAATTTATTGGCCTAATTAATAATAATGGTGATTTTAATATGATTGATTTTTATTTCTCTTATAGAAGTCCATACTCTTATCTTATCCTTCCAAGAATGCTGAAATTAAAAAATGATCATGGAATAAATATAAACTTTAAAATTGTGTATCCAATTGCCATTAGAATGCCAGAATGGTTTGATAATAAAAATATTTTTTTCTTTATTCCTTTTGTAAGAGACTTTAAAAGAAAAGCAAAGGATTTAAATATGCCATTAAATATGCCTATTAAACCAGATCCAATAAGACAAAATACTATTACTGGGAAAATTTCAAAACATCAACCATATATTTTTGATATATGTCACATAGGTCAACTTATGTCTCAAAGAGGAAAAGGTATCGAGTTTGCCTTCGAACTTTCTACGCTGATATGGAGTGTAAAAAATTGGAATGATGATAAGTTGCTTGAAAAGCTTTTAAGTGACTTTGGTGAAGATCTGAATGAAGTTCGAGAAGCTATAAAAATTAATGAAAAACAAATAATTGAAGAAATAAAACTTAATCAGGATGATCAAAAAAATGCTGGTCATCATGGAGTACCTTTGAATGTTTATAAAGGAAAGTATTATTTTGGACAAGACGATCCATTTAATGATTTAATAAATGAACTAATAAAAGATAATATAATTAATGACTTCAAATGATAATACTAAGGACACCTGATAAATATTTTAAAAATATTAAAGGATACCCTTTTAAACCTATATATACAGACATCTCTGCACAAGATGGTTCTTCAATAAGAATTCATCATATTGATGAGGGTCCAACAGATGGTCCAATTCTATTAGCAATGCATGGTCAACCTGTTTGGAGCTATCTGTATTCAAAAATGATTCCAATTTTAAATAGTTATGGAATAAGAGTGATTGCTCCAGATTTAGTTGGATATGGAAAATCTGATAAGCCATCTCGAAGAGAAGATTACAGTTACCAATTACAAGTTGATTGGATGAATAAATGGTTAATTAAAAATAATCTCAAAAATCTTACATTTTTTGGACAAGATTGGGGAGGTTTAATTGGACTTAGAATGGTTGCTGATAATCCAGAAAAATTTATTAAAATTTCAATGGGGAATACAGGTCTCCCATATAGTCCTGAAACACCTACTGATGTCCTTGATAAAATTAAAGAATTTAGAGACAGTAAATTAAAACTAACTCCAATGACTATGGCAAAAGAAGTTTCAAAGATGGATTCAAAGAAAACACATCCTGCACTTAAGTTCATGTACTGGCAGAAATTTTGTTGGGACACAAAAGATCTTCCAGTTGGATTAGTTAGCTCAACTATGATGGAAAAATTATCTAATACAAAATTATCAATGCACTATTTCATGCATAGCTTAGGATTATCAAAAATTTCTCCTTTTATGAGTGATTTAATGAAAGCTTTTGAAGCACCCTTCCCTTCACCAAAATATAAAATGGGTTGTCGTGCTATGCCGAGCCATGTACCTATTATAAAAGATCAATCCTTAGAAGCTGTTGCTAAAGCAAGAAATTTTTTTAAAAATACAGATAAGCCATTTCTTTCTGTATTTGCTGGAAATGATCCAGTCACTAATGCAATGGAGAAAGATGTTTTGAAAATGGTACCTAACGCAATAAAAGCACCTCATATTGGAGGAGGACACTTCTTTCAATGGACTAAACCAAAAGAATTATCTAAAGTATTATCAAAATTTATTAAAAGTTAAAATGATTAAGTTATTCACTGCCCCCACCCCAAATGGTCACAAAGTTTCATGCACTCTTGAGGCATTAAATCTTGATTATCAAGCACATCTGGTTAATTTATCAGAGGGTGAGCAAAAAAAACCTGATTTTTTAAAAATATCACCTAATGGAAGAATTCCTGCAATTATTGATACATCTAATAATTTATCTGTTTTTGAATCAGGAGCTATAATGATTTATCTTGCTGATAAAGCAAACAAATTAATAAGCCAAGATCCTATAAAAAGATCAAAAGTAACTGAATGGCTTATGTTTCAAATGGGTGGAGTTGGTCCAATGATGGGTCAAGCTAATGTCTTCTTTAGGTATTTTCCAGAAAAGATTCAGCCTGCGATTGATAGATATCAAAATGAATCAAGGAGATTATTTGAGGTTTTAAATAATCACTTGCAAGAAAATGAATGGTTAGCTGGAGAATATTCAATAGCTGATATTGCCAATTGGTGTTGGGTTAGAACACATAAATGGTCAGGAGTATCAATTGATGGTTTAGAAAATTTAGATAGGTGGAAAAACGCTATGTATAATCAACCCGGAATGTTAAAAGGTATAAAAGTTCCAGTTGAAATTGACATGGAAAAAAACCTAAAGGATAAAGACAAAACAAAAGAGTTTATAAAAAATGCTCAAAAAATGGTTAAAAAATAAGGAGTAACCTATGATAAAGCTGTATTTAACACCAGGAACAAGAGCAGGAAGAGTGGCATGGCTTCTTGAAGAGCTTAATATTCAGTATGATTTAGAAATACTTCCATTTACGAAAGAAGGGCTAAAATCTCCCGAGCATAGGTCTAGGCATGCTTTAGGTAGAGTTCCAGTTATTGAAGATGGAGATATTACAATTTTTGAATCTGGCGCAATTATTCAGTACATAATTGATAAATATGGTGATGATAGGCTTAAACCGGATGTAAATTCTGATCAATATCCATACTATCTTCAATGGTTTCATTTCTGTGAAGGCATGGTGATGCCTCCAATGAATCAAATAGTAGTTCAAACTGTCCTACTACCTCCAGATAGAAGAGACGAAACGGTTTTAAATCAAGCAAGAAATTTACTTTCAAAATCTTTATCTCCAGTAAATAATTTTTTAGATGATAAGGATTATTTAATTGGAGAGTTTTCTGCAGCCGATTGTATGCTGGGTCATTCATGTTATATGGCAAATAGATTGGGCTGTGTAAATGATGAAATGACTAACATAAAAAAGTATGTAGCAAATATTGAGTCTAGAAAAGCATTTCAAAAAGCAATTAAACTTGGTGAAGAAACAGGCAATCCTATTGGATAGAGTCTAATGTTAGATCCTATAAAAGTATTTGGTAATGTAGGATCTCCATATACTCAAAAAATATTATCGCTTCTAAGATATAGAAATATCCCATATACAGTTTCATGGGGAGATGTTGTTCAAAATTTGTCTTTTCTAAATATAGAACCTCCAAAGCCTGTTTTGTTACCTACAATGGTATTCAAAGATAATAATGGTTCAAATATTTGTAAAACTGATACAACTCCAATAATAAGATATCTAGAGGAAATATATAGAGAAAAATCTGTGATACCACCCTCTCCTATTTTAAATTTTCTTAATTACTTACTAGAAGATTTTGCAGACGAGTGGACTACAAAATATATGTTTCATTACAGATGGTATTTTAATGAAGATGCTGAAAATGCAAAAAAAATGTTAGTACTTCAACATAAAATAGATATTGATGATGACTCAATGAATAAATTTGGTGACATTATTGCAGATAGACAAATTAATAGGTTGTGGGTTGTTGGATCAAATGACGATACAGCAAGTCTTATTGATCAAAGTTATAAACGATATTTATTATTAATGGAAAAACATTTAAGATTTTTGCCTTTTATGTTTGGACAGCGTCCTTCATCATCAGACTTTGGTTTATACGGACAACTTACCCAACTTGTTGGATTTGATCCTACACCAAGAAATATTGCATATAAAAATTCGCCTAGAACAATTTCTTGGGTAAATATAATGTCTGATTTGTCTGGCTTACATGATAGTGGAGGAATTGGTGAATTTTTTGGAGTGAGTGATAATGAAAAGGAAAATAAAAGTAAATTAAATTACTTTAGAGATCATAATTATGGCTGGATCGATATAGATAATATGCCTAAAACATTAATAGAAATATTTAATGAAGTTGGTAAAGTTTATATTCCATGTCTTATTGCAAATGCAAGGGCATATGAAAGTGGCGATGAGATTTGGGAAACATCAATAGATGGCTCAGTTTGGAAACAAAAAACATTTCCTTATCAAGTAAAGTGTCTAAATTGTATAAAGGATGAATTTAATAAATTATCAACTAATGACAAAAAAACTACTATAAATTTGATAAACGGTAGTGGTTGTGAAGAAATATTAGGCTAATTTTTCTGATCTATAATGATAAAAGAAAAATATTGTAGATATAGCTGTCAATAAATGCCAAATTCCATGAGCTTGAATAAATGAATCTGGATTACAAAACTCTGAATTTGGATTGATGGTTAAATTTCCTTGAAGCCATATTAACCATGCGGCAATGTATGCAGTCATACCTGCAAAATACCATATATATGTTCTTGATCTGTTTGGTTTCTTATTTGCAAGAAGTCCTGGCAGCCAAAAAAAGATTATCCACCAATACTGATCAATATTTTCAAATACTTCAGAAGGAAATATTCCAAAAATCATCATTACCAAGAAACCAACAAAACCTGAAATAAATCTCATGCTTGGAGACCAAAATCTATATAAGAACTCACTTATTACCCACAGACCTATCGAAACACCAAATAAATCTAAACCAATACCCATACCATGACCAAACAATCCTCTCATAACAGCATAAAATATGACTATTAAGACATATACATTTAAAAATGTATTTATAGACCAATCTGACATTCTATATAAGTTATATAACCATGGAATAATTATGTACATAACCATACTTAAGTTATCAGCCCAACCTCCCCATTCTGTATTTGTTCCATGCATCATCATGGAGCCAGGACCTAAATAGACTACTGTTACACCATAAAGAATAGTAATTTTGTTCAAACCAGAAAAATCATTAAAAGACGATTCATTTGATACTGTATATAAGATGAAAAGACCAGCAATCATAAAGCCCAAATTTGTTAATGTATTTATGGGCTCTCGAAAGACTCCAGCACTTATTCTTTCGCACCACCTAGATGCTTCACCAATAAAACTCAGTGATTCATCAGATTGAATAAGTTGAAAATAACTTAGTAGATAAAATACTACAAGAAATATAATACTTATTGATAAAGTTATTATAAATACGTTTTCTTTTTTTAAAATATTTAACAATTAATTATTTTATAAAGCGCCTTCAAGTTCAGGTAAGGCATTAAATAAATCTGCAACGAGTCCATAATCAGCAACCTGAAATATTGGGGCATCTTCATCTTTATTAATAGCAACAATTACTTTTGAGTCTTTCATACCGGCAAGGTGTTGAATAGCACCTGAAATGCCAACAGCAATATATAAATCCGGAGCAACTATTTTACCAGTCTGACCTACTTGATAATCATTAGGAACAAAACCTGCATCAACTGCTGCTCTTGATGCTCCTACAGCTGCACCAAGTTTATCAGCTATGGAATCTAATAAATGGAAGTTATCTCCAGACTGCATACCTCTTCCACCAGAAATTACAATATTAGCAGCAGTAAGTTCTGGTCTGTCACTTTGAGCTAATTCTTCGCCTACAAATTTACATATATTTGATGAACCCTCATCATTAATTTCAATCACATCAACATCTGTATTATTTTTTGTAACGGCATCAAATGCGGTAGACCTTACTGTTATTATCTTTACACTATCATTTGATTTAACGGTAGCTATACAACTTCCAGCATAGATTGGTCTTTTGAAAGTATCATCTGATTCAACAGAGATAATATCTGATATCTGTTGTGAATCTAATTTTGCAGCAATTCTTGGCATAAGATTTTTACCAAACGTTGAGGCAGGAGCAAGAATATGTGTAAATCCATCACAGTTTGCGAGAACTAATGTTGAGAAATCTTCTGCAATTGCATTTAAATAGGTTTCACTGTCACACTTTAAAATCTTGGATACATTATCAAGTGTTTGACACTCACTAACAACAGCATCAATATTTGAACCTGCGACTAATATTGAAATTTCACCAGTAAGTGATGTTGCTGCTGTTACTGTGTTTAGTGTAGATCCTTTTAAGGAAATGTTATCATGTTCTGCTATAACTAAAATACTCATTGAATCACCTTTGCTTCATTTTTTAACTTATCAATTAAATCATCTACTGTTTCAACCATAATACCAGCTTCCCTTGAAGGTGGAAGTTCTACGGACAATAGTTCTGTTCTTGAGCTTAAATCAAGGCCAAGATCAACTACGGGTATAACATTTAATTCCTTTTTCTTAGCTTTCATAATATTTGGTAATGAAGCATATCTTGGTTCATTTAATCTAAGGTCTGTAGTTACTATTGAAGGAATTTTAAGATCAAGTGTTTGCAAACCTCCATCAATTTCTCTAGTAACAGTAATAGATGAATCACTAATTGAAACTTCAGATGCATTTGTGGCTTGAGGATAATCTAACAATGCTCCTAACATTTGACCTGTTTGATTATTGTCACCATCAATAGCTTGTTTGCCTAATATAATTAAATCTGGTTTTTCATCTTCGATAATTTTTTGAAGAACTTTAGCAATTGCAAGAGGCTCAAGAAGTGAATCAGTTTCAATTAAAGTTGCTCTGTCAGCTCCAAGTGCTAATGCTGTTCTTAGCTGCTCTTGTGTTTCTAATTTTCCTACTGAAACAGCAATAACTTCAGATGCCCGTCCAGCCTCTTTAATTTTGACTGCTTCTTCTAATGCAATTTCACAAAATGGATTTACTGCCATTTTTACATTATTGAGTTCTACTTGAGTATTATCAGCAGTAGGTCTAACTTTTACGTTATAGTCGACAACTCTTTTTATTGGTACTAAAATTTTCATAAAGGTTTAATAATTTTTAACTTGTAAATTGTACTTATTTATATGTATATTTAATATAAGAATTGATTATTTTTATATATTTTTAATATAAATAGCATTTATAATATAGTATAATTATAATGTATTTTTAAATACTATTACAATAACTAATCTTATGCACAGAGAAGAAATGGAGTATGACGTTGTAATTGTTGGAGGTGGTCCGTCAGGCCTTGCTACAGCAATACAATTTGCTCAACTAAATAAAAAAAATAATACAAATTTATCAATATGTTTGCTTGAAAAAGGTTCTGAAATTGGTGCTCATATCCTTTCAGGCAATGTTTTTCAACCTAATGCACTAGATGAATTAATTCCTAATTGGAAAGATCTGGGAGCACCTTTAAATGTTCCAGTGAAGAAAGATAAAATTATGTATCTTCTAAAGAGTATTGGTATACCTGTTCCTGCTTTTTTTATGCCAAATATGAAAAATCATGGTAATTATATTATTAGTCTTGCCAACTTATGTAGGTGGCTAGGAACTCAAGCAGAAAATTTAGGTGTTGAAGTTTTTCCTGGTTTTCCTGCAAGTAAATTATTGTTCGAAGATAATAGAGTTATCGGCGTTCAAACTGGCGATATGGGTGTATCTGAGTCTGGCGATCTAAAAGATGGACACGAGCCTGGAATAAACATAAAAGCTAAATTAACTATTTTAGGTGAAGGATGCCGAGGTCATTTAGGTAAGCAAATTATAGAAAAATTTAAATTATCTGAAGGTAAAGATCCACAACATTATGGTATTGGTTTCAAAGAAGTATGGAAACTAAAGCCTGAACTTCATGATGAGGGTCTAGTAATCCATACAAATGGATGGCCGACCACAGATATGGCAGCTGGTTCGTATTTTTATCACGGTGAAAATAATGAAGCTTATATTGGTTTTGTCGTTCCTTTAGATTATAAAAATCCGCATTTAAGTCCATTTGATGAATTTCAAAGATGGAAAACACATCCATCAATTAAGAAATATCTTTTGAACGGTGAAAGAATTTCATATGGGGCAAGAGCGTTAATTAAGGGTGGAATTCAGTCACTACCTCAGATGGAGTTTCCTGGTGGTTTATTAATTGGCTGTAATGCAGGTACATTAATTTTTTCAAAAATAAAAGGTTCACATACTGCAATGAAATCGGGTCAACTGGCTGGAGAATATGCTTATGAAAAACTTAATGGAGCTCAAGTCGATTCATATGATAAAAAAATACAAAAATCATGGATACACAAAGAGCTTTATAAATCTAGAAACTTTGGTCCCCTTTTCCATAAATACGGAGCTTTGTTTGGTGCTGCTTTAAATGTTATTGATCAATTTATCTTTAGAGGAAATCTTCCTTTTACTCTTAATCATCCAATACCTGATCATGCATGTTTAAAGAAATCAGAAGAAATGCCAAAAATTGATTACCCTAAACCAGACGGAGTCATATCATTTGATAAACTTTCATCTGTATATCTTTCAAATACTAATCATGAAGAAGATCAGCCATGTCATTTACAGCTAAAAGATCCAACTATACCAATTAATATAAATCTTCCAATGTATGATGAACCTGCGCAAAGGTATTGTCCTGCAGGTGTTTATGAGGTTGTTGAAAAAAATAATGAAAAGAAATTTGTAATAAATGCTCAAAATTGTGTTCACTGTAAAACATGTGATATAAAAGATCCTTCACAAAATATAACATGGGTCTCACCTGAGGGACCTGGTGGTCCAAATTATCCTAATATGTGATTAATGAAAAATAATATTTTATTAATATTATCTTTTGCTATTACATCATGTGTAACATCTGAAAAACTGGATGATAAAGTAATAACCATTACAGATGAAAGTAATGTTATCCAAAAAATAATAGAAGTTAACGAAAATGATGAATTTCTAGAATTTCTTGATCAAGATTGGAATAAAAATCTAAATGAAAATCCACTATTTGCTTCTTATATAGGAGATAAAAGATTAAATGATAAGATTAATCCAAATACTATTGAGCAATATTTAGTAGAAAGAAGATCAAAGATTGCATCATTAAATCAATTACAAAAGATAGATATTTCAAAATTAAGTAAAGAAAACAAACTAAATTATAAATTAAAAGAATTTGGACTTTCTTCTAGCATTGGTCTTACAAATTTTCCTACATATTATTTGAGATTGAATCAAAGGGGTGGTATACAAAGTTTCTATGAAACAGGGAATAGATTAGTCTATTCATCAAAACAAGATTACTTAGATTGGTTTTCAAGATTAAGTCAATTCCCAAAAAATATTTATACCGCCTTAGAAATAAATAAAGAAGGATTAACCAAAGGCATAACACAACCAAAAATAATAACTGAAGGTGTAATTAAACAAATTGACGCAATATTGAATGTAGATATAGATAAAAATCCATATTTAAAAGTTTTTATTGATGCAGACGAGTCACTTTTTACATTAAATGAAAAAAGACAACTAATTGATAAAGTAAAAGATTTAATAATTAATGAAATCAATCCAGCATACAAAGCATTGAATAATTTTTTAAAAAACGAGTATATAGTTAATTCTAGAAAAACAATTGGAATTAGTAATGTGCCTAATGGAAAAGAATATTACGAATATCTAGCAAAATACTATACAACAACAAATCTTACCCCTAATGAGATCCATGGAATAGGCCTGATTGAAATTAAAAGAATCAGATCTGAAATGGAAGACATTATCAAACAATTAAATTGGGACGGTGACTTTAATTCATTTTTAAATTATCTCAGAACAAGTCCTAGATTTTATTATGATAATTCAGAGGACCTTTTAAATGCTTATTTAATTATGTCGAAGACTATAGATCCGCTTTTAACAAAAATTTTTAAGGTATTTCCAAGAGCTCCTTATGGTGTTATTCCTATTCCAGATGAATCAGCTCCTTTCACCACAACTGCTTATTATAATAGTCCAAGTCCAGGAAGGCCTGGCTATTTTTATGCAAATTTATATAAACCAGAGTCAAGACCTAAATACGAGATACCTGTACTAACAGTTCACGAAGCTGTTCCAGGTCATCATTTTCAAATATCCATTGCTCAGGAACTAGAAAATGTTCCAATGTTTAGAAAATATCAAGGCATAACTGCATTTATTGAAGGTTGGGGACTTTACAGTGAAGAACTAGGTGAATATATAGGTATATATGAAGATCCATATGATAAATTTGGCCAACTTACTTATGATATGTGGAGAGCCATAAGATTGGTTGTAGATACAGGAATTCACTACATGGATTGGTCAAGAGAAGATGCCATAAACTTATTTATAGAAAATTCTGCAAAATCAATTCTTGATATAAATAATGAAGTAGATAGATATATCGGATGGCCAGGTCAAGCGCTGGCGTATAAGATTGGACAATTAAAAATACTGGAGCTTAGAAAAAGAGCAGAAGATAAATTAGGTGAAAAATATGATATTAAAGACTTTCATCATGAAGTACTAAAAAGAGGATCACTCCCCCTAGATATACTTGAAAATTATATAGATGAGTGGATTGATGAGACTATGAATTCTTAGATCTTCTACATCGATCACTGCAATAAATTACATTATCCCAATCCTTTTTCCATTTCTTTCGCCAAAAAAATGGTCTATTGCAAACTGGACATGTTTTTTTAGCTAAATTTATTTTTTTATGCAATTTTACCTATTATGTGGTTATGCTTATTACTGGGAATGTAGAGTGAATCATTATCAATATAATTATTTTCAAGTGCAATATCTATCATTTTATAATAGGTATTTCGATTAAAAAAACCTTCTAAATTTTTTCTAACAATTACAAGTGGAATCATTGTTTTGTCATAACGAATTAACCGTGTTGAATTATTTTTATCCAAAAAAAATTCATAGTTAAGATTGGTTATTAATTTTACATTGTTATCACTAAGATCAAAATCAACTATTTTGTATGGAGCTAATTCAACTTTAACTAGAACTTTTTCAAAAGGTGTAATCAAATAATATTCATCAATATCTTTTCTTAAAACTGTTGAAAATAAATTAACAAGTTTATTATTTTTTATTGGCGAGTTATTGTAAAACCATTCACCTTCCCTATTTATATAGAACTCTTGACCTTCACATAATTTAGGATTCCATGAATCAACTGGTGGAAAACTTTTCTGATTTTTTAAATCATTCGCTATTTTAGAAATATTCATAAAGTGATCTTAAGATTATATATAAACCAATTGAACATAATATAAATGACAATATTGGTGTAATAAATTTATTCAAAAGTACATTATATTTATTAAAAACAGGGAATGTTAAAAAATAACTAATAAATATAAACCAAAGAGTTGAAGTTATTGAAAAATATATTGGAAACAACAGATAATATATGCCATACAAAGTTTCAACCAGAATACTAAATAGTGATACAAAGAATAAAAATGCCTTAATATTAAAAATATTTGTAATTAGTCCAACCCTGAAACTATTTCCTGAGTATTTTATGTTTTTAGGGGATAAATTGCTTTGTGGTTCAGAATAAAAAATTACAATACCAAGATACAGAATATATGTTCCACCAATAAAGGTTATTAGAAATTTATAAAGATCATTTCCTAATATAATTAAGGATATTCCACTTATAGCAAGCATACAATGTAAAAAGATACCAGCTCCAATACCAACGGATGCTTTAATACCCTCTGTTCTTCCATAAAGTGAAACTTGTCTAATAATAATTGCTGTATCAGGACCTGGACTAGTTAATGCGATAAGATGAGCAATTGCTGACCAAATAAACATTAATTAAAAATTATTGATGGTTCAATTTCTAATGAAATATTAAAATTTTCATAAACCTTATCAATGATGTGTCTAGCAAAATCTATGATATCCTCTTGTGTTGCGTTATCTTTAGCAATCAATACTAATGAATGATGTTCATATATTTCTACGTTTTCAAAATTATCAAGTTGATCTTTTATTAAATCTATCAATCTCGCAGATCCAATTTTTGATTTGTCATTATCAGCATTCCAAATTATTAAATCATCTAACGAAAATCGATCTGTTTTAATAATATTTTTATTTACAATACAATTTTTAAAAAAACTTCCTACATTTGGTATTTTAATTGGATCAGGTAATGTTTTAGATCTTATTTTTGTGATAATTTTTGAGACATCCATGGCATTGATGCTATTTAAATCAATTTTATTTGAATCTATGAATTTTTGAACCGTGGAGTATCTAAGATTGAAATTATTGTAAGAATTTGTTGTAAAATCTATGTTATAAATTATATAGTTTTTATTTTTAAAAATAGAATTTCTATATGAAAAATTGCAATCTATATTTTTAAATGTAATAAATTCATCTTCAATATAGTCATAACAATCAACACTTTCTATTAAATCTGAGACTTCTCGTCCATAAGCACCAATATTTTGGATTGGAGATGCTCCAACACTCCCTGGAATTGATGACAAGTTTTCGTAACCAATAATATTATTTTCAATCATTTTCAAAACAAATTCATGCCAATTTATTGATGATCCAACAGCAACAGTCTTTTGATCTTCGTTAAAAATAAATTGATTAAAAATAGGTTTAACAATGATTCCATTATAAAAATCTGGCAAAACAATGTTCGTTGCCTCGCCAATTATCAATATAGGTACTTTTTCTTTTTTAATAAATGAGTGAAATGAATTGAAGTCTTTTTTATCATAAAGCTCAACATAATATTTTGCTTTTGATTTTATATTTAAGGAGTTTTTGATTGAGTAATTTTTAAAAATCTTCATTTTCTTCTATAAATTTTATTGCCGCTAATACATCTTCTTCAGTATCAATACCATTAGGTATCATATTATTGAAATGGGAGACATAAATTGAATAATCATTTTCTAGAAACCTTAATTGTTCTAATTTAAGGTTTTTTTCGTTATCAGTTGGATTTAAATTTACTAATTTATTTAAAGTTTTCAATGAATAGCCATATATCCCAATATGTCTTTTTGGATTTTTGATTTGGCCACTTCTTAAAAAATCTAAGGCAAAATTTTTATCATTTGTTTCGACTAGAACACAATTTGGATTAGCTAATTGATCATTTGAGGTTAATTCAGTTGAGACTGTAATAACATCGCATTCATTTTTCTTAAAATCATTTACAACTTGGTAAATTAAAGAAATTGGTATGAAAGGTTCATCGCCTTGAAGATTTAAAATAAATATATTTTCATGAAGATTTAATTTATTTGCTGCTTCGCAAACTCTATCAGTCCCGGATATATGCATTGAGCTTGTCATTATTACATTTTTAGATATTTCATTTATGTTATCTTTTATTTGATCTGAATCAGTAGCCACATATGCATTTGGAGTTACTTTAAGTGCATTTATAATAACTCTTTGAATTAAAGTTTTATTTTTTAATTTAATCAAAGGTTTATTTTTTAATCTGGTAGAGCCTATTCTTGACGGTATCAAGATATATATTTCATTATTCATTTGAGGCAATGAATTTAAGTTTTTTCTCTAAACTATTAATAAATTTTTCATTAACATCCGCATCGATTGTTAAATACCATATTTTATTGTTATCAAAATTCTTACATTTAGATGCATCTTTTTCAGTCATTATTATAGGTAAATGATCTAAATAAAATATGTCACTTGATGTAAAATTATGGTGATCAGGGAATGGATGTCGCACAATATCAAATCCTAATTTATCCAAAAGATCAAAGAATCTTCCAGGATTACCAAGACCTGCAATTGCATGAACCTGTTTGTGCATAGGCCAATTCTCAATGGTATAAGATTTGCCAGACTTTAGGTGAATAAATTTTGTTGGGCTTATATTCATAAGATATTCATCCTCTTGTGTAGGGCCACTATTATTAATTATAAAATCAACAGTTTTAAGTCTGTGTATCGATTCTCTTAAGGGTCCTGCAGGCAGTGTAAGATTATTACCGAATCTTCTTTTACCATCAATAACTGCAATTTCAATATCTCTGTCCATTTTATAATGTTGTAATCCATCGTCTGAAAGAATTACGTTACAGTCATGATTTTTAGTAAGAGTCTTAACAGCTCTGACTCTATTTTTATCAATATAAAAAGGTAACTCTAGTTTTGATAATATTTGAGCTTCATCTCCAGTTTGATCGACTGTGGTTTCATTATTAACTTTAAGGGTTCCTTTAAAATTTCCACCATATCCCCTACTAACAATTCCTGGTTTATAGCCTCTATCAATTAACTCAGATGCAATATATTTGACTAAAGGAGTTTTACCAGTCCCTCCTACAGTTAAGTTTCCAATAACAACAATAGGAATTTTTGATTTAAATGATTTAATTTTATTTTTTAAAAATTTTCTTCTTTTTCTTGAAGTAAGATAGGAAAAAATAATTGAAAAAGGATAAAGTAAATATAACCAAAAGCTCTTGTTGTACCAACTTTCGACAACAAAGCTTGATGAAACTTCGTCCTCATACTCAGGCATAAATAATTGAACTGATTGAGTAGATGTATTTTTAGTTGGTTGAGAATCTTCAAATTTATTCTTATACAAGGAATGATAGATTGATTTATTTTTAATCAGATCATCATGTGATCCTGATTCAACAATCTGGCCATTATCAAGGACAATAATTTTTGAAGCATTTTCAATCGTGGATAGTCTATGAGCAATGACTATTGTTGTTCTATTAGTAATTAATTTTTCAAGGGCTTCTTGGACTATTAATTCAGATTCCGTATCTAATGAAGACGTTGCTTCGTCAAGAATAATAATTGGTGAATCCTTATAAAATGCCCTTGCAATTGCAAGTCTTTGTCTTTGACCTCCTGATAGAAGGACGCCATCATCACCAATTTCAGACTCATATCCTTCAGGTAGATTTTCAATAAATTCAGCACAACCAGATAGATTTGCAGATTCTTTTAATTTATCAACATCAACTGTATCATCACCATAAGCAATATTTTTTGCGATCGTATCATTAAATAATGATGGTGATTGATTAACAATTGAAATTGCAGATCTTAAGTGTTCTAGTGAAAAATCAGATATAGATGTATCATCAATAAAAATATCTCCAGATGAGTGATTGTAAAATCTTGGTATCAAATTTGCTATGGTTGATTTACCTGAACCAGATTTCCCTACGATTGCAACAGTTTCATTTTTATCTATTAAAAAACTTATGTTCGATAAAACTTCTTTACTACTGTCATATGAAAAATTTACATTTTTAAATTCTATTTTTCCATCAATATTATTTTGATTTATGCCATCATCTTCTTCAGCCTGTTGATCAAGTTGTTCAAAAATCTCATTTGCAGCTGCTAAACCTTTTTGAACAGTAATATTTATATTTGAAAGCTGCCTAATTGGCTTTGCCATTAATCCAGCCGCTGTAAAAAATGCAACAAAAGTTTCAGCATCGAGAGATATTCCTAATTGAGATCCTAATGCAAAATAGGCAACTATTGAAAGTGATATAGAAACTAGAACTTGAATAATGGGCGTGGCCATATTGCCAGTTGCTTCAAGTTTAAGATTTTGATTTTTATTTGAGGTATTTGCATCTAAGAATCTAGCGTTTTCATAATTTTTAGCATTGAAACTTTTTACTTCAACATGTCCATCAACAGCTTCAGATGCAATGTGTGTAACATCTCCCATAGCTGTTTGTATTCTTTTGGCTAGTTTCTTTAATCTTTTTCCAGCAATGTAAACTATTAGTGCTATTAATGGAGCTGTACCGATCAATAATAATGTTAATTTATAATTTAAGATTAATAGATACACAAACAATCCAATTAATAAAAACCCCTCTCTTATAAGAGTTTTTACAGCATTTGATGCAGCTCCTGAAACTTGGGTAGTTGTAAATGTTATTCTATTGATAAGTTGTCCCGATTGGTTTGCATCAAAAAATGATTTAGGTAAATTGTGTAACTTGCTGAAGAGCTCTTCTCTTAAATCATGAACTATTCCAAAACCAACTCTGGACATAAAATAATTTCCAATAAAAAAGCCAATCCCTCTTCCTAATGCAATTAATATTAATGAAAGTGCTAAAAAGGAGCTAAAATTTTCCTCTTCTGAGTTTATAAATCCAATTATTCTTCTAATCCACTCTACAGCTGCTATATCTGCAAAAGCAAAACTTATAAAACCTACTACACTTATTAAAAATGACCACTTGTATCTGAAAGTATAGCCAAGTAATCTTTTTAGACTTCCATTATTCATTTTTCAATTGTTCTTATTTGTATCTCTGTAAATCCATATTTGTTCAATAGATCCATTATACTTATTACCCACTGATGCAATGAATTAGATTCTGCACTTAATATAAGAACATTTTCATTATTTTCTAAATTAAATATTGCTTGTTCAATATCATTGATGTTTTCAATATTAAATTGAGCATCATTAATATATATAGTTCCATTATTAATTATTAATATTTCATTTGTGTATTGGACAGCCTCATAACCAAAAGATTCAGTTTTAGGTAAATCTAAAGATAAAAACTGTGAATCTCCTACCTTAGAAGTTACTACAAAGAAAATGACTAATAGAAATACAATATCAATAAGAGGTGTAATTTCTATAGAAAAAGAAGATTTATTCTTATCAAGAAACTTCATTTGTTAATTACGTCTATAAATAAAGATACTTCTTTTTGTAAGTTTATTAGTAAATAATTTATTTTTTGTTCAAAATATTTATGCAAAACTAAGCCTGGCACAGCAATTAATAAACCAAATGCAGTAGTAATTAGAGCTTGTGATATTCCAGCTGCAAGCAAATCAGGATTTGCTCCTGATGATTCTGTAAGGCCTGTAAATGCAGTAATCATTCCTACAACTGTTCCTAGTAGGCCCAGTAAAGGACTTATTGTTGCTATAGTGCCAAGCATTGTTAAATTTTTTTCAAGACTATATCTAACTTCAATAGCTTTTTCTTCTATTTTTGATTCAAGGTTATCTCTTTTTAAATCTTTATACTTAATGCAATTAACCAATAAAAAACCCAAAGATGATAAATTTGATATTTCAATTTTTTGTTTATCTGATAACTGTCTTTCGTTGATTAAATTTACTATTTGGTTCAACAAACCTCTTGGTAATACAAGTCTATTTTGTAAAAACCATGATCTTTCTATTGAAATAGTAATAATTAATACACTGCAAGCTAATAAAGGCCACATAAATGGCCCTCCTGCTATGATAAATTCATTCATTGGCGATACTCAATTTTGACTCAGAAAGATTATAAACATTATTAAAAAGTTTTATAAACTCATTATCATGAGTGGCTGTTATTAAAGCAATACCATATTTATTAGACGTGCTTAATAATAAGTTATGGATATTAGTTGAATTTTCTGAATCAAGATTTCCCGTAGGCTCATCTAAAAATATAAATTTTGGGTTATTTACAATTGATCTTGCAATAGCAACCCTTTGTTTTTCTCCGCCAGATAATTTCCATGGAAGGTGATCTTTCCTGTGAGATATATCTAATGATTTCATTAAATCTCCAATGAATATCTTTTTAGATTTGTTATACGAGTTATTAAGCAAAGATGGGATTTTAATATTTTCTTCAATAGTCAAATCGTCTAATAAATGATGAAATTGATATACAAATCCAAAATTTTCTAGCCTTATTTTATTTAGAATGTCTTTTTTTAAATTTGATAAATTATCGTTGTTCAAAAAAACATGTCCACTAGTTGGCTCATCTAATCCAGCCAAAATATGAAGCAATGTTGATTTGCCAGATCCAGATTTTCCTGTGATTGCAACCTTCTCATTTTCATTGATATTAAGATTGATATTTTCAAGTACGTCTAATTGCTCATTGCGAATTAAAAATGATTTTGATAAATTAACGCAACTTAAATTATTCATGTCTTAATATCTCAATTGGATTTAATTTAACTGCTTTTAAAGCAGGTATTAGTGAACTGAATATACTTATTACGAATGATGTCAAACATATCATTACAATTTGAATAGTATTAATATGATATGGAAAATAATTGATAAAATAAGCCTCTAGTAAATTTCTGTTTAAAAGAATTTCAAGGGAAGATACTAAATTATTTAAGTTTAGAGTTAGAATAAAACCTAAAATTACTCCTAAGACAATCCCAATTAAACTAATTATTATTCCTTGATAAAAAAATATCATAACAATTTGTCTGGAGCTTGCTCCTATTGTCATAAGGATTCCAATCTCTCTCTCTTTAGATTTAACAGTCATAATTATTGTAGACAAGACTAATATTGATGCTACAAATATTATTAAAAATAACATTAAACTAATTAGTAGCTTCTCAAATTTAATAGCTTCGAATAACGTTCCATGTGTATCTTTCCATGATGAGAAAATTAATTTATTATTATTTAATCTTTTCAAAACATTCAGGCTAATTTGATCAGCATTAAATAGATTATTAGTTTTTATTCGAATGGATGTGGTCTCATTTTTATTTATGTTTTTAAGCTTTTGTGCAGTCGAATGAGAAACTAATGTTAAATATTGATCAATCTCAGTTTTAAGTTCGAATATGCCTACAACTTCAAGATTCACAGATAATGGATATGAGCCAATAATAGAGGTTTTAATATCTGAAGTTGTGATGTTGATTTTATCTCCTACATAGGCATTAATATTAGCTGCAAGCAACGACCCTATAATAATTGAGTTATCATTATTTAGATTAATCATATCTCCAACAATCATATAATCAGGTAAAATCGACATGCTTTTTTCTTGATCTGGTTGAATTCCAACTAAAGAAATTCCTCTACTTCCATTATTGCTGGTTACAAGTGATTGAATTTGTATGTATGGCGATGCATCAACTACGTCTTCATTTTTTTTAATTTCTTTTATTAGATTAAGATAATTTGGAAAAGGTTCTTCAGATAAAATTAATGAGTGGGGAATGACGCCCAATATTCGATCTTCTAGTTGTTTCTCAAAACCATTCATTACAGATGTAACTGTAATTAAACTCGCAATTCCGATAGTAAGGCCTATTATTGCCAACAAGGTAGTAAAAGAAAAAATGCCGCCCTTGCGTGACTTTAAGTACTTATATCCAAGATCTAATGATATAGATAACACAATCTACTTTAGTAATTTTGTTAAAACTTTCTCTATATTTTTTTTATATGGTGGCCTGACTGCATCAAAAAATCTATCAAGTTTAAAAGAAATATCTTTAAAGTATGCTCTTGGATTAGAAAAGTTTTTAAAACCATCAAAAGATTGATACCTACCCATTCCAGATGGACCCACACCACCAAAAGGTAAATCTGTTTGTTGTATGTGTCCTATAACATTATTTATAGTAACTCCGCCTGATGAGGTATTGTCCATAACATTATTTTCTTCATTTTTATCATTACCAAAATAATACAAGCCAAGAGGCCTATCTTTTGAATTTATGATTGATAATGCCTCACTAATATCATCATATTCAACTATAGGTAATACGGGACCAAATATCTCATCATTCATAACCATCATGTCATTTGATGTATTAGTAATTACAGTTGGTGGTATTTTATAGAATTCTTGTTGAGAGAAATCTTCATTAGATGGATTAATTTCCTGCACTGTAGCACCCTTTTCTTTAGCATCTTCAACCAATAAATTAATTCTATCGAAATGTCTTTGATTGATAATTGATGAATAGTCATCATTATTCTTAATAGATGGATAAAACTCTTTAACAGCATTTTCAACTTCAGAAATAAATTCATCTTTGTTATCTGAATGAACAAGAATATAGTCTGGAGCTAAGCATATTTGTCCTGCATTTAATGTTTTACCAAACATAACTCTTTTAGCAGATACTTTCATATCGGCTGATTTGCTAATAATTACAGGAGACTTACCTCCTAACTCAAGGGTTACTGGCACGAGATTTTGAGCAGCTGATTTCATAACATGTTTACCTACGTTTCCAGAACCTGTGTATAAAAGGTGATCGAAATGAAGTTGAGTAAATGCTTCTCCTATTTCAGGACCACCAAGAAAAGTAGAAAATTCATTCTCATCGTATGACTCATCACATAAATCTTTTAATAATGATGCTGTTATTGGCGTTAGTTCACTTGGTTTATGCATAACCTGGTTACCAGCTGCAAAAATAGCAGCAAGTGGCCCAAAGGATAGATTTACAGGAAAATTCCATGGAGAAACCATACCAATTGTTCCTAGCGGCTCATACTTGAGGTATGATTTAGCTCCAAATATACTAAAAGGAAAATTAGAAGATCTCTTTTCAACTTTAGTCCATTTTTTTATATTTTTAATTGCATGATTAATTTCTGGGATAATGCTGTATACATCTGTCATAATCGAAGCATTTTTTGATCTATTTCCGTAATCTTCATTTAACGCATCTACGAATTTGTAGCGATTTTCAATAATTAAATTTTTTAAACGATTTAATCTATCTATTCTTAATTCAATTGTTGGAAACCCCTCTTTAATAAAATGCTTTTTTTGAGATTCTAAAGCTCTCTGCATTTCATGAATATTATTTTCCATAATAACTCCTAAGTTCTATTAGCTTTATCCTTGTTATTAGCATTTCTAATTAATTGCCTCATCTTCTCCCAATCATCATCAGTTAATTTATCTAACTGTGAAAATGTGCCCCCACCTGTTAAGTATTGTGCACCATCTATTCCAATTGTTTGTCCTGTAAGGTAATCGCATCCATCGGCCATTAAAAATGTAGCTAAATTTTGAAGTTCTATCATTTCACCAACTCTTCCTAAAGGAACTGTATCCATCATACTCTCATCATTATTATCTGGATTTAGTCTTTCCCATGCTCCTTTTGTTGGAAATGGACCCGGAGCAATTCCGTTAATTTTAATGCCGTACTTACCCCATTCTGCAGCAAGCGATTTAGTCATTGTATTGATTCCAGATTTTGACATTGCTGAAGGTACTACGTATGGTGATCCAGTCCAAACCCAAGTAGTAAGAATATTTATTATTGAGCCCTTTTTTGATGATTCAATCCATCTTTTTCCAACAGAATGAGTCATGTAAAAAGTTCCATGAAAAACAATATTGGATATCGCATCAAATCCTTTTGGAGATAAATCTTTAGTTGGTGAAATAAAATTACCAGCTGCATTATTAACTAATCCATCCAAAGGCCCTTTTTCAAAAATAAATTGAACGTAATCATCAACATCTTTGGAGTCTCTAATATCTAATGTATCAAAGTACACTTTTGAGTCGTATTTTGAAGTAATTATATTAGCTGTTTCTTCTAGAACATTTTGTCTTCTTCCGCATATATACAATTCTGCACCATGCATTGCAAAATGTTTAGCCATTTCCCTACCTAAACCAGTGCCTCCACCAGTGACTAGAATTTTTTTTCCCTTTAATAAGTCTTCTTTAAACATAATAAGTTCTATTTAATGATATCAATGATAGCATCTACCCATAAATCAGAATAATTTAATGATCGAACATAATCTAAATTTTTACCTCCATTTTCTTCAAATAATTCTTTATATTCATCACCTAATTCAATAATGGTCTCCAAACAATCTGCAGTAAAAGCAGGTGAAAATATTAAAACATTTTCATGTCCATCCTTTGCAAACGATTTTAATACTTCATCTGTAAATGGAGTAAGCCATTTGCCAAATAGTCTTGACTGATACGAAACAATATATTTATCTGAAGTTATATTTAGCTTATCTGCAATAATTTTGGTAGTTTCGTAAGTTGTAGCTTTATAGCAAAATTTGTTAGCTTCTGTTATTTGTTTTTCACAATCATGGTCTGAACATAAAGAATTAGGATATACATTATCTACGTGACTAATTGGAATACCGTGATAGCTAAAAATAATTTTATCAAAGTCATTTAAATCAAATTTTGATGCTTTTTCCAACCATGCTTCAATAAATCTTTCATTATCATAAAATTGGCTTATAAAATTAATTTTTGGAACAACCCACTTTTTAGACATTATTCTTGATATTTCCTCAAACACAGAACCTGTAGTGGCTGATGCATAGTGAGGGAATAAAGGTAAAACAGTGATCTCATCCGGATTTTTTAAAAGAATTTTATCTATTTCATTTTCTATAGACGGATTTTGATATCGCATAGCATAATGGACATCGTATTCTTTTAATTTTTTAGATAATTTATCTGCTAATTGCTCTGTGTTATGAAGTAATGGAGATCCTGTTGTATCATCCCAAACTTGTTTATAAAGCTTAGATGATGAGAATGATCTTTTTGGACAAATCACAAAATTTACTAAAAAAAATCTTAAAATAGGATTTATATCAAATACACGTCCATCCATCAAAAATTGTCTGAGATATCGAAAGACACTAAAGTAAGTGGGTTTATTTGGAGTACCGAGATTTACAATCAACAATGCCTTCTTCATTATATTATTTCCTTAATATGGGATGACATATTATAAATAATATTAATCCAATACATAAGATTGAACTGAAATAATATAAATAAGATGGATTTAATGAATATATTGGCATAGCTATTATAGGAGTCGTCATGTGACCAATTGGTATAACAGACCCAAGATATCCTGCTGCCGATCCTTGATTTTCTGGAGTTTGAGCAATTGAAAGTGATGATGCTAAGGCAGGTCTAGTCATACCAAAACCAAATCCAAGAATAATAATGGATAGGTAGTAAATTGATATTTTATGAAAATATGCCATTGTAAAATATGAAAATATTAGCAATATCGATCCAAAAATTAATAAATTTGAGTTCTTCATTGGAAAAGCATCTGTAAAAATATATTGACTAAAAATTGTTGAAATAGACAGAAGTGCAAATGTCATACTTATTAAAATTGGAAGGTCAGAAGTTTTTTCAAATGTATCAAAAATATAAAAGCCTATTGATTGTAATAAAGATGATTGACATAGACTTAAAATAGTAGCAAATGCCAAAAAGGGCCAAATAGTTCTCGAATACCATTTAATTTTATCAATATTTCTAGGAATCTCTTTTTTTATTATATTTGAAGGTTCAAGTTTGTAATATATTCCACAAGCAGCAATGAAAGCTAGAACTGAAAAAACATAAAATGGTGTTTCGTTTGTTATTAAAAATAAAAATCCACCTAAAAGCGGTCCCGCGACTGTTCCTAAAAGAAAACTTGATTCTAATCTTGCAAACTTAAGAGTTCTTTTTTCTTTAGATGTAATATCTGCAGTATAAGCAAAAGAAGCTGGTCTGGTGGCTGATCCAAGAAGTCCATTAATTAATCTTCCTAAAACTAAGGCTGGAAATAAATAAGCAAGATCAAACATATTTCTTTCTGCTAAAAAAAGAGGTGTTATTAATGCTATTAAAGATATTCCATAACCAACAAGCCCTAAAATAGCGATATTTCTTCTTCCGTACTTATCACTTGCTCTCCCCCAGAAAGCACTTGTTAATGCCCAAGCGATAGCTGAAATTGCAAAAATCATAGATGTCTGAATTTCACTTAGACCAAGATTTCTTGCAAGAGGTGGAACTAAGACAAATACAAATGATTGCCCAAGACCAACAGTAAAAAGGCCAAATTTTAACCAACTGGATCCGGAGAATGACATTAAAGAATTTCTTTTATTCCAATAACTTCTCTAATTTGAGAGATTTTATTTTTTGCAATTGATCTAGCTTTTTTAGCTCCTTCATTTAAAAGATCATTAATAAAATCATTATCTGATTTTAATTCCTCATACTTAATTCTAATAGGACTCAGTTCTTTATTAATCTTATTGAATAAAATTTCTTTAGCATCACTCCATGCAATACCATTCGAGTATGCATCTTCTAATTCAAGCAGTTCTTCATTACTAGCAAAACTCTTATATAAACTATAAATTGTGCAATCATTGAAGTCTTTTGCAATTCCTGGTTCAAGAGAGTTTGTAACAATCTTCATAATAGATTTTCTAAGTTTTTTTTCATTTTCAAGCAAAGGAATGATATTGCCATATGATTTACTCATTTTTTTTCCATCAAGGCCAGGTATAGTATTGTCTTTGTCATGAATTATGGGTTCGGGAACTATTAATAATGGTTTATAAATATGATTAAACCTATTTGCAATGTCACGAGTCATTTCTAAATGTTGAATTTGATCACTTCCAACAGGAACATGTGTTGAATCAAATATTAATATATCAGCCGCCATTAGAATAGGATATGAAAATAAACCCATTGTTATTCCCTTATCATCATCTTTATCATTTGAATCAACAGCAGCTTTATATGCATGTGCTCTGTTCATTAAACCTTTAGCGGTAATACAATTAAGAATCCAACTTAGTTCTATGATTTCAGGAACATCGGATTGTCTGTAAAAATATGATTTTTTTACATCCAATCCACATGATAACCATGCTAAAGCAATACTTTTTACAGAATCTTGGATTTCTGATGAGTTCTTGTTTTTAATAATAGAGTGATAATCAGCTAAAAAGAAGAATGATTCATCATATTTTTTTGACATATTTATTGCAGGACGAATAGCACCTAAGTAATTGCCAATATGAGGAGTGCCAGTAGTTGTTATTCCTGTTAGAATTCTTTTTTTCATTTAGTATAATTATAAACATCATCTATAAATATTGTGGAAACTAATCAAAATTTATTAAAAAAGCTGGAAACTATTGATCGTTTGTTCTGTGAAGGTTCGATAAAAGAAGGACAAAAGAAAATAAGAAATATAATTAAAGATTCAAAATCATTGAATAATATTTCTCACAAGTTGAGACATAAAATTAACTACATTCAAAGTAAATCCAGATATTATGATGAAATCTCCTCCTTCGCTGCAAATCCAAAAAGAGATATACTTATTAAAAAAATTAACCATTTAGTAAATAAGCCGAAAAAAGACCCACGAAAACAAGCTCATGCAATTAATGATATACAAAGACAATGGCAATTGTTAGATTTATCCAGTAAGCCTGCAACAAAATCTCAGTGGTTGAATTTTAATAGTTTAACTAATACTGCCTGGGGGCCATGTAAAGAATATTTCAATGAAATTAAAGAAATTAAAATAAAAAATGCATTAGAGAGAAAAATCATTATTAAAGAAATAAAGGATTATGTTAAAAGAAATGAAAAAAATTGGCCAAAATCAAATGATTTAGTTAATTACTTACAGAATATGTTTATAAAATGGCAAAAATTTGCTCCAGTTTTAGAAAGTGACTTGCCTAAACTTAAACAATCTTTTTATGAATCCAAAATATCAATATATGAAGAAATTAAAAAACAGGACGCATTTAATGAGGAACAAAAAATTAATCTTATAAATAAAGTCAAAGAAATTAATTATGATGATAATGAAAAGTCTATTAATGAATTCAATAAACTTAAAGATGAATGGAATAAATTGGGTAAAGCAGGTAAAAAAGATAAAAATCTTTGGAATATCTTTAATAAGAATGCTGATAAATTTTATGCAGAGAGAAAAAAATTAATAGAAAATGAAGTGGAATTGCTTCGTAAACTAAGTATGAATCTTGAGAAGGATGAAATGTCTATATCAGAGATCAAAAATCAATTAAATGATATTCATAAAGCAAAAAATACAATTGAGTATAAACAAATTAATAAAGACATAAGTAAAAAAATTAAACTTATTAACATCAATAACAGAATTATGAAAATAAAAAGCTATCAAAATATTTTTAATATCTTAATAAAAAAGATTGATTTAAAGGATGCGCCATATAAATTTTTATCATCAATTGAAAAGTCATTTTTAAATAATAAATCTAATTTTAATGAATTATTATATTCATGTATTAAATTAGAAATTTTGGCAGGTCTAGAATCAAATAAAAGTGATGAAAGCATTCGTAATAATATTCAACTTGAAATTTTAAGTAATAAATTCAAAAAGTTACACTCTAACAATAATGATAATTTAGAATTGTTACTAATAAATTTTATAAACAACTTTTCATTAGTTGATTTGAATAGAAAACATCATGCAATATGGAAAAGGATAGCTAAGTGTATTGAAATTCTTATTTAACTTTTAATTCTTAATGACGCAATTATTCTTTTATGTTTTTCAGCAGAAAGAGAATATTGATAAAAAATAATGAAAGGTATTAACATCAGCATCGCAGTAATTGGACCTTGAACAAATGCTAATGTGAATGCTTGCTCCTCAGTATGATTTAATCGATCAAAGTTTATAAAATTTAATACTTGTCCTGCAAAAAATGATCCTATTCCTGTATTTAGTTTTTGCATAAATCCTACGGTAGCAAAAAGAATACCCTCCTGTCTTTTACCACTTGTGAGTTCAACTTCGTCAGCAATGTCTCCAACCATAGAATCGCGAACCATGTTTCCAACAATATTAAATGTGATAAGAAAGAACAAAAACATGCTTATAAAAAAGATTAAATTATAAGATCCTTTTTCTGGTGTAAAACCAAGATTAAACATAACAAAAGCAGCTGGTGATAATAGTCCAACTAGAAATATACTCATTAGAACAATAAATCTTTTATCAAAAAGATTTACTAACCTAGGTGTTAAATAAAAAGCACTTAAAGTCGAAATTAAATATACTGGAAGAAAATATTTTATTTGTGTTGCTTCAAATTGCCAAAAATAAGTGTTTACAAATAAAGTCAAACTATTAGATAGTCCCCATGCAAGAGAGATAAATAGATTACCAAAAAAGAAGATTAGAAACGACTTATTACCAATAGCAAATAAAAGTTCTTGAATAATCTGCTTCAGAGTTATAGATCCCTCCCATCTTGACAACGATTTGTTTTCATTAAGTGTAGTGAAAGATGAGTACAAGACAGTCAAAATCATTAAAGCTGCGCCTGTAAGTGCAAATGGAAAATATGCATCTGGATTTAATTGACCTTTAGGATATAGTGAAGTTGATGCAAAAAAGACACCATAACCAAGAAATGCATTACTTAATCCTGCTACCCAGCCAATCATTTCTCTCCATGACATTAATAATGTTCTCTCTTTATAATTTTTTGTGATCTCTCCTCCAAATGATCTATGAGGAATGTCAAAAAGTGTCATACCCAATCTTGTCATTACTGTAAATATTGTCATCCAGATAAATAGATCATTTTGTGACATTTCCCAATCTTGTCGAGGAGCAAATAGTAATATGTAACCTAAAGACATAGGTATGAATGAAATCATCATATATGGATGTCTTCGACCATATCTGGTGTTTGTTCTATCTGAAATAGTACCCATCAGAGGATCAGTAACAGCATCTATACAAAGAGCAATAAATATTGCTAATCCTGCGAGTCCAGGATTTAAGCCAATAATATTACTATAAAAAAAAAGGAGGAAAAAAGTAAAAGTATCAGTTTTAATTCCATTTGGTATTGCTCCAATAGAATAATTAATTTTAAATTTTGTTGATAGTTCAGTCATATTTTTTATTTAAATGAAATAACAAATCATTTTTAAATTGATCAAATACAGGAATCTCAATTAAGTGTCTCATATTAGGTATTATTTTTAAGGTACTATTTTTAATTAAAGAATTGGCTTTATAAGCATTCTTGACATTTATTAATGGATCGTCTTTTCCATGAATTATTAATGTTGGTTGATTAATTGACCTTACTTTATTCAATCTATTTTTTGAGCCTAATATTGCTGATATCTGTCTTCCAAAACCTGAATCATCTATTCCACCTCTTTCAGCAGTCTGTTTTATGTTTTCGTAAAATTCAGAAGTATTTAAATCAATGCCCTGAAAACCAATCTCCTTGAAAATTTTTTTTGATCGCTCCACTCTTTCATCTAAGGTTGCGTTTGGATTTTTAGTTCTACTCATTAAAAGTTTTCTTACTTTATTTGTTGGGCCATTCATTGGTGAAGGTGTTGATGCAGTTGATGCAATTAAAGTAAATGTTTTAAAGATACTAGGATAGTTAGATGCAATAATCTGAGCTATCATTCCACCCATAGATATACCTAAAATATGACATTTGTTTATATCTAACTCATTTAGTACTGAAACCCCGTCAGCTGCCATATCATCTAAGTTATAATCTGATTTAATATTTAATCTTAAAAAATATTTAAGATAATTTATTAATATAGTTTTGCGAATATTATCAACATTAAAAGATTTGCTTTTTATTTTTGATGATAGTCCTGTATCTCTATTATCATACACAATTGGTCTAAAACTGTTTTCAATAAGAAATTCAATTAGGTGGTGTGGCCAATTAATAAGTTGTCCACCTAATCCTTGAACTAAAAGAATTGGATCTCCATCCAATGGTCCATAATCACGATAATATATTTCAATATCATTATTTTGAGCTGTTCCCTCTGTAAATGAGAATAATTCGGAATGAGTAAACATTTTTATTTTTTTATATTATTAAAAAAGGAGTTTATTCTGTGTTGAGCATTCTTTCTTAAGCTGCCCCAAAACAGCATAACATCAAATGAGTGAAGATCTCCATTAAAATATTTCATCTTCTTAAATTTATTAATTAGCCTACCTTTTGATTCTAATAATCCAGATTTTTTATTTAATGATGTAAAAAATTCCTGTTCACTTGTTAGGCCAATTGATTTCTTTATACCTGTATGATGTGATCTAAATCTATCTAAAAAATCATAATTTTCAGCTTTATTGATAATTGAGGTATTAGAATCTTCACTGTGCCATTTTGAATCTAAAGTCCATGAAAATGGATTTATAGATACTATTTTTTGAGACATAAGTTGACTTGACCAACCGTTCGGACTCCAAAATGGTGTTCTTTCTCTATTTCTCTTAAAACCCTCAACAACAGTTGACCATGAAATAATACTCTGAAGATCATTAAATTTTTTTGAATACGTAATATTCTTAAAAAGACCTTTAAAGTATTTTTCTGGAATCATATATCCAATAAGATATGCACATATAAATCTTTTTAAAAGATTAGTTTCATCAATCATTTTATGGATTAACCTCTGACCTAGTAAGGCACCCTGACTGTGTCCAAAAATAATAAATGGTTTATTCATATTGAAATTGTTGATAAAGTAAACAAAAGCATTTTCTATATCCTGATATGCTAAATCTAATGCTTTCGTGCCGCTATTGGAGTTTTTATCAAAGAATGAATAATATGAAGCCTGTCTATATGATGGAGCAAATATATTACAAGATTCATTAAATGCAGAGGCTTGATTACCCAGCATGATTTCAGTTCGCTCAAAAGTGGATGTATTTATATTTAAATCAAAATTCCATTTTTTTTCAAAAAATCCTGTTGGATGGATATAAAAAACATCGACCAAATTATTTTTTTTATTTGACTTAAAATTTTTGTTTGGTACTAAAAATTGAGGTCCGTCTCTATCTGGATGTGCTGCCCAAGAATTTATTTTTTCATAATTAGGTTTTTCGGGACTATTAAATTTATTGAATTTTACAGAGGGTTTCACTAGTTCCAAGAACTCTAAGAAATGACTATTCGACATTTATGAATTTAAGTATATTGATCTAATTGGCTTTTTAAATAGCTCTCTTACCATAGGAATAAAAAATTCTAAATCAAGATTATTATAATTTGGATCAAAGCTATTTTGATCATACTTTTCACAAAATTCCTTACAGCTTTCGTAATAGGGATTATCAATAAATTTTTCTCTCATATTCTTGTCTAGACCTAAAAATTCAAAAAAATAATAGCCTTGAAAGATTCCATGATGTTTTACAATCCAATAGTTTTTATCTGAAACAAATGGTCTGAGTATTGTAGCGGCAAAATCAGCATGATTTGCTGGCGCAAGATTATCGCCAATATCATGTATTAATGCGCAAACAACATACTCATTATCCTGACCATCTCTATATGCTCGTGTAGCAGTTTGAAGTGAATGAGTTAATCTATCAATCTGAAATCCGCCATAATCATTTTTTAGTAGTTTTAAATGTTCAATAACTTTGTCTGCAAGATGATCATAATCTTTTGCATTGCTTGCTGCGATGATTGAATAATCTTCAGCATTCCCATCTTTCATTTGAGTAAACTTTGCTCTTTTTTCAGACATAAAAAAATTATATCTTAAAAATGACTTATCTAGAATTAGTCTTTTACTTTTATAATTTTATTTGTAGCCGATGCAACTGCGATAAGTTTATCATCTTGATATAAGTTACCCGATGTAAAAACAATTGATTTGCCTTTTTTGTCTATTTTAGATTTTGCAGTGACAATTTTATTTGGTATACATGAATTCAAAAATTTAACATCGATATCAAGCGTAAGTGGAAGCTCCTTTCCATTTGATAAAAACATAATACATTGAGCCATTGAGGCATCAATCATTCCAGTAACAAAACCTCCTTGAACAATTGAGCCATTAGAATGAGTTATTTCAATTGTAGGATTAAATTCAACCACCCATTCGTTTGAATTAGTATCTAAATAAGCATCCTTAAAACCTAAAACCTTCAAAAATTTTGGGACTTCTTGAAAAATTTTTTTACTATAGTTTTTCATATTATTTAAATGGCGGAGGGAGTGGGATTCGAACCCACGGTGCCGATGAAGGCACGACGGTTTTCAAGACCGTTACAATAAACCAGACTCTGCCATCCCTCCTTGAGTATCGCCTATTCTAAAGACTTATTATCTTTTATCAATTATTTTTAATTGCTAGAATTAAGATATGCTAATAATATATATTATTAACAGTCATTTATAAATCATGGATTCATTAGAAGAGAAATTTGTTGGAGTTTGGTCGCTTAAGGCCTGGACAGTGATTAAACCTGATGGAAGCAAAACTCATCCCTTTTCAGGAAATATTGAAGGTCTATTAATCTATCATCCTTCAAGATGGATGTCTGCAACTATAATGCAGAAGAACCGAAAAAATGTAAGTGATAACAGATCAGATATATCTAAGATAAATCATAAATTAAATAATAAAACAGAGATAGAACTAGATAGTAATTTATTGGAAATAATTAAAGATTTTTTTTTAGCCTCTAATGGTTATGTATCGTATGCTGGAGAATTTAATGTTGACGATATTAATGTATATCACAATCTTAAAATTAGCCTTTTACCACAATGGGCAGGAACAATCTTAACAAGAAAGTATAAATTTTCATCTCAAAATAATATATTAAACCTAACTGCTGAACTTAATGGATTTAAAGACAGTCTTAAGTGGAAAAAAATATAGTCTTATTTATTAAGATACTTTAATTTAATCGCTTCTAATTCAATATTTAGTAATTTTATCTCATCTGATAAGTTAGATATATTAAATATAAGTAATGTAGTTATTATCGCTAAACAGACATTAATAATTTTTTGCCAAATATTCATTTAGACACTCCTTTAATTATTTTTTTTGTAAAAAATTTATAGCCATTGATGCTATAAGTTTTGCACTCATATTTTTTTTTAGTCTTTGTTTATCTGATTCAATAAACAAATTCTTGCCATGCTCATCAAGTGCTTTCATAATAATGATTTCCAGGAAAAAATCCTCTGTATTGTTTATATTTTTTAAATTTAATTTTTTCCAATCGTCAACTGTAAATGGATCACAATCAGGTATATGCATAAATCAAATATAATTATCCAATGGAGGACGAATCCTCCATTAGAATTTGGCTATTATGAACTTTGTGGTGCGTAAATTTGTCCGCTGTTATACACATCAGGACCTGTACATGTTGCAGTTTCATCAAATTTAGCTTGAATTGATTGGCCTGTCTCAGCCCAACTTTTATCACCAGCTACCTTAGTAGCCATATCACCATGCCAATTTAACCATAAAAAATCTTGTTCAGCATCATAGTCGGGTAAATAAATAGCATAGGTATATGCACCTGGAGAAGGATTTTCTTCAACCCATTTATTAAATTCTTGAACATTTGCTCTTAAATCGTCAGTTGTTTTTCCATCGTTAAAGTTGCATTCAAAAGTTGAGGTTGTAAAAGATAACCAATCATCTGCCTCCATTGTTGAAGCACCAGGTGTGTAATAATTCCATGGTAATATATTACTAGTATCACAATCTATAATACTGTTTGTACTCTCATCCCATGCCATTGCATCCTCATCTGCTGCCCACTCTTTCCAAGCAGCTTCTGCAGCTTCTTTTGACTCCCAATCAATTTCCCACCAACCGTTTATTCCAGCATATTTATTTTGTCCCTGAATAGGTGCATAACCACCTACCCACCAAACACTCTCCGAAATATTTAATTCATTAAAACTTGCAACCATACTTGCAACATTTTCTTGACTAAAATCAGGACCTGCCGTGCAAGCAAGAAATTCTGCATAAAAAGGTCCAATATTTGATTCTTCGGTTTCATTTGTCTCTACCACTTCATTTTCAGCGCATGATACTAAAAGTAATAGAAAGAAAAATGAATATATTTTGTATATATTTTTTTTCATAGTAATAATCTCTCCTAAGTTAATTATCTTAACATTACAAAAATTATAATTACTTAAAAATTACTATTATTTTTTAGACATATTTTTAAATTACTTTTTTAAGCGAATTTAAACAATATTCAATATTTTTTTTATTTGAAGATTGCCCCATGAGACCGATTCTCCAAACTTTTCCAGCAAGTACTCCAAGTCCTGCACCAATTTCAAGATTAAATTCATTTAGTAATCTTTGTCTTGATTCAAGATCGTTTACACCATCTGGAATATATATAGCATTTAGTTGAGGTAACCTATCCTCTTTATTTACAAGAAAGTTAATTCCCATGCTTTCTAAGCCATCTTTTAAAAGTATATGATTTTCTTTATGCCTAAACCATGAGTTTTCTAAACCTTCTTCTTTTAAAATAATCAATGCCTCATGAAGACCATACAATGAATTTATTGGGGCTGTATGATGGTATGAACGTCCTCCTTCACCTTCCCAATATGACATTATAAGATTTAAGTCCAAAAACCAACTTTTAACCTTTGATTTTCTATTCTTAATTTTTTCCATTGATGCTTTACTAAAACTAATTGGAGATAAACCTGGAGAAGCTGATAAACATTTTTGTGTGCCAGAATATATTGCGTCAATTTTCCAATCATCAACCATAAGTGGAACACCTGCTAAACCAGTAACTGTATCTACTATAGACAAACATCCATAATCATGAGCGAGCTTAGTAATTGACTCAGGATCACTTAGCGCACCAGTTGATGTTTCAGCATGAACTGATGCAACTATTTTAGTATCAGGATTTGCTTTTAAAGCTTCTTCAATTTTATTTAAGTCAACTTTTGTTCCCCACTCATCATCTATGACAATTGGTATACCACCAAAACGTTCAACATTTTCTTTCATTCTTTCTCCAAAGAAACCATTCTTACAGATTATCACTTTCTCATTTGGCTCAACTAAATTTGCGAAGCAGCACTCCATTCCTGCCATTCCTGGAGCAGATACTGCAAATGTAAGTTCATTTTCAGTTTGAAAGGCATACTGAAGAAGCTTCTTAGTATCATCCATCATTTGGATAAAAACCGGATCTAAGTGACCAATGGTTGGCTTTGCCATTGCTTTCAGAACTCTTTCACTTACATCAGAAGGCCCTGGACCCATTAATGTTCTATGTGGTGGTATAAAAGATTGGTTATCCATCTGGATATAATACTCGAAAAATAAGTTTTAATTAATATATACTCTTTAAATGAATAAAATAATTGTATTTTTGTTTTTATGTTCGATAAATGTTCTAGCTGATTTCAATACAAAATGTTCCATATTAATTACTCTCAGACTTCAATCAACAGATGATGCTTATCAAGATGCGATTTCTAAAATAGATCAATGTGAAAAATATGATATTTTGTCTGTAACTAGTTTTCTTGATGAGTCAGTTAGTAAAGTTTATATTACAGACCTCTTGCAAACATACTGTATGTTTAATCATGAAATTATTACATTAATAGATAACAAAACCTCTTATTTAAGTTGTGTCCACAGAGGAAATGCAAGAGTAGAAAGAAAAATAAGTTAACATTATTGTTAAGCTAAACTGTTACAAGATTGTTTCAAACATTTTTAAAAAAGAAATAAATCTGTTTCATTTCAATATTAATATTTACTCTGACATATAGATACGTATGTGTATTTGATACTCAAAGGCATGACATCAATCCCCTAGTGTCATGCCTTATTTTATTAAGCAACAGCGCTCAATAAATTTAAACCCATTGCAATTAATATTCCAATAGAAACAAACCATAAAGGTGTTCTTATAAATGGAAATTTATAAACATTTAAAATTGCAAGGATAAAGTATATAAATCTTACTAAAAGCCACCCTTGGCCTAAGGATGTATTATCAACACTTAAGACAACTGACAATACAGACATTACTAAAAAGAAAGGAAGTGACTCTTTAAAATTACTAAGAGCTCTTTCTGCTCTTTTTGAAACATTAGAGTAATTAATTGGTTCATTTGTAGTAGATAAAAAATCTAAAAATGAAACCTTTGATAAAGATAAAATCATAGGTGTTAGTAGTTGTATCAAATAAAAAATACCAGTGACTAAAACTATCTTAATCATAATAAAAATACCTCCAACATAATACTAAGTTACATTAAAAATTAACTAACATCAAATTCATTGTAAAGAATTAATGAGTTTTATGTCATCATTTTTTAAAAGATTTGAGTCTAAATTATCTATTAACAGTTTTAAATTTTTTGCGTATGGCTTCCATCTTCCCATACCAGCTTTATTGACTGGTTTTCTTACTTGTTCTGAACTTGCTGTTCGAACTGATCTATCAGTTTTATAAAATTCTATACATGATTCTTCGAAGGGAAGTTCCAAAAAGTTTAATAATCTAGTTACTTGGAATTCAAGATCATCGATAATATCTTCATTATTAACCTGAAGGACCTTTCCAGGCAAAACAGTGTTCCAATGATCCATAAGCTTTACATAACTATTATAGTAGCTTCCAGCTTCTTCCAAACCATATGTAAATTCTTGACCTTGTGCAAATAATTGCTTAAACATACTAAAACAACAATCCAGTGGATATCTTCTTGCATCTATAATTTTTGCATTTGGCATTATGAGATGAATTAAACCTATATGTCTAAAATTATTTGGCATTTTATCCGTGAATTTTGGTGCATTTTTTCTATGAATTTTTGTTTCATTTATAAAATTACTTCCCATTTCTATACGTTGTTCTAATGTGAGATTTTTCATATTTCTAGGATAATTTCCTTTCTTACCATAAATATCATCACCTCTTAATTTTTGTGCCAAAGACAGGATATTTGGTAACTCAAGAGTTCCATCTATCATTGAATGAGATGCTAAGATTTGTTCTATTAAAGTTGAGCCTGCCCTAGGAAGTCCAAGAATAAAAATTGGGTCAGATGAATTAAAACCTCCAGGACCAAGATTTTCAAAAAAAAGTTTATCACAAACATCAATTTGTGATTGTAATTCATTGTCCATCTTTTCTTTTGAGTATCTACTTTGTTCTTTTTTAATTTTATTGCCGAGCTCTAAATGTTGAAATGCTTCGTCATAAAGTTCTTTAGATTCACAACCCTGTGCTAACGCGAAATGGAAATAGGATTTATCTTTAAGGGTTAAGTCAATTCTTTTGAGTTGATCTCTCATTAGTTGAAGCTCATTATCTGAAAATTTATAAGTCTTTAAATTTGATAATGAGAAAAATGCTTCTCCATGATCATTTTTAATTTTATAAGCTTTTTTATATGACTTAATTGCTTTTTCTGTCATACCTAGTGTTTTTTGTGCATGTCCTTTAGATGTGAGAACATTAAAATTATTTGGATTTTTTAATAAGATTTTGTCAAATAAATTTATAGCTTCATTGTGGTCACCATTTTGCATAGTTTCACTAGCTTTTTGAGATTGATATAAAAGATTATCTGGAAACTGTTCACATAATATATCAACCTGCTCCATTGTTTTTTGAAGTTTTTGTTTTTTTCGCAGTATCATTGCATACTTCATTCTTAGCTCACCATTATTTGGTTTAAATTTAACAGCATTTTCTAACAATATTTCAGCGTCATCTAAATAACCCAGTCTATCTGCAATTTGAGATAATAATGACATTGCATAGGTGTTTGTTGGATTCTTTTTAAGAAAATCTCTACATTTATCTTCAGCTATGCCTAATTTTCCCTCATTTAAAATCTGACTAATATATAAAAGAATACTCGGTATTGATTCTAGTGTAGTAATTTGTTCCTTCGCATGATCTGCAGCAGGTTTATTTTTATTTTTAATAAAATAATAATGCAAGGCTTTCCATGATGCTAATAATGCAGGATTAAGTTCACATGCCTGTCTGTAATAAGAAATTGCCTTTTCTGAATTACCACAATCTCTATTAAGATGGCCTAGTTCTTGATAGGCTCTTCCCATATCAGGTAATTTTAATAACAAACGTTCAATGTAATTTTTTGAATCCTTATAATTCTTTAAGTATCTTGAACAAACAGCGGCAAGATATAAACTATCTATATGGTCAGGTTCTTTTGCAAGATTAGATTCTAAATAACTCAATCCTTCAACAAACCTACTATTCTTTACTGCCTCTGTTGCTCTCGAGATATCAAGATTATTTTGCTTCATACGAATATCATTATATTTATAATTTAAAAGATTATAAAATTAAAAAGGGAGCCTAAACTCCCTTTTTAAAATTTAAATTATAATATTAAAATTTTTTCTTTACTCTAATACCTACTGTTGTTGGAGGTGCAACAGCAACACGTTGTCTGTCAAAAACAAATGTATTACTAATTTCAGCTCTCTCATCAGTAGCATTATTAATATAAATTTCAGCTGTAAACTCATCATTAGTTATACCAGCTTTTAAATCTAACATTGAATAACTATCTTGAGGCGCTCTGTTAGGTCCCATAACATCTGAAAAACTTTCTTCAGAAAATGTTAACTGAGCACTAACATAACCAGTATTATTATTAATTGCAGGGAATTCTTTTTTAACTCTAATATTTCCTTGCATTTCAGGTGCAAAAGCGAGCTCTTGTCCTGGAACAATATCACCTGTTGGTATAAGTGCATCTGTTATTTCTGTATTAAGAAATGAGAAAGCTCCAGAGACCGAAAGACCGTCTATATTTGGATAATATATAAAGTCACCTTCAATACCAGATATCTCTGCATCAGCAGCATTGTCTGAGAAGAAAAGGTTTACAATACTTGGATCAAAAACTGTTGTTTGTAGATCTGTTACATCAACAAAAAACATACTTCCATTTAATCGTAATTGACCTTCTAATAGAATTGTTTTCCAACCAAATTCTAAATTAGTAACTTCATCACTTTTTATAGCTGCAGGGACTGAATAACCATCAGGACCAGATGCTCCAGCCGGTCTATTAAGTAACCCTGGTCTAAAACCTTCAGACCAAGTTACATAATACATAACATCATCGCTTGGGCTATATGCAAGAGTTGCTTTACCAATTACTCCATCAGTTGCAGCTTTGTCAGGATAACCATTTGGATTTCCGGGAGCGTATTGAGCAGATAAGTTAGATCCATAAATCTGATTATCTTGTGAAGTATTTCCATAACCTGCATTAGCACTTCCCTCAAAGTCAACTTCAATATCATACATTCTTGCACCAAGAGTTAATTCAAGAGTATCAGATATATCAATATTAACTTCACCAAAAATACCTTTTTGATTATCAGTTCTCCTAATATCATTAAAGAATACTACTGGAGGTAAAAATGGGCCTGCTGAAAACCAGCCTGCTGCAGCGCTTCCAATATTTCCAGTAACAGATACATCTGTAAGTGCATAGTTTGCAACATAACTTGGGCCAGTAGTCGCATTACTTGGATAAGTAAATAAATTTAATTCAGTTAATTCAAGATTACTTAAGAATGCACCAGCTGTAAGTGAAACCGTATCACTAATGGGAGCATTTACTCGAATCTCATGAGTTTCAACCTCAGTATTTGTTTTTGAACGAACAAACATTTCAGGAGAACCACAAGTTCCTGTCATAGTTGCGGAATAATCGACACCACTACAAATGTAATAAGGTAAATACTGGCCAACAAATAAATAATCTGTGTAGTCAACATCTTGATTTGTTTCTCTATCAGTATACGAACCAGCATAAACAAAATCTAAGTCATCAAGTGAGCCTTCAAGAGTGATACTCATATTATCGAATTCGTCTGATATATATTCATCAGTATATCTTTGAATTTCAAGATCATCTAGGTCAGGATCAACAAAGAAAACACCATCAGCATCGATAGATTGACTTGAATATGTTAAATTAGCATTCCAATTTTCTCCTATCTCTTGTGATAATGATGACCTAAACCCTTCATATGTAACGCCATTAGCATTTTCATCCTCAATGGCAAGTGCATCAATTAGAGTAGCTCCAGAAAGATCTGCTCCAGCCTGAAAACCAGCCCTAAATGATGCTACAGGCAAACCATTATCTCTAATGGTACCTGCAGTTCTATATCTACCTGATTCTGAAGCATTCCTTGTTCCAGCAACTTGATCAATATATCCACCTTTTCTATCTCTGTAACCAACAAATCTCCAAGCAGTTCTATCACCGATAGGAACATTAGTCATAAATTCAACTTTTGATCCAGAGTCGCCTTCTGGCATAAATCTAGTCTCAACTTCTACATTGCTTTCACTAACACCCATTTTAGGCTTATTAGTAATCATTCTTACAACACCAGCTTGAGAACTAGCTCCAAAGAGTGTGCCTTGTGGACCAGATAAAACCTCAATACGAGCAACGTCAGCTGCATATACATCTAAGTTTCTTCCAGGTTGTGCTAAAGGCTGTTCATCTAGATAAAAAGCAACATTTGGTGCTAAACCAGCAACACCAGCAGTAGTCAAATTTGGTGTGGTTGAGGCTAATCCTCTTATATAGATAGTACTTTGACCTGGGCCAGAGCCACCGGCAGTAACTCCTGGAAGTTGCATAAGATAATCTTGAAAAACATTTATACCTTTTTCTTCAAGAGTTTCTTCATTTAAAGCACTGACAGAAAGTGGTACGTCTTGTAAACTCTCTGATTTTTTTCGAGCTGTAACAACAACTTCCTCAATCGTAGCATTTTGAGCTGCAACAAAACCACCGAAAACGGATGCATTTATAAATGCAAAAGTTGACAGTGAAGGTAGTATTGCAGGAATTAATGAAGGTGTAAGATCCTTCCGAATTTTATTTAATTTTTTTAACATAGCTCCCCTGATTAATAAATTAATATCTTTAGATTACTAAATATTATAAAAGTATGCAAATTTGATTAAATTATTGTGCATTTTCTCTGTATATACTTCCAAAGTAGATATATATTATTAAATGTATTTCACTAATAACTATACATATGAGTAACCTAAGTAGACCACGATTTATAATATCAATAGTACTATTATCATTTATAACAGCAATAGTTTCTTTAAATAGTGATATTTCAGAGTTATTTTTCCTTAATCTTCAAGCAGTTCTATCCAAGTATTTAGGATGGATGATAATAATAATTGCTAATGGATTTGTAATTTTTTCAATTTACTTAATATTTACTAAATACAAAAATATAAAACTTGGTGGACCAGATGCTATTCCGTCCTATTCTTATATAAACTGGATAGCAATGTTGTTTAGTGCCGGACTTGGAATTGGCTTACTTTTTTATGGTGTTGCAGAGCCAATTATGCACTTAAATTCATATCCAGGCATGATTGAAGGCAATAATTCATATAATGCAGGCAAAGCTATTGGTTTGGCTAATTTACATTGGGGTCTTCACGGTTGGGCAATTTATTCATCATTAGGATTATGTTTTGCCTATGCATCCTATAATAAAAAACTTCCCTTTAGAGTAAGCTCATTGCTTGGTCAAAAAGTTTCAAGTAATAAATCTTTGGCTATATTTGTAGATATTATCGCCATACTTACAACAGTTCTTGGTGTAACAACATCACTTGGCCTTGGAACAATACAGATAAGCTCTGGCTTGTCGTATGTTTTTTCAGTTTCAGAAAGTTTTATGAATCAAATAATAATAATTGCTTTAATAACATTAATTGGTTTGATAAGTGTGTGTTTGGGGTTAGATAAAGGTATTAAGAGACTGTCACAAGTAAATATGATTCTAGCAACAACTCTTATGTTGTTTATTTTTCTTTTTGGGCCAACAATATTTATTTTAAATGCATTAATTCAGAATTTCGGTTCGTATATTAATACACTTATTGAGGCTGCAACATGGACCGAAGTTTATGAAAATTCTTCATGGCAAGATGGTTGGACTTTGTTTTTTTATACTTGGTGGTTTGCCTGGGCGCCGTTTGTGTCGCTTTTTATAGCAAGAATATCTTATGGGAGATCTATTAAAGAATTTATTATCGGGGTTCTTTTGGTTCCATCTTTAATTGTTTTTTTATGGATGGGTATTTTTGGCAATGCAGCGATATTTCAAGTAATAAACGAAACAAGTCAACTAAATGAAATTGTAAACAATAACTATACTGTTGCATTATTTGCACTTTTTGATGTATATCCAATATCAAATATTGTCTCGATTTTAGCTTTAATAATTATAGTTACATTTTTTGTAACTTCCTCAGACTCGGGCGCACTAGTTGCATCAATGTTATCATCTAAAAGTCATGTTGGTATTCATGATGACTCTCCGATAATGTCTAGAGTTACATGGGCAATACTACTTGGTATTATTGCAGCTGTCTTGCTTTACAAAGGAGGATTAACCGCTTTGCAAACATCAGTAGTGGTTTGTGGTGTTCCTTTTTCTATTATAGTTGTATTTGCATGTGTTCAATTTTATAAATCTCTCGAAAGTGAAATAAAAAATTAGTCGTCTATTTCTTCGTCAAGATCTCTCAATTCATCTTGATCCATTTCATCTTCATAAATTAGACCGTTATTATTACTTCTAAATCCTCTAGAAATAATAACAGCTGCAACAATAATTATTAGTATAATTCCTAGTTGGTAAAGCATTTATTCAAATATATAATTAACTTAAATACATAATAACTCTTTTAAACTAATTTTAAATGGAAGCATTAAATAATATTCTATCTAGAGTTTCTGCAAGAGAACTCTCAGAACCACATCCTAGTCCGGATGAAATGAAATTAATCTATCAGGCCGCTCTTAGGGCACCAGATCATGCCTGGATAAGACCATCAAGTTTTATAGAGGTAAAGGGTGAGGCGCTAAAAAAACTCTCAAAGATATTTGTTAAATTTGGTAATACAATTGAAAACATTTCTGATGATATTATAAAAAAATATAAGAATGCTCCTTTCAGAGCTCCAATGATCGTTATTTTAGTAAATACATATAAGGAACATCCAAAAGTTCCAATGATTGAACAAAAACTTTCAACAGCAACTGCTGCTCAAAATATCATGCTTGCATTGAATGCAATGAATTATTCATCAATATGGAGAACTGGAAAGTTTGCATTTAATAAAATGGTGCAACAAGATCTTGGTCTAAAACAAAATCAAGAAATATTAGGATACTTATATATAGGAACTGAGATTGGTAAAAAAAAGAAAATACCTAATTTAGATATTGATGAATATGTAAAATACCTTTAACTTTTTTCATTTAATTTGTAAAAAAATGCAGATACAAAAGCTATGAGTAAAAAAATTATTTCTGCAACTAATGAAGTAATTGTAATTGGCGCACTATGATAAATTGAAGCAAATATATTAAAAATTGCTGCCACTAAAAATATAATTCCCGCACAACATATCCAATGATATCTTTTAGTTGATAAAGATAAAAAACAAAAAATTGCTTGGCCAAGAAAAAATGCAGTGAAGTCTCTAATCTGAGTATTTCTACCCTCTCCCTCTAGATAAATCATATTTAATGACTCAGCGGCTGCTTGTGGATTTATAATCCATTGAAAAGCAATGATTGTAAGAACAACTCCAAGGAATAACGATAAGGTATTTGCAATTTTCATAAAGTAATCTTATTAATGTTTTCCATTTGATTATGGACTATTTTCTTTTCAATATATTTAACATTATAACAATTACTATCGTTTCCAAAGCTGACAATTTTTTTTGGAGAATCATTGATTAAATGAAGAGCACAAAAGCCCTCTATTGCAACACATTCATCTATTTTATTTGATTTTAGAATTTCAGATACAAATGGGATTCTTTCAGGCTCTTCATCATAATGTGGGCAACACACTCCTTTTACAAATTTTAAACATTTAAGGATTGCTTGATGTTCTTTCCACGAATCAGTAATTCCCTTATCAAACCAGCAAATTGCGCCAGCACTAACGCCACTCATTATCGTTCCATTTATGTAAGCATTATATAATATACTATCTAACCCCCACTCTCGCCATACAGCTAACATACTCTTAGTATTTCCTCCGCCAACAAAGACAATGTCTTGTTTAAGAATATGTTTTTTTAAATCTATTGTTCTTTTGAAGAAATCAATATGAGAAGTTTTGCAATTAAGTGAATTGAATGCTTTATAAAAATTTTCAATATAATTTAAATCATCTCCTGTTGCAGTAGGAATAAAACAAATAGATGGATTTTCTTTTTTGGCTTGAGAAACTATGTATCTTTCGATTTTCAGATCTTTAATTTCTCTTCCAAATCCTCCACCACCAATAGCTATAATATGTCGATTAGTCATTATTATTATATTTCTTATCAAATAGTATTAATCTTTTTTTCCATTTCTCTGTTAAATGTCTGAATTCATTCTCTTTAACAATAAATTCTTTAAAAATTAGATCTCTATCGACCATTAAAATAACGATTTGCCTTATATCTGTATCAAACATAACATTATGCGCGTTTGCGTATGCACATCCTTGTAAGAAATAATCCTCAATCCATTCTCTCCTCTTAATTTTTTTTGCTGTTTTAAAATCTATCAAAGTAGGAGTTCCTGAATATGTTCCAACACAATCAGCTGTTCCAGCAAATAATTTATCAAGTATAAGTCCAACCTCAAGCCCCCAAACCTCTGTTATTTTATTTAAACCATCTGAAATAAAACGTTTTGTTATTTGTTCCGAAATTTTTTCTTCATATGTTGTTCCAAATATATTCCATTCTTTTTTATATAAATAATTTTCAATAGCCAAATGAACTGCTGTTCCAATATCAGTACTTTGCTTTATTATTCTGTCAGCCTCCTCATCACCTACTCTCATTCTCCACTCTAAAATACCACTTGAATTATTCGAGGTATTGGAGAGAACAGTTGTAACACTTGGTACAAGCTTTTGATTAGAATCTTTGTAGAATCTACCTATTTCTGTGTCAACTTTCTCAAGATTCGGATAGTTATATTTAGACATATTCTGGAAAATGATTCTTTAATTCCTCAAGATCACTGTCAAAATTTTTCCAATAATTTAAAGCTGATTTATATATTGGTTGCCTTACTTGTTCTGAACTTGCCGTTTTAACTGGCCTTGATGATTTATAAAAACTTAAACAAGACTCTTGAAAGTCAAGATTCAAAAAATTAATCATTGATCTTACTTCATCCTCTGGATTCTCTATTACATTTTCATACATGACAGTATGTATTGAATTTGGAAAATAAGAATTCCAAAAATCCATAATTTTTAAATAATCTTTGTAGTAACGTGCAATGTCGTCAAGATCATATGTAAAGTGCTGTCCTTTGGCAAAATATTGCTTAAAACAACTAAAACATCCATCCAGTGGATTTCTTCTTGCATCAATAATTTTAGCATTTGGTAAAATCATTTTTATCAGTCCTATGTGAGGAAAATTATTGGGCATCTTATCAATAAAAAAACATTTTTCATTCCTTGCCCATTGAGTTTCATCAATATACTTTTTTCCATATGATCGAATTAACTTATCATTGAGGTTAACTAGATTCTGAAGATAGTCCTCAGAATTGTTTGATGTTCTAATTTGCCTTCCAATGCTCATTATATTTCCTAACTCTTGTGTGCCCTCAATCTTTGAATGAGACGATAAAATTTGTTCCAAAAGTGTTGATCCTGCTCTGGGTAGGCCTAAAACAAAAATAGGTTCATTTGACTTAAAGCCAGAATGAAAATTAAGATTTTGTCTATTTTTATCAAAAAAATTGATCACTTTATTAATTGAATCTGAATTATTTTGAGCATTATAATTTATTTGCTTTCTGTGAAGCCAATTTCCGTCTTTATAGAATTTAAATGATTTCTCATATTCATTTTTTGATTCATATGCTTTACCCAAAGCAAATAACATTTGAATTTTTTCAACTTGATGCATTTCCTCTTCCAATGAATTCTCCATTGCTTTTACTTGATTGTCCGAAAATTTATATGTCTTTAGGTTTGCTAGACTCCAATAACCCTCACCGCACAATGGAAATTGTTCAATTGCTTTTGTGTATGCATCTTCACTATTAGACCTCTCACCAATAGTTTTGTATGCATGACCCATGCTTAAGTAAACTCTTGGATTATTGCCTTGGTACTTTAAAAGTTCCTTATATAATTTAATACCCTCATCATATTGACCTAACCTGACAGACATGGTTGCAGATGCACCAATTGCTTCAAAATTTTCAGGATCTAGTTTAAGTAAGTTTGTAAAGGCTTTTTTAGCTTCAGTTAGTTTATTTTGAAATCTATAACATTTGGCGAGATTATCCCATAACAATTTATAATATGGTTGAAGTTCGATTGCTCTTATAAAAAGTTTTTCTGCAATAGAATATTTTTTATTTTTCGTTGCTAAGAGTCCAAGCAATCTTAATGCGTCAACATTATTTTTGTCTTTTTTAAGGACATTTTTATAAGCTTTTTCTGCTTCCAAATCTCTATTTGCTTTAACGTGTCTTATACCTTTATATAACTCAGAGTAAGTTTTATCAGATTCTAAAAATTTTTGAATAACTTCATCAGCTTTGTCTTTATTATCCATATCTAGATAATGATTAGATATTTCCCTTGCAGAATTTACAGAGGGATATTTCTTATGTAGAGATTTTAAACAATCAAAAGCATTATTATTATCGCCCTTAAAAATTAAAAGTTTATATTTAGTATCAAGATATTTCTTATTATCTTTATTTAAGCTTATGGACTTATTAATAACCTCGAGAGCCTTATCAGGCTTGTTGAGCTTTATAAAAATTATTCCAAGAAGATCAAGAGCATTTAGATGTTCGGGATGGGTATTAAGTATTTCATTAAGTTGTTCAATGGCTTCATTTAGATTATTATCACTGAATAAATTTACTGCGTTTTTAAATGCAACTTTTGCGGTATTAAAGTCTGGCATATGTTTAATAAAATTAATCCTAATTGGAACAAATCCGTTATCAGTATAACTATTTTATTATCTCTGGTGTTATCTATATTTGTAATTATTAATCCTATTTACTCGTCAAAAATCCTCTCCAGTATTTACACAAATCTTTCAAATTATTTTGAAAGTTTTTATATGTATGGAACTTTTGGATTGTTATTATTCCTTTTTTTTATTGGAATCTCTAAATATGGATCCTTTAGAGTTGTATTAAAAAATAAGCCAACTTATTCAATGCTTTCTTGGAGTTCAATGTTATTTGCTGGAGGTATTGGAGCAACGCTTTTATATTGGTCAACCGTTGAATGGATTGATTACTATAATATTCTTAAAAATGATTCTTTAGTTGACAATAAAGAATTATTTCTTTACTCAAGGGCTTATCCATTATTTCACTGGGGATTTTCTGCATGGGCAATATACTGCCTACCTGCCGTTGCTTTTGGAATTGCTCTAACTTTAAGACCAGAAACAAATTTAACATTTTCTGGAATTTTAGGTGCAAAAAATAACTTAATTAAATTTATTTTAGATATTATATTTATTGGAGCTATTATATGTGGTGCGGGAGTAGGTTTAGGACTTTCTTTCCCTTTGATCTCATCAGTCATATCTGATATTTTCCAAATCGAAAGAACAGCAATCTTAGATATCTTTGTAATCCTACTGTGTTTATCTATTTTTGGAACTAGTGCCTATGTAGGAGTTCAAAATGGAATTAGAAGATTAAGTAATATAAATATATCATTAGTAATTATATTTTTATCAGTAGTTTTTTTACTTGGTCCAACAAAATATATCTTATTGAATTCAGTTGAGACAATTGGATTTTTGTTTAGTAATTATGTTGAAATGAGTCTGACTACCGGAACTGAAATTAGTATAAATTGGTCAGTATTTTATTGGGCATGGTGGTTAGCAATGGCACCAATGATAGGTACTTTTATTATTAATGTATCTAATAATAAAACTCTAAGACAAATTATATTTGGCACTATTTTAATAGGAAGCATTGGTTGCTTCTTTAGTATGCTAATTTTATCAAATTTATCAATTTCGTTTTTTGAATCTGGTTATATCAACGGACCTAATATTATTGGAAATAAAATAGTTAGTAGAGAGGAGCTTGTTGTTCAAACAATATCTGCATTGGATTATAGTTATATCCTATTGTTAGTTTTTTCAGTAATATTAATAATATTTTTATGTACTACTTATGATTCTACAACTTACGTGTTAGCATCTGCATCAATGAAAAAATCAAGTATGAACAGTTCAAAGTCGCTTCGTGTTTTATTTGCAGTCTTGTTAGTAATTCAACCAACTTTATTAATGTACTTAAACGGAGTTGATGCTTTTAAATGGATAATGGTTATTTTTTCAACTCCACTATTATTCATTTATTTAATGTTAATTTTTTCAATATTAAAAAATGTTTATACAATTAAAATCACATAAAGCACATATCTATACCAAAAATAGTATAGATCCTTCAAAGAGAACATTAGTTTTCATTCCAGGTGCTGGCATGGATCATAGAATATTATCAATGTTCAAATTAGATGCAATTAATAATAACTTCAACATAATAGCTATTGATTTACCAGGACATGGTTATACCACAGGGCCTCTTTTTAATGATGTGGAGAGCCATACAAATTTTTGTGTAGATTTACTCAATGAGTTAAATCTAAATAACTTAATATTTTCTGGACATAGTTGGGGTGGATTGATAGCTCTAGATTTATCTACAAAACACAAAAATGACATGACGATTTGTATGAACATTGCATATCCATTTTTAGTAGGTGATATTCTTTTAGACTATGCCAAAGGTAATTTAGATCAAGCTGTTGAGTTTTTAATGAAATATGGTGTTTATAAAATGCCAGAAACAGAAATTAAAACTACTGGTTTTGGTGTAAAAGGTTCTGGCTTCTATGGAAGAGCTAAAGGTGAAATTAAGTCTCCATATGGAACAAAAACTGTAGAAGATGATCCTGAGAGAGAAATAAAACTTTATCCTTTAAAAAGATTATTTAATCAAACCGAAAAAGAGATAAGTTCTATTGATCTTAAATCTTGTACTAACTTTAGATTAAAAAAAGAGCAAATAGACAGACTAAAAAATGTTAAATACATTTTTTGCGATAAAGATAAATTAGCTAGGTATAATCCAAAGAATGAGATACTTCACTCTGCAAATATTAAAGATGATATATATATTCTCAACGAATGTGGTCACTTTCCATATTTTGAGGATCCAGACCAACTAGAGTCGGTATTTAATAAGATGTTAAATTAATATCTGTATCTAAATCTAATACCTACAACTCTGGGTTTGCTTCCAGTTCTTCTAATACCAAAACCTGCATAACCCGAATCACCAACTGACTCAAAATCGTCATATCTGGATAAATATCCGTTCTTATCAAAAAGATTATTTACGTAAAATTCAACTGATGTATTGCTAAAGTCTAACCCTGCTCTCAAATTTGCCTGACTGTAAGACGGCAAAACTATTGCGCCATCACCATAGTCATTGGGTCTATCACCAGTATATGAATAATCTATATTAAAATAGCCGGCATTTTTACCGTAATAAAAATCTCTATCTAAAGAAATATAGTGTGAACTTTCCGGTACGTCAGATAATCTATTTCCAGCACTTGCGTAAAGCTCTTGAGTACCTGACTGATTTTGAAAATAATCTTCGGCAAGAGTTGCATCAACTCCGTTGAAATAATAAGTCAAGCTAGTTGTGTCATTTATATCATATTGAACATTTAGCTCTAAGCCAGTAACCTCTGCATTACCAACATTGTCTACAAATGCTACCGCAACTAAGTCAAGGTCGTATGTAGTTGTTTGATAATTGTTCCAATCCATTGTATACAAAGCTCCATTAACAATCAGCTTTCCGTCACGCATTGTAGATTTAAATCCTAGTTCCATACTTTCAAGATAATCTGCATCATATGTTTTAGGTGCTGGATCAGAGGGTCTTAACCTATTAACACCTGATGGCCTAAAACCTTCTGAATATGTTCCATAAACCATTAAATCATCTGAAACATTATGCTTAATGTTTAATTTTGGAATTGTTCCAGATTCTGATGATTTAAATTCCTCATTGGTGATACCGAATTGCATATCACCGTAGTAACCATTACTGGCAACAAGATCCATGTCTTGGTCATAATTTCTAAAACCTACTGTAAGTTGAGTTTTTTCATTTATATCAATATATGCTTCTCCAAAAATAGCTTGTATTTCACCTTTTCTATCTAAATCAGCTTCCCACCAAGTTCCTGATAATCCATTTGAATAAAAAGTCGCACCAGGTTGTAAATAATCAACATCAGTAACTTTCTCATTTGTTTCTTGAAAAGCTCCCAAAACCCAATTAAAACCGGACTCATTATTAGATGAAATTCTTATTTCAGTAGCCGTTCTTTCCATATCATTACTTTGTGCGTACGTCATTCTAGGATCTCTACAGTCATTTATATCAATGTAATAATAGCCATAATATTCATAGTAATTGCAAACATAATATGAGTATGCAGCAAAATAATAGTACTCAACGTAACTAGCATAATCGTATGTATACTCGGTATCTCTTTCAAAAATAGATGATGTTAAAACTATATCAATATCATCAGTGAGATTTCCACTCAGAGTAAATGACATTTGATCAAATGTGTCTTCATATTTTTCTGGTGAGTATCTTGTATTGGTGTGCTCAGGCATGAGAGCAGTTTGTGTATCATTAGTAACGTCAGTTTCATACGAACCGTTATACACAGAATCTTGTCTTAAGAATGATAAATCAAGATTAAATTTATTAAACTCGCCGCTTACTCTAAATCTTGTACCTTCTTTAGATGAATCGTTGTAATTTCTTTCAGCAACATCATAAGGATCAGTATAATTGTTGATTGTAGTATTGATGCCATTATTTTGATATGTGTACTGGGATGGCATATTATCAATCCATCCACCATCATTAACATCATAAGCACTTAATCTTGCGGCAAGATGTGAGCCAATTGGTAAATTAATAAATGCCTCTAATGAGTTATCGGTTGCGCCTTTTTTTATAGATCCATATTCAACATCAAAACCGTAATCTAAGCCAGATGAATCTGGTTTTTTTGTAATAATTTTAATATTACCTGATGTAGAACTTGATCCGTATAAGGTACCCTGCGGACCGGATAAAATTTCAACTCTTTCTATATCATAGATGTGAAGATCTGGAGTTAAATGAGCTGAAGTAAGTGGTTGTTCATCAATATATAATGCAGCCGTGGCATCTGTTCCAGCATAACTATTCATTATTGATCCATCTGCTATGCCTCTTATATAAAAATTTGATTTACCAGGACCAACATTATTGAACGTTACTGCAGGTGACAAGCTTGCAATGTCCTCAAGACTTTTGATATTTTTAGCGTCTAATTCTGCAGATGATATTGCTTGAACACTCATTGCAACATCTTGAATATTTTGTTCTTTCTTTGAAGCAGTAACTATTACCTCTTCAACATCATCTTGGGCATTTACAATATTAGAATTTGAAACTCCTATCCCAAGTGACAATGCTCCAAGACAAGATAAAGCATAATTATTGTCTTTAAATATGTCTCTTAGAATCTCTGTTACAGGATCGTGTTTCTTTTCAAATAAAGGTTTTAAGTTAATAGACGGCATAAAATTCCCCAATAGTTAAATATCTATAAATTAATAATACCTTTATTAACAATGATTTCAAGAGTATTCATTCAATACGAGGTGTTAAAAAGTTTATCTAAAAGATATTCATTTCCCCATTTATTAATAATTTC
>CACHRR010000004.1 GCA_902582355.1 uncultured SAR86 cluster bacterium
CAACAATCATGGGATATTCAGCTAATCCAGGAGTTATTGGTTCAGTTTTGGGTTTAGTTTTAACAGGTTGCTTGTTTGCTGTTCAAGGATTTGTTTCCACTGGAATTGAATATGATACCTTTGGATGGTTTAATTTTTAAAAAAATACTATAGAATGTGCATTTTAATCATAAGGAAAATTTAGTTATGGCAAAAAAACCTACAAAACAAGACACACTAAAAGCTGTAAAAACTCTCACTGAAGAGATTTCAAATACATCTTTAGAAAAAGAAGCATTAGAAGCTGTAAAAACTCTTATTTTATGGGCAGGCGACGATCCAGAAAGAGAAGGCCTAGTAGACACTCCAAAAAGAGTAGTAAAAGCATATAGAGAGTTTTTCTCAGGTTACGATGAAAACCCTGAAGAAATTCTAAGCAGGACCTTTGAAGAAGTTGAGGGTTATGATGATGCAGTTATAGTAAGAAATATTAGAGTAGAATCACATTGTGAACATCATATGGTTCCAATTGTTGGAGTAGCCCATATCGGCTATATACCAAGAAAGAGAGTTGTTGGAATAAGTAAATTAGCAAGATTAGTTGATTTGTTTGGAAAAAGACTTCAAACACAAGAAACGATGACTGCACAAATTGCTGATACCATCGATAAAGTTCTTCAGCCTAAGGGCGTCGCTGTTGTGATAGATGCAAACCATCAATGCATGAGCACAAGAGGTGTTCACAAAACTGAATCTAGTACTATTACATCAAGAATGTTGGGAACCTTTAGATCAGATAACAAAGCTAGAGAAGAATTTATAAGCCTTATACACTCTCCAAAAAAATACTAAATGAGCAGGTATCTGGAATATTCCAGTATTAAACCTAAAATCTCAATAATCTTAGCTTCTGGTTCAGCCAGCAGAAAAATGATGCTGGAAGAAGCTGGAATTGTTTTTGATGTAATAGTTTCCGAAACAGACGAAGATTTAATAAAGAAAAAAATTGCATCATTACCATATAGTGAACAGGTTATTCATCTTGCTAAAGCAAAAGCAGAGACTGTTAGTAGACAAAATCCTGAATCAATAGTTATTGGTGGAGATCAGATGTGTGCTCTCAATGATAAACTTCTTCATAAACCAGGCAATAAAGAAAAAGCTGTTGAAAGCCTTAAACTTTTATCAAACCAAAAACATTATCAGCATAGTGGAGTTTGTATTTTTAAAAACAATGAATCTTTATGGGAATATTCAGAAACAGTTGAATTAAAGATGCATGATTTAACTGAAAAAGAAATTATTAACTATGTTGATATTGAGAATCCAATTAATGCTGCAGGAGCATACAAATTTGAATCATTAGGATGTAATCTTTTTTCTTATGTAAATGGTTCATCTCATACCGTAAGAGGAATGCCATTATTACCTTTGTTAAATGCATTAAGAGATTTAAAGATAATTGATTTAGAATAAATTATGAGCAGTGAACAACCATTTCAATTGTTTAATACTTTAAGCGGTAACAAAGAAAGATTAGAGGCAATTGATCCTAAACATATAAAAATTTATGCATGTGGACCAACCGTATATAACTATGCACATATTGGTAATGCCAGAATGGCTGTTGTCTTTGATACTTTAGTTAGAGCTCTCAGAGTAATATATCCAAAGGTCACATACGTATCCAACATTACTGATATTGACGATAAAATCATAGAAGCTGCTAAGGATCAAAATGTTGAGATAACATCCATCACTGAAAAATACACAAAGATTTATAATAATGATATGTTAAAACTCAATGTTTTAGCTCCAGATATTCAACCAAAAGCTACTGAGTTCATACCAGAAATGATTGAACTCATAGTTGAGTTAATTGAAAAGGATTTTGCTTATGAAAAAGAAGGACATGTGCTTTTTCATGTACCAACATATCAAAATTATGGAAAGCTTTCTAAAAGAAATAGGGATGAGCAAATTGCTGGAAGTCGGGTAGAGGTTGCACCATTCAAGAAAGATCCTGCTGATTTCGTATTATGGAAACCTAGTACTGATGAGCAGCCTGGTTGGGAATCGCCTTGGGGGGTTGGTAGACCTGGTTGGCACACTGAGTGCTCAGCAATGTCCAAAAAAACTTTAGGACTTCCATTTGATATCCACGGCGGGGGACGAGATCTTATCTTTCCTCATCATGAAAATGAAATTGCTCAAAGTTGTTGTACATCCGCGAGCATTGATGAGCCTGATTCTTATGCAAAGTACTGGATGCATAATGGTTTTGTAACAATTAATGGTGAAAAAATGGCAAAATCTTTGGGAAATATAATTTTAGTAAAGGATTTAGCTGAAAATTATCACGGTGAAGTAATAAGACTTGCCTTATTGTCCTCACATTATAGACAAGGACTAGATTGGAATGAAAAAGTCATTCACCAAGCAAATAAATTAATTAATAAGTTATATAAAATTAAAGAAGACTTAGATGACGTAACTATTTCTGATAAAAATAAAAATAATTTAGATGCTATATCAATTCTAATGGACGATCTGAATACTCCTGGATTAATAACAGAGCTAAATAATATTGTAAAAGAATACAATTCCTCTGAGTGTGAAAAAGAGAATATAAAAAGCAGACTAAGTTTAATTAGTTCAGTCTTAGGAATTTTAGAAGATGAAACTTTTAACAAGATTTCTGAAGAATTTAAAAATAAAATTGATGATATGATCTTAAAAAGATCGAAAGCAAAAAATAATAAAGATTTTAAGACAGCTGACGCCATTAGAGATCAATTAATTGAACTGGGAGTTGAAATAAATGACTCTAGTGATGGGACTGAGTGGAAACTTAAATCATGACAAATAAAACAAAATTTAACTTACCTGAAGTTTATTCTACTCTGGAAGAAACGCTTGAAAGTGCAGAAAAGATCTTAACAGCTGCAGTTGATGATGCCAAAACATTATTCCATACTCCTGTTGTTTCCTCACTTTATGATAATCAAATAACATCAAGAGTCATGGTACTGAGAGAATTTTGTCTTCAAGATCGTAAAATGAGGTTTCATACTGATCATCGCGCTGCCAAAATAGATCATTTCAATGAAATATCAACTGCTTCGGTTATAGGTTACGATCCCGATTTAAAAGTACAAATTAAATTACAGGGAAATATATCTACTCATTATGATGATGAAATAACTAAATCGGCTTGGGATCAATCCACATCAAGATCAAAGAAATGTTATTCAGTCAAGGGAGGATCCTCAAAAGAAATTACAGATCCTGAAGATTACGATATTAAAGATTTTGAGGTTGAGGCAGGCTATAAAAATTTTTCAGTTTTAGTATTCAATTTCAATTCACTTGAATTTTTATATTTAAAAAGTTCTGGACATAGAAGAGCTGTTCATAAATGGGATGATAAATATCAATCAACATGGTTGGTACCGTGACTTTGGTGCCCTCTGCAGGAATCGAACCTGCAACTAATCCTTAGGAGGGATTCATTATATCCATTTAACTAAGAAGGCATTAGAATATTTTTATTTTAAAACATGATTAACTTTATAAAAGCAAACAGATTTCTTTTTAGTTGCTTAACTATAATTTTTCTATCAAGCTTTATCGCATCTATAGTTCAATCAAGCTTTACAAAGGTTGAAATAGAATTAAAAGAACTTAAAACAGATGATGGCCAGTCTTTAGTTTATGATTTGTATAAACCAAAGATAGCTAACATAGATAACAAAGTTCCTTTTGTAATAGTCGTGCCTGGCTTTCAAAGATCTAAAGAGGCTTTATCAAATATAGCTATAGAGTTATCTAGAAGGGGTATGGCTGTTGCTTTAATTGATCCATACGCCCAAGGTATGTCTTCCTCCTCCGTAAGCAGAATAGCTGCAACTACTCAAGGATACGGAATGTTTGCTCTTGTTGATCATGCTTACGATGGAAATTTTCCGTTTGTTGATACTGAGAAAATTGCCTCAACAGGTCATTCAATGGGAGGGAATGCCGCTATTAGAGGTGCAGACTACTTTGGCAAAGAGGCGATAAATGAAAATACAAACAGTAAATTACATTCAGTGTATGTTTCAGGTTATGTCTTAACTTTGAGAGACGAAATTTTAAAAGATTCTAGATCAAATATGGGTATTAGCTATGCTCTATATGATGAGGGAGCTTTTAGAAATGAATTAAAAGGTTGGGATGCTGGAAACATGGAAATTGCTCCAGAATCTTTGCGCGTAATAAACAATGTTTTATCTGAAAAAAATAAAATAGGAAAGGTTGAACTTGGAAAGTATTACGGAGTCAGAGATAACAGAAGTTTGAGAGTGGTTTTTAATGAAAAGCTTCTGCATCCTTTTCAACCATATAACAAAGAGGCTACTGCAAATCAACTAGATTATTTTGATACTGTATTGGGTTTCCCAAAAAAAATTAACTCTTCAAATCAAATTTGGCAGTTTAAAGAACTTTTCACTTTGATAAATATGGTTGTTTCTTTATTGATGCTAATTCCTTTGACAAGGTTATTTCTTAAATTTAAATTTTTCAGTTCAATAATAAAAGCTGTTCCAGAACCTTTGCCAAGACAATCTACTAAAAGTAAAACTGTTTTTTGGATTATTTTTTTTATAAGTGCAACTATTGCATGCATTTCATTTATACCTATGGTGGATTTAGCAAAAATTCTGTTTGTTGATGCTGCAAACAGAGAGCTTACATGGTTTTTTCCTCAAAGAATGAATAATTCTGTAATGTTATGGGCTGCTCTCAATGGGACAATAGGCTTGATAATATTTTTTCTAAGTTATTACTTATTTGGACGACACCATGGAACAAAAAAAGAATCATGGGGTTTAAACATTACTTTTAAAGATCTATTTAAAACCTCTGTTCTTGGCATTGTTATTTTTTGCATATACTATTTGATTTTATTTAGTATTTACTATTTTTTTCATGTTGACTATAGATTTTGGTTCATGGGTGTAAGGATTTTTCAACCTGAAATGATATTAGTTTTATTAATGTATTTTCCGTTATTTTTTATATTTTTCTTCTCGAATTCTCTTCGTATCAATGGGTCAATGCGATTTAAAAATCAACCAGAGTGGAAATCCAGGCTAATTGGTGGTTTTGCAAATTCACTTGGCTTAATTTTTATTATTATCATACAATATTCTGTCTTTGCAGCAACAGGAACTGTTTATTGGAGTTCAAATTCAACTGATTGGTTAAGTGTAAATCTTCTTTTTGGTATTGTGCCAATGATGTTTGTTTTGCCATATTTTAATAGAATATTTTTTCAAATGACTGGAAGGGTTTATTTAGGCCCAATAATTACTTGTTTAATATTTATAATGATTCTCTCGACAAATACTGTTTTGTATCTCCCGATATAAAAAATTGTTTAACCAATCTATAATATATTTATGAAACTAACTTTACCTGACAAAAGCTTCAGAGAATTACCAGAGGGTTCTTCAGGATATGATCTTGCTAGAGAAATTGGACCTGGACTCGCAAAGTCTGCAGTGGCCATTTGTATTAATGGGACTCAACAAGATCTGCATGATGTTATAGATGGAGATGCATCGGTTTCAATTATTACAATTGACTCTGATGATGGGATAGAAATAATGCGTCATACTCTAACCGCTCAGGTGTTAGCAAGAGCTATTAAAAATCTGTATCCAGATTCAAAGCTAGCAATAGGTCCTACAATTGAAGATGGATTCTATTATGATGTCGAATCTCGTGAGGTAATATCTTCTGATGATCTAACAAGAATAGAAGACGAAATGAGAAGAATTATTAAAACTAAATCTTCGATTACTAAAAAATTAGTATCAAAGTCAGAAGCTTTAAAAATTTTTAAGTTAAAAAAAGAACCTTACAAAGAAATTATTATTAATGAATCTGATCAGACAGATGATTTTCAACTTTATTATCAAGATGATGAAAAATTTGTTGATTTATGCCGTGGTCCACATTTACCAAACTTAAGTTTTGTGGGCGCATTCAAGTTAACAAAAGTTTCAGGCGCCTATTGGAAAGGAGATTCAAATAATTCAATGCTAACAAGAATTTATGGTACAGCTTTTAAAAATGATAAAGATTTACAAAATTACCTTGATAATCTTGAGGAAGCACTCAAAAGAGATCATAGAAAGTTAGGAAAGGAGATGGATTTGTTTCATTTTCAAGATGAGGCTCCAGGAATGGTATTTTGGCATCCCAATGGATGGACAATATATAGAAATTTAAGAAATTTTATAAGAAATAAAATTCAATTTAATGGTTATATCGAAGTGAACACTCCGCAAGTAATTGATCGAAAGCTTTGGGAAGCATCAGGTCATTGGGATAAGTACCGTGAAAATATGTTTATCACTGAAATTGATGAAAAGCATGCAAATGAAAAAAGAGTGAATGCTCTAAAACCAATGAATTGCCCTGGCCATGTACAAATTTATAATCAGGGAATAAAGTCCTACAAAGACTTACCATTAAAATATGCTGAATTTGGTTTATGTCACAGGTATGAGCCCTCTGGCACTATGCACGGATTAATGAGAGTTCGGGCATTCACTCAAGATGATGGACATATATTTTGTACAGATGATCAAATTGAATCCGAAACAAAATTATTCATAGATCTTTTATCTGATATATATTCAGATCTAGGTTTTAAAGATTTTGATATTAAACTATCTACTAGACCAGAAATGAGGGTTGGATCTGACGAAACATGGGATAAAGCAGAAGAAGCTCTTGAGGCTGCAATTAAGAAGCTAGGATATCCTTATAGAATTGATAAGGGAGACGGCGCATTTTATGGACCAAAACTTGACTTTGTTTTAACTGATGCAATTGGAAGAGAATGGCAATGTGGAACTTTTCAATTAGATTTTAATTTGGCTGAGAGGCTTGATGCTCAATATATTGGTGAGGATGGTAAAAAGCACTATCCAGTAATGATTCATAGAGCAGTACTAGGCTCGTTTGAAAGATTTATTGGAATTCTAATTGAGAATTATGCAGGCAAGCTACCGTTTTGGCTAGCACCACAACAAGTTGTAATCGCTTCAATTATTTCTGATGTTGATGATTATTCAATTGAAATTTTGGAGGAATTGAAGAAAGAAGGTATTAGGGCAGAAACAGATCTTAGAAATGAAAAGATTAGTTATAAGGTAAGAGAACATAGCTCGAAAAAAGTACCAATAATTCTAGCAATTGGAAAAAATGAAAAAAGTAACAAAACTGTTTCTATGAGAAAAATTGGAAGCACAGATAACAATGTTTTGGATCTTAAAGATGCAATTAAAATAATAAAAAAAGAAAATATAAACTTCAAAAATGCTAATTAAAATTTTTATACTTCCAATAAAATTTTATCGTTATTTTATATCTCCTATGTTTCCCCCGAGTTGCAGATTTCAGCCAACTTGCTCAGAATACTCAATTGAAGTAATTCAGCAGTATGGGATTTTAAAAGGATCACTTCTTGCAATTAAACGAATTAGTAAATGCCACCCATGGCACTAAAATCTCAATAATATTTTTAAAAATTTGTAAAAAGCCTCAAAAATTACCCTTTTATCCAATTTATATATATAAATATATATATTTATAGATAATTTTTATTATATTTTCTTGTTCAAACATCACTTTTAAGCATAAAATGGGTAAAACAATTTAAACATTGGGGGGCATTCATGTTTAATAACAAATTAACTTATAAATTATTTTTATCGGTATTAGTAACTTTTTCGTTTTCGTTTATTGCATTTGCACAAGAAATAGAAGAGGTAGTCGTTACTGCTACTAAGAAAGAAGAATCAATTCAAGATTTGGCTTTCTCAATTGAATCTTTATCATCAGATGATTTGGTAGAAGCACAAATATATGATTTACAAGATCTTCAAGAAGTTATTCCTGGTTTTATAGCTGACAAAGGTGTTGCGTCAGGAGGCTTATATTCATTAAGGGGACTTCTATCCAGAAATATTTCATCAGCATCGGTTGACGCATTATCTTTTAATATTAATGGTCACTCTATTAATTCATCCTCTATGACAAATATTGGATTTTTTGATATAGAAAGAATAGAGGTTAAAAAAGGTCCAGTAGGAACACTTAATGGTCGATCAGGTGCTTTAGGTAAAATAGACGTTATTACTGCAAGACCAACTGACGAATTAAGCGGTTCAATTGATGCAGAATTCGGTAACTATAATTCTACTAAATATAATACTGTAATTAACGTTCCAGTTTCAGATACTCTCAAAACAAGGCTTGCCGTAATGTCATTCCAAAGAGATGGAATGATGTATAACTCAAATCCAGCCATAGATGCTCCTTTTGATGACAGAAATGATATCGCTGGAAGAATATCAATAGACTGGGATATTGGCGATGCTTCATCATTAAAATTTACATACTCTATAAACGAAGCAGATGATAACAGAACTCAACAAGATTTAATTTATTGTGCGCAAGACCCTTTCTTTGGTTGTTCACCATTTTCAAGAGGTGTCCAAGGGGCGTCTGCTGATTCAAGAGGTGAAGTTGATGGTTTGTTAGCACTAGTTGCTTTTGCACAACCTTCAACAGGAATTACAAATGCATATCCTCTTGCCGGAAGCAATGCTGAATTAGGAGTTATGGATTTAGATAGAAGTCCAGTTCACAAGAGCAAAAATGAATTTACAAACCTCGAGTTTGTTCATGATATTTCGGAAGAACTCCAATTTGTTGCTAAGTATTCATATGGCACAAGAAAATTTGTTCAGATTGACGATAATGATATGTCAAGAGCTACTGCACCTTTTATAGGTCCCTTAGGTCCAGTTGCAAGTGAAGTATGTTTTAGAGATTTTTGTGAATATGTAGATTCTGCCAGAAAATACAGCATGATTCACATTGAGTATGAAAATAAAAACTTTGAGATGAATTTGATCTCTAATTATGACGGTCCAGTAAATTTTACTGTTGGTGTTTATAATTATCTCTCAACAAACGATAACGAAACTAACATAGCTACAGGTGCTGGAGGTATGCTGTCTGACGTTGGAGATCATGCGTACTTCCCAACTCTTCAATTCTTCTCTGGAGGGCAAATTGTTGCTGGCGAGGGTGGAGCTGTATATTTTCAAAATCTTGCAACATGGTTTGGAGCATTACAACAATTTGGCCCTACAGATCCTCGAACTCAAGGAGCCTTGGCAATTGCTTTAGATAACTCTGGCAAGACAACACCAAGAGATGGCCACGGTCTAATAATCGATAATCATATTAGTATTGAAGAAAAATCAATATTTGGTGAGGTTTACTTCGATATTTCTGATAACACAAAGCTTACTCTTGGGCTTAGATACGATGAGGCTGATGTCAGTCAGAAGCAAATTAATGATAGGTTTGGATCATTGTTTCATTTTATTCCATTTACGACTGATGCACTTCTATCAAGAGAGCAAAGAGACGCTCCTTTCTTCACAGATACAACGGAAGCACCTGCAGATGGCACAGCATACAAAATTGCATTGCAACATAATCTTAATGATAACAGCATGGTTTATGCGTCATTTTCAACCGCAATGAAGCCAGGTGGAATCAACACTGGTAATGATAATCAAGTTTTAAAAGAAGAAAATGTTGATAATTTTGAGTTTGGTTTAAAAAGCATTCTTGCCAATGGCGCAGTTCTTTTAAACACATCTTTCTTTAGTACTAACATAGATAATTATCAAGTTGGAGTAATTGTTGACACCGGATCTGATGCTGCTAATGCTACAGCTGAGATGCAAGGTTTTGAAGGAAATCTATCAGCATTTTTATCAGAAAACACTAGAATTGACTTCAATTGGCTTTTGACTGATGCAGAGTTTTCTGAAGATGCATTGATTATTGATTACCTTAATCCAGGAGCTTGGGTTGAAGGTGCAGCTGGTGGTCAAGACTATGGTTTTTATCAAGCGGCGGATCCTAATGGACTTGGTTTATATTATACAGCAGTTGGCGTAACTGCTTCTGGCGAGCAGGTTCAAGTCTTTAAACAAGCTGGTTTTAGTTGTTTAGTTCTTGCAGATGCACAAGGTACTATTTTATTTAGTCCTTTGCAAAATATTAATTGTCCTGAAGGGCAAAGAGGCATAGCACAAAATGTTAAGGGTAATCCTTTACCAGGAACACCTGAACTATCATACAGCTTATCATTAAATCAATCATTTGCGACTGCAAATGGATCTGTAAACAGTAAGCTTTCTTACAGATATCAAGATCAATATTCAGGTGATGCATTTAATACTGAAAGAGCAAGAAATCAAGAACAAGATTTCTTTGACTTTCTTGTAACATATGTTCCTAATGATGGAGATTGGTATTTTGGAGTTTATGCTAAAAATCTTGAAGATAAAAGATATTTAACAAGTCCAGGTACCCAAAGTAATGTTCAAGGTGGTGGTGTTGTATGGCAGGTAAACGACCCTAGCATTTATGGAATCCAATTTGGAACTTCGTTCTAAACTAAGATATTTTATAAAGCCCAGATGTTATCTGGGCTTTTTTTTGCTTATAATTTGATGATGAAAAACCTTCCATACAAACACAAGTCGATAGTTGTAACACAAGATATGTGTGATCTTAATGGGCACATGAATGTAAATTATTATTATAAATTATTTGATAGTTGCTACACTGCTTTCTACATTGAAGAGCTTGGATTTGATCAAGCATATGTGGAGTCTGGTTTTTCAACTTTTACATTAGAAGATAGCATTAGGTATCTGAAAGAATTTAAATTAGATGATGAAATATTCCCATCTTTTATTTTATTTAAAGCTAATAAAAAATTAATGCATTTTTTAGGAGTGTTTCAAAATAAAGACGCAAAACTTGCTGCAATATTTGAGACCGTATTAGGTCACATTGATCTTAAAAAAAGGAAAGTGGTAAATTTTTCTGAAGAAAAAATTAATCATCTGCAGAAAATATCTTTAAATCAGCATCAGTTAGCAGAAATATATTTCGATATAAAATTATCTATAAAAGATCTCAATGATTAAAAAATTTTTTCAAAGCTTGCTAATTTTATTTTTATTTGTACCTTCATTAGCCTCAGATGAATTTAGCGTAATGACTCTTAATGTTGATAATCTATTTGATACTAAAGATGATAAAAATAAAGATGATAAGACATATCTTCCAATTGAAAAAAAACAATCAAAAGAGCATATAAGATCCTGTTCAAAAGAAAGAGTTAAATCCTGGAAAAAAGAGTGCTTATTTTTAGACTGGGATATGGAGACAAAGGACTCAAAACTTAAAAATCTACTTATTAACGTCATGTCTTATGAGAACAGTGGACCAGATATACTGGCTCTTCAAGAGGTAGAAAATCTAAATATTCTCAATCAATTGTTTGAATTACTTAAGCCGTACGGATATAAAGATTTAGTTCTTATTGAAGGAAACGACTATAGAGGAATTGATACAGCAATAATTTCAAAATTTATAATTCTTGATTCAAAATTACACTATATTAATTTTACTGGAAAGTTTGAAGGAAAGGATACTAGGCCAATTTTAGAGACAAATATTGATCTCAATGGTAATGTTATAAAAATATATAACGTTCATTTTCCATCTGGATTTCACGATGTCTCTATGAGAATAGATTCTCTAAATCTGTTAAGTAGTCTTTTAAAAACACATAATATGCCAACTATTGCTTTAGGAGATTTCAATATAAACAATAAGGAAGATAAAAAATTTAATATTTATAAATCTCAGGAAAAATATTGGTCAGTTTCTCATTTAAATGGATGTAAGAATTGTAAAGGAACCTATTATTATTATTACGAGAATACTTGGGAATTTCTTGATAGCATTTTTCTATCAAAAAAAAGAAATATCAGATATGTTAAAAACAGTATTAACGTTCACACAAATCAATTCAATTCATTTAATGATACTGGAAGGCCAATTAGCTTTAATGCAAAGAATAAAACAGGTGTATCAGATCATTTACCAATGGTAGCTAAGTTTAGTTTTACTAACTAGTAGTTGTGAGAACTATTCGTGACAATTGCAAGCAAGTTTTTTGCATATTTGATGATTTCTGAAATGAGCAAAAATAACAAAGCTTGATCCAATGAAAGTAACAACTTGCTCACCAATTTTGCCAAAGTAGGACTCAAAAAATATTACAGCAGAAATTAAAAGTAAAACTCCAAAAAAACCAATAATAAGATAATTTAATGTTTTGTGATTTCTATATCCAAGTACCAAAGCAATTGAGCTTATTGGAATCGCTAGAAGTAAAATTAAATAATGGATTAATTCACTTTCTACTGTAAATGTTGAAAAACTATAACTAGCAACAATAACTGCTGGCGCAAAAAAGCAGTGTATTACGCATGCCGTTGATAAACCAATAGCAATCTTATCGGTATTTAATTGAGTTTTAATCATCTTTGATATTAGTTATTGTCGCCAACCACCTCTATCAAAGATTCTAAGATATGTAAGCTGATCATGATCAGAATTATTTACCACCTTACAATAATCACCAGATTCAACAAGTACAACATCGCCAGCTGCTAATTCATATGAATCTTTATGTTCAATTCCATGCGAGGGATTAGAGCCATGTCCCTCATCAGTATTCATGTATTCAACAATTTCCATTGTTCCTCTTCCGTTAGTGATGATGTAAACAACATCAGAGTCAATAAGTTTATGTCCAATAGTTGATTTTCCTGGCTGAATAACGGTTTTACTTGCAATAATTCTTGTTAAAAGATCGTTGGTCCATACCGTATAGTCATCGGTAGTTTTTAGAGGAGCACCACCAATTCTAAAGTTTGTATATTTTTTAGCCATAATATTTCCTATCAGTCATTATATGTATTTGTAATTAATATGCCAGTATAAGTATTAATTAATAAAGTCTGTAGTTTGTATTCATAATTTACTATACTTAATTAAAGATTTTTAAGAAGAGGAGCAATAAAAATGAGTAAAACATATACAAATCCAGAGACTATTGGACTTCATGCAGGATGGAGAAAAGATGACTCGACAAATTCAGTTGCAGTTCCAATACATCAAACATCAAGCTTTCAATTTGATGATTGTGATCATGCAGCAAATTTATTTGCATTGTCAGAATTAGGTAACATTTACTCAAGGATTATGAATCCAACCTGTGCAGTCCTTGAAGATAGAATTGCTGCACTAGAAGGGGGTGTTGGAGCTTTAGCAGTTGCTTCTGGTCAAGCAGCTTCTGCTTATGCAATTCAAAATATTGCAAAAAAGGGTGACAATGTTGTTGCTTCATCACATTTGTATGGAGGAACGTATAATCAGTTTAAAAATCCAATGTCAGATATGGGAATCGAAGTTAGATTTGTTGATCCTGCTGATCCAAATAATTTTGAAGAGGCAACAGATGAAAATACAAGAGCTTATTATGGCGAGGTCTTACCAAACCCTAGTTTTGAAGTTTTTCCAATTAGTGAAGTCGCTGAAATTGGAAGACCTTTAGGCATACCATTGATTGTAGATAACACAGCAGCACCAGTTATATGCAAACCTTTTGATCATGGCGCAGCAGTTTTGATACATTCAACAACAAAATTTATTGGTGGTCATGGGACTTCAATAGGTGGGATCATCGTTGACAGTGGTAACTTTGATTGGGAGGCTTTCCCAGAAAGGCAGCCTGCATTAAATTCGCCTGATCCTTCTTATGGGGGTGCTGTATGGACAGAAGCAGTAAAGCCACTTGGACCGATTGCTTATATTCTTAAAGCAAGAACAACAATCTTAAGAGATATGGGTGCAGCTATGAGCCCATTTAATGCATTTATGTTTATACAAGGTCTTGAAACACTAGCATTAAGAATGAGAGAGCATTCTTCTAATGCTGAGATAATTGCTAAATATTTATCTGAACATGACTCTGTTGAAAGAGTAATATATCCGTCTGTGATGGAAGGCTATGCAAAAGATAGAGCTGATAAATATCTTACCAAGGGCAATGGAGGTTTAATGGGCTTTGAAATTAAAGGCGGAAGAGAGTCTGGGGAAAAATTTATAAATGCTCTTGAAATGGTATATCACGTAGCCAACATTGGTGACTCAAGAAGTCTTGCTATTCATCCAGGCAGTACAACACACAGCCAGTTATCAGAGGAAGAATTACTCTCTGCAGGAATTACCCCTGGCTTTGTAAGACTCTCAATAGGCTTAGAGCATACCGATGATATTATTGCAGACTTTGAGCAAGCGCTTTCAAAGATATAATAAATTTTGAGCCAAGAATTAGTAACTTATATAGTTCTTGGTTCAACTAAAAGACTTCAAGATTTAAAGAAACCAATTTCAAATGAACTCGAAGAGTATATTTTCTCAAATCTTTCCATAGATAGCCCTAATGAATTGTTAATTGATTCATTAGTATCAAAATCTAACGGCAGAATTATCGTCTTAATACCTCCATCTTCAATTCCTAGCTCTAAAGCTAGAGATGCCCTAAAAAAGATTTCTATGATAGATCTATCATCATGGGGGTGGTTTAAATTTAATAAAAAAAATAATACTTTGAAAGAAAATTTTTTGAGTTTATCATCGAAACTAAGAAGCATACCTGACATAAGCCAGGGAATATATTTTAATAAAAGACTATATTTTTCTGTTGGCGGAATTGGAAAATTTGAAAATTCACCTTTTAAAGAGATCTCAAAAAGATTTTATTCTAGAATAGATCCACAAAAACCTTTGCCAGCACTTATAATAAGAACAAAAAACCTCAATATATTCTAATGAATAATAATTGCATAATATCTGCTGAAAATATTGGCCACAAAATTAATGAAAATAAACTTTTTCATAATCTTTCTTTTACTCTTGATAAAGGCGATGCCCTCCAAATCAGAGGTAAGAATGGGTCAGGCAAATCCACATTATTGAGAATAATTATGGGAATTACTAGCCCAACCAAAGGAAATATAAAAAGTTTTTTTTCAAATGAAGTATGTTATTTAGGGCATAAAAATGCATTAAAAGGTTACCTTACTCTAGAAGATAACATTAATTTAATGCAACTAAATAGACACGAGCATTTAGATAAATATTTAAATAATCTTAATTTAAAAAAATATTTAGATGTTAACGTATCAAGTTTATCGTTCGGACAGCAGAAAAAATTGGCATTATTAAGAGTTTTTCTAAATAATTCTAATTTAATTGTCTTGGATGAACCTTATGTAGGATTAGATGATGATGCACATAATAAACTAACAGAATTTTTAAATAGTGAATTAAATATTAAAAAATCTTTAATCTTTACTTCTCATATCTCTTGTCAAATTAAGTCAAGCTGTCTAGATATATAAAAAAAATGATAAATTTAATAAGATTAGAATTTTTAAAGTTGAGAAAGAAAACAAGGAGTTGGCTAGGACCAATAATAGTTTTTTTGTTAATCATGATCGCATATCCTCTAACTGTAGAGTTTCTTCAAGAAAAGTTAGAGATTGGTTTTTTTTCTGTTTTATGGATTGCAATATTAATTTCAATGATGCTTGCAACAGAAGATATTTTTACAGAAGATTTCAATGATGGTTTTCTTGAACTAATGGTTATCCAAAACTCTTCATTTTCATTAGGAGTATCTATTAAAGTATTTGCTTATTGGTTTCTAATAGGAGTTCCTGTTTCATTTTTAGGTTTTATTTTTTCTTATGGCACAACTGGAAATTTTAGTTTGAGCATATCTATCTTTCCCTTGGCTCTAATCAGTTCATACATATTTTTAAATTTATTTGCTCTTGGTAATTCCCTGAGCTTAAATAAAGGCTCAGTTTTAGGAGCTATAGTAACTATGCCTCTTGCTCTACCTGTTTTAATAGTATTAGGTAAAAGCCTTACAGCACTTCAGTTAGATATTAATTTTCTGAGCTTTATTCTTTTATTGTTAGGGAGCTTATCTATTATAATAGTCATAATACCTTTGATTGTATCTTATATAATAAAAGCGCATTTAGAATAAAATTAATCTGCACATAACTTAAAGTGATAAAAAAATTTATACACCAATTTGCTTCTCCTAAGACTTTTATAAGTAAAGTTGATACATATTATAATTTTATTTTTTATAGTGCTTTATTGATTTATGTCCTATCAATTATTTGGGGAATTCTATTTACACCAGAAGATTTTGTGCAAGGAAATTCATTTAGGATTATATATTTACATGTTCCGGCATCATTTTTATCACAATCTTTATACTTGGCAATGGGCATTTGCAGTATTACTTTTTTGATATGGAGAGTAAAACTAGCTGCATATCTTATAGTTGCAATTGCACCAATTGGTGCTATGGCTACATTTATAGCTCTAATTTCTGGATCAATTTGGGGTATTCCTACTTGGGGTACTTGGTGGCAATGGGATGCAAGAATTACATCAACTTTAATTTTATTTATTATGTATTTAGGTCTTATATCACTTCATAGCTCATTTAGTAACTACGAAAAAGCAGATAAGCTATTATCCTGGCTAGTAATTGTTGGAGCAATAAATATACCTATTATTAAAAAATCTGTTGATTGGTGGAGCACTCTTCATCAATCTGCATCAATAACTTTGACAGATAAACCAACAATTGACCCCGTAATGTTATATCCCCTTATAGGCACTGTAATTGGATTCTTTGGCTTGATTATTTGCTTAGTGTTGCTGTCGTCAAAAAATCAAATACTTATTAGAGAAAAAAATAAATCTTGGGTTAAAGATTATGTTTAATTTTGCATTTAATTCTTTTAATGAGGCCATATATATGAATGGTCATGGCGTTTTTGTTTGGAGCGTATTAATAATTGTAATTTTAACTTTGTATATTTTTTTTATAAGTTACATTTTTAAAATTAAGAAAATTAAAAAAAAATTGAATGAATCCAATTAGAAAAAAAAGAGTTTACAATATATTAACAGTCCTTTTATTTTCAGTATCTGGAATAGCATTAATACTTTTCTCACTAAATTCTAAATTAGATTATTTTTTTACTCCTACTGAGTTAATGAATAAAACATTTCCAATAGACAAAAGAATCAAACTAGGTGGTATGGTTCTGAATGGATCTGTTAAGAGAGCTTCATCAAATATATCTTTTATAGTAACTGACTATACAAATAGGATTAATGTTGAGTATGAAGGAATTTTGCCAGATTTATTTAAAGAAGATAGTGGCGTAGTTGTCTTGGGATATCTTAATAATCAAACAGTCTATGCAGAGGAAGTTTTAGCAAAGCATGATGAAAATTATATGCCGCCAAATATAGAAGTTATTAATGATAATTGAGATTTCACACTTTTTATCAATCCTTGCGACTGGATTATTTTTCTTAGTTGGTTATTTTGGTTTATTTATAAAATCCCATAATACAAAATATTTTTCAAATCTAGTTGCTAGGACATATTCACATGGTTTTTTGTTTTTAATATCGTCATTTATTATTTATATTTGGTTGGCTATTACAGATAATTTCAGTGTCGAATACATTGCAAGTCACTCAAATTCGGCATTGCCAATATTTTATAAAATTTCTTCTATATGGAGTGCTCATGAGGGTTCGATGTTCCTTTGGATAGTTTTTTTATCTTTATGGGGATTCATATTTAATATTAGAGTTCACAATGATGAAATTTTAAAATCAAAAAGCATTGGTGTTATCTCGTTTGTTTTAGTAGGATTCTTAATATTCTTATTATGGACATCCAATCCATTTAATACCATTCTTCCAATTGCTCCTCTTAATGGTGCAGATATCAATCCTGTTCTGCAGGATCCAGCCTTAGCAATTCATCCACCAACACTTTATCTTGGTTATGTAGGTTTTGTGATCCCATTTGCGTGTGCAATTTCATTTTTACTTCACGGAAATTCTGAAATTAAATGGGAACTTTTAGTAAGAAAATGGTCTGTTGCTGCTTGGATTTTTCTTACAGCTGGGATTACTCTTGGAAGTTGGTGGGCATATTACGAATTAGGATGGGGCGGTTATTGGTTTTGGGATCCTGTAGAAAATGTTGCTCTTATGCCATGGCTAGCTGCAACAGCGTTTCTGCACTCTTTGAGTGTTTCTATTAAGTCTTCTCAATTAAGAATCTGGACAATCTTATTATCAATTCTTGTTTTTTCGTTAAGCCTTTTTGGAGCATTTATAGTTAGGTCGGGAATAATTGATAGTGTTCATTCGTTTGCAAATGATCCAGATAGAGGTTTATATCTTCTGGCATTCATAGGATTAATAATCTTCATTTCAATTTCATTATTCATTTTGCGATTATCAAATATACAATCAGTTTCAAAAATACAAAAATTCTCAAAACAATCTTTTATATCAATAAATAATATTCTATTTGGAACATTGATTTTTTCGGTCATGTTAGGAGTTACTTATCCATTAATATATGAATTCATTTTTGGTCAAAAAATCAGTGTTGGAGCGCCTTTTTATAACGCAATATTTATTCCTATTGTGATTCTTGCATGCATATTTTTATTTTTTTCAATAGAATCAAAGTGGTCTAGAAATATAAATATTAGATTAAATATTCCTATTCTTTTATCAATATTATTCTCTACAATTTTTACTGTTTTTGTAATGATCTTTTTTCAAACAAAAAATATTGCAATCTTATGTTCAATTTTTGCAGGAGCTTTAATCATATTTCGGTATATACAAGAAATTTTAAATTATATTAGTGTAAAGAAATTTGTTAATCCCTTTAGTGTAATTGCACACATGGCTCTTGGCTTATTAATAATTTCAATTGCATTTAATAGCTTATTAAGTTCAGAAAGGGCGATGAATGTAGTTTTTAATGAGGCGGAAAAATATAAAGATTTAACCATAGTTTTAAAAAATCTTGGTGTTGAAAATAATTCAAATTATGATTCCGTTAAAGCAACATTCTTTGTAAAAGACCTTAAAGGTAACTCGTTTAATTTATATCCAGAAAAAAGGAGATATTTTACAAGAGGACAAATTACTACTGAGACAGCAATTCATACAACAGTTTTAAGAGATATTTATATGACGATAGGTGAACAGCTTGATGATGGAAGCTGGGTCGTAAATATTCAAATAAACTATTTAATTAGATGGATATGGATCTCAGCAATGCTTATGGGATTTGCTGGCCTGCTATTAATTGTATCTAAAAGGTATAAAACATGAAGTTTATATTTAAATTAGCTGTTTTCATTATTCCTGTAAGTTTTATTTTTCTGTTTTACATACTCCTTACTAATAATAATAATTATCCTGGCGCAGATTATAATGTTTCAGAGATACCATTCTTTGAATTAAAAAATTTAGAAGACATCGAAACCGTAACCCCAGATAACCTAAAAGGAGATTTTATTCTTAACGTTTGGGCTAGTTGGTGTATCACTTGTCTTATCGAACATCCTTACCTTATGAATCTTAATAATAATGGCATTAAAGTTATCGGCTTAAATTATAAAGATAACAAAGAAGATGCAATATCTTGGTTAAATAAATATGGAAATCCTTATAAAAAAATTATCCATGATTATAACGGAACACTAGCCCTTGATTTAGGAGTCACTGGTGCACCCGAAACATTCTTAGTAAGTGATGGTGAAATTATTGTTCATTACCAAGGGGAAGTAAATAAACTTATATGGGAGGATGTTTTTTTACCAATTATTAAAGAAAGGAAAATGTTTTAATATGAGGCTATCTTTTTTTCTAATAATATTTTTATCATCAGTTATCACAGGAGACAACTTGTATATTTTCAAAAATGAAAAAGATGAAGCAAGATTTAATGAACTCATTAAAGATATTAGATGTCCCAAATGTACATCTGGCTCTCTAGCAAGTTCAAATGCGCCAATATCTGAAGATTTGAAATTGAAGATTGTGCAAATGATTAATGAAAACAAAAGTAATAAAGAAATAAAAAACTATGTTGCATCAAGATTTGGAGAAGACTCTTTATATGAACCAGCACTGAATAAAAATACTTACATTCTTTGGTATTCACCTTTTGTTTTTCTGATAATGGCAATAACTTTGTTCCTATTCAGACAAAAATAATGGCAATCTTTTATTTGCTAACAATTTTTGCTGCACTTCCAATAATCGCATATATATTAGGGCAAAAAACAAGTAATAAAGGTACTGTTTTTGGCATCTCTTCACTAGTTTTAATTTTTTGTGTGACTATTTTTGTCAGCAAATTTGCATTAGTTGGCACTGTCCAAAAACAATTAATTAATAATAAAATATTTGATGAGATAAATATTGATTCACCTATATCCGAAGAATACCTAAAAAAAATTGAAGATATCTTAAACGAAAGTGAAATTCAAAATTGGCTTATAGCTCTTATTTCCAAATCAATTGATTTAAAAAAACTTTCCTCTGCTGAGAGTTTGATAATTTTTTCTGAAAGGTTTTTCACTTCAAGTAAGGAAAAAATTATTTTCTATGAACTTTATACTGCACTTCGAGACGAAAAATTTCCTGAATTCAAAAATTCTAGTTTTTCAATAGATAAAGAATCTATTTTCCCTTGTGAAATAAGTTCGGGAAAAATTAATATATTTGTAATGAATGGTCCAGAAATTCCAATTGCTAAAAAAGATTTTGAAAATATTGATGACTTGGAGCTTACAAATATTGATAGTGTAATACCTGGATTTGATCTCGCTTCAGCTTACTTGAATAATGAAACTTTAGAGATATCTATAGAAATTATTTGTTTGAAAAAACAACTCCAATTTTATTTCGAAAATCTTATTGTATTGGATATTAAAAGAGCATCTTCAAGTTATAAAATTAATTTAAATGAATGGTTAAAACAGTCATAGGAGTTATAATAGATTAGGTAAATTAACTCTTGAAATGCAACTAAAACATATAAAACTTTCAGGTTTTAAAAGCTTCGTTGATCCAACGAAGATCTCTTTTCCTACAAATATGGTTGGCGTTGTTGGTCCAAATGGTTGCGGAAAATCTAATGTAATTGATGCAGTCAGATGGGTGCTGGGAGAATTATCTGCAAAGAATTTAAGAGGCGAGTCGATGGTAGATGTTATTTTCAATGGTTCCGAAAATAGAAAGGCATCAGGTCAATGTAGCATTGAACTTCTTTTTGACAATTCAAGTGCAAAAATTGGAGGAGAATATTCTTCTTTCAATGAAGTATCCATAAAGAGGTTGATGAACAGAGATGCACATTCCGATTATTTTATTAATAATACAAAATGTAGAAGAAAGGATGTTCAAGATATATTTCTTGGAACAGGTCTTGGACCCAGTTCTTATGCAATTATTGAGCAAGGAATGGTTAGTAAACTTGTAAGCGCTAAACCAGATGAGTTGAGAACTCATATTGAAGAGGCGGCTGGTGTCTCAAAGTATAGAGAACGAAGAAGAGAGACAGAATCAAGAATAAAAAGAACAAAAGAGAATCTCTCGAGAGTTAAAGATATCAGAGATGAAATTGGCAGAACAATTAAGAGATTAGAAAATCAAGCTAAATCAGCAGAAAAATATAATTCATTAAAAAAGACTAAAACTAAGTTAGAGCTTGATAAAGCAATATTATTTTCTATTGAGGCAAAGGGTAGTCGGGATGATTTACAAAAAAAGCTCAACTCCTTAAATAGAGATTTACTAATAAAAAATACAGAGTCAGAAACAGTCCAATCTCAAATAGATCAATTTAGAACTGAAAATGAATCAGTAATAAGTGATTATGAAATTGCTCAAAAGAATTTTTATTCTGTTGGAGCTGAAATAGCTAAAAGAGAAGCAAATCTTCAAAATATATACAAAGGCGAAAGCGAAACAAAGGTTGATCTTGAGAAAGTAAAACAAAATTACAAAAGGGCAAAAGAAACTGAAAAGAATTTTGAGCAGTTGAGCCCAAGTGAAAAAGCCATGCATATTTTAGATAGCATTATTAGCACAATAGTGAAATTTAATATTAGTAATGAAAATATAAAAGAACAAGCAGTTAAATTAAAAGGTCTTTTAACTGACATATTAAATATTGCATCAAAGCAATCAAAAACGCTTACAGATGAATACCTTTCAAGACAAAACGAATTAGAAAATCAAATCTATAATGCAGCAAATCAAAAGAAATCTATTGAAGAAGAGATGAAAGATCTTGTTGATAAAAGCTCCAGCGCAGAATCAATTTTAATTTCGTTAAGGCAAAAACAGTCTCAATTCAATGAGCAACTCAGAGAACTTGAAAATAAGAAATCAATATCTGATTTAGATTCAAAGTCAATCTCGGAGAATATCACTAATATAAGAATTGAACAAAAAACTTATGAAATTAATCTAGACAATTCATATAACAAGCTTAGAGAAGCTGGCATTGATATTGAGTCTTTAGACTTTTCCCAATATAAGGATCAGACCATAGAGAATATTGAAGATGATTTAACTGATATCGAAACTAAAATAATAAAATTAGGCGCCATTAACTTAGCAGCTCCTGATGAAATAGAGCAAGAATCAAAAAGAAAGAAAGAATTAGATGATCAATATAATGATTTAACTGAAGCATTAGATAAACTTGTAGCAGCGATTAAAAAAATTGATCAAGAAACAAAAACAATTTTTAAAGATAGCTTTGATTCTGTAAATCAAAAGCTAAAAGAAATGTTTCCTAAATTGTTTGGAGGCGGAATTGCTGAATTAACTTTAACTGACGATGATTCTTTGAATGCAGGTGTAATTTTGATGGCTAGACCCCCTGGAAAGAAAAACTCTTCAATATCTCAATTGTCTGGTGGAGAAAAAGCTTTAACTGCACTAGCGTTAGTTTTTGCTATTTTTGAACTAAATCCTGCCCCTTTTTGTCTTCTAGATGAAGTAGATGCACCTTTAGATGACTTAAACACATTAAGATTTATCAATATGGTTGAAGAGATGTCAAGATCAGTTCAATTTATTTTTATTACGCATAATAAAGTATCTATGGAAAGAAGTGACCACCTTATGGGAGTTACTATGCAAGAAGCGGGAGTATCAAGAATGGTATCTGTTGATGTTAATCAAGCTTTAGAACTAGCTGATTCATAAATGATTACAAATTCTGAAATATATATTATTGGACTGGCAATACTCATATTTTTAATAATAACTTTTTTATTTATTAGAAAAATTACTAATAATGGAAAATTAAAACTAAAGATAGAAAGCATACCAGAAACATCTGTTAAGAACTCAGATCATGAAAAAGAAGATAATCAACATTCCATAAATGTATCTAAAGAAACTTCAAAGGAACAAGAATTAGTAATTTTTAATTTAATTTCAATGGATAAATCAATGTTCGATATTGATCAAATATATGGGTATCTTTTAAATTATGGTGCAAAAAATATTAATAACTACTTTACTTTTTATCAAGATGATAATGAAGAGAAATTCAGAGTACTAAATGCATTGGAACCAGGAACTTTTGAAGCGGATACTAAAACTTTTGCAATTGCAGTTGTTTGTGATTTATATAATGTCAAGGATCCACTAAACACAGTTAAGCAAATGATAGATTTTGCAGTAAATTTTTCAGAAAATTTTTATGCGACACTATGTGATCAGGAAAGAACACCAATTACAAAACAAATGATTTCTCACATTGAATCAAGATCTCAAGATATCGCAAGAATCAAACAATTAAATAACGTGGTGTAAGTGAGGAATTCAAATTAAATGCAAGATCCTTGGGAAATCATTACCGAACTTGAAAGTAATAATAGTAGACTATTTAAAGAAAGTATTATTGAAAAAAATATTAATAATAAAGTTTTTCAAGATGGCATAAAAATGTGTCTCGATCCTCTAGTAACTTTTGGAGTTAAGCAGGTACCAGAAAATATAAACAGTGGAGATGGCCTTGACTGGAATATTTTTAAAAAAGCTGCAAATCAGTTAAAAGAAAGAAAAAAAACTGGCCATGCTGCCAGAGACTTAATAATTGAATTAATTGAACAGTCAACTAAAGTTCAATGGAATGATTGGTATAGAAGAATACTAATCAAAGATCTTAGATGTGGTGTTAGTGAGAAAACAGTAAATAACGTTGCCAAGAAGATGAACTTACAATTTAGGGTTCCTGTTTTTTCATGTATGTTAGCTCATGATGGAGCTAAACATCCAAAAAAGATTCAAGGATGCTGTTTAGTTGAATATAAATATGATGGAGTAAGAGTAATTGGAATTGTTAAAAATGGAAAGGCTACCTTATATAGCCGAAATGGAAAAATATTTCATAATTTTCCTCATATTGAAAATGCTTTAAGTAAGACTGAGTACAATAATATGGTTTTTGATGGAGAAGTCATGAGTGATGATTTTCAAGCACTAATGAAACAAGTTTATAGAAAGTCAGGAGCAAATACTGATGACGCCTATCTTGCATTGTTTGATATGTTGCCTTTAAAGGAATTTAATAGTGGTAAAAGTTTATTGAATACAATTGAGAGAAAAGAAGAATTAAATAAAATGTCACAAACATTTAATGAGGAAATAAAATTAGTTGATTATGAAATAATAAATTTTGACGAAAAAGCTGGTCAAGTGAAATTCTCAACAATGAATAAAGAAGCTCTTGATAAAGGTTTTGAAGGATTGATGATTAAGCCTACTAAAAACTTCTATGAGTGCAAAAGAAGTCATGCATGGTTGAAAATAAAACCATTTATTGAAGTAACTTTAAAGGTTATTGATATTCAAGAAGGTACAGGAAAACATGCAGGAAAGTTAGGCGCTTTTAATGTTGAGGGCGAAGATGACGATAGGTTTTTTTCACTTAGTGTTGGAAGTGGTTTAACAGACGAGGATCGAGAAAGATTTTGGAAAGCAAAAGATAAACTTATTGGTAGACTCGTAGAAATTAGGGCAGATGCAATAACAAAAAGTATCGAAGGTGAACATTACAGCCTTAGATTTCCCAGATTTAAAAACTTTAGGGGTTTTAAAGAAGATGAAAAAATTTAAATTAAATTATTTCACTTTTTTAATAATAATTTTTATCATTCAATCTTGTGTAAATAAGCCACCTGAGAATCCTGATAATATTTGTTTAATTTTTAAAGAAAAGAAAAGTTGGTATAAGTCTGCCATAAGAAGTGAGAAGAGATGGAAAATACCTCCTTATGTGTTAATGTCATTTGTATATCAGGAATCAAGTTTTAAAGCAGATGCAAGACCTGAAAGAGAAAAACTCTTAGGTTTTATTCCATGGTTTAGACCATCATCTGCTGTTGGATATTCTCAAGCTTTAAATATGACATGGGAAGACTATAAGAATGAAACTGATAATCTGAGAGCTAGCCGAAAAGATTTTGCTGATTCAGCTGATTTTATAGGTTGGTATGCTAGCAAAGGATATTATCAAGGCTTTGAGAAAACTGATGCAAGATCTTTGTACCTTGCATATCATGAGGGATATAGGGGTTTTGAAAAAAAAACCTATAGAAAAAAGCAGTGGCTTATTAAGGTTGCTGACAGAGTACAAACAAGGTCCACAAAATATCAAAAACAGTATTGGGGTTGTGCTAAAGAACTAAAAAGAAAGAAATTTATTTTTTTCTGATTAAATATTTTTAATAACAAAACCAAGATCTTTAATTTCATCTATGTAATTCTCGCCAGCAATTACAGATCTTTTAGATTCATTAAAAAGATACTTTCTAGATACATTAACTAGATCACTAATTTTACAATTTATCACTCTTGATCTAAAACTAAGTCTTAATTCTTTTGTCTTATTTTCAAGAAGATTATGAAAATCATTTAAAGCTTCGCCATAAGGTGACATAGGTTTATCAATACTCGATATCACTCCCAGTATACCTTCGTCAAGCTGCCTTTCGGATATATTATTTATAGACCACTCTATAGATTTCTTGAAATCTATGAAAGTATCTGAACATCTTGGATCTCGGTATGAAAAGAATTTAAAAACTTTATTGAAGGAATCTTGCATGGCTCCAGATCCATATGCTCCACCTTTTTCCCTTATAGCTGAGTGCAGATATCCATTTCTCAAAACAGCTCCTAGTACCATTAAAGGGGCTGCATCCTTATGAAAACTATCTACCGTCGGGAATGCTTCTGCGCAGTAACAAACTTGGGCTCCAGTAATCCATCCTATAGAACTATCTTGTATATCAAAAAGGTTTTGTTGTTGAAAAGAATATTTTTCTAAACCAATATTAAATTTAAGCATAGAATTATTTGAATCTAAAGCAGATGAAGTAAATGTATAAAGCGGACTGGGGTTAATTTTTAAACTAATACTTTTTAGTAAATCGATATAATTTTTAACTGTCTTTTCATTAGTAATATTCTTTGAAAGATCACCAGTACTGTTGATATAGTTGATTCCTGATGTAGAGTCGTTTGTTGCTGAAATATTATTTATTTGAGCGGCAGCGTTGCTCATTGCAAGAACATGACCATTTTGGATAAGAGATCTATCGTTATCTGAGGAAATAAAATTTAGAACATCAGTTATTCTATCTTGATCAGAAAAGTTAATATTTGAAGAAGTTGATATTAATAGGTCTTGCATTTTTTGTTCATTTTTTTCTAAAGATTTTGATGTAATTTTCAATCCAGTTGAATATGCAGATTTATTATTATCAGGAAGCAGTATAAAGTTTGCAGACACTCCTCCTGATATAGAGGATTGTAATTTTTGTACTTCTTCAAAGTTACTATCTCCTATTCCTAAATCTGTTATTGTTTTTGAATATAAAGATGAAATCTTTAATTCATCTATAGACAATGGCGCACAAGGAAAAATCATTGAGTGATAGGTTATGCCATTAGTAGCAGTTTTGTAGTAATAGTTTTTTGTAACATTGCTTATTGAGCTTGATGAAATTAAAGCTTTGGGGAAATTCCTAGACTTTGGTATATCTTTTTTTGTAACTTTAGGGAGAATTTCTGGATTATCGATATAATCTTGTCTCTTTTTTAAATCAATAGATAAATTTACAATTCTTTCTTTTTCAATATTTGATAAGTTTTTTGATTTCTCCTGTATCTTACTTTGAATCCTTTTATCAATCTTTTTGTTAAACTCAGGATCTGGAACAAGGGAATAGTTAACTCTATGTTGATTATTAATAATCTTATTTTTTATTAAATCTTCAATATATTGAGGTCTTTCTATATTACTCTTAATTATTTTAAAAGAAGCATCTAGGTCTAAAACTTTTAAAGGATCATCATTATGTAAGCATGCTGGCAAACAACTTAGCATTATTTGAAGTCCATATGGCAAACCCGATCCAGTAATCTCTTTTTGTTTGATTTCTAATTGGTGTAAAGATGAGCTAATAAGTTCTTTTGAAATTCCATTATCAACAATATCATTTAGGCAATTCATAATTAAGTTCTCAACTTTTTTTTGATTATTTGCTGTAACTCCCTCTAGCCCAGCAGCAAAGACTAACTCTTTATGATCAGCTTCTAATCCAGTAAGAGGAGATAATGATTTACCGAGAGTACTTTGTTCAAGAACTTTTCTAAGTGGCGAGGCTGAATTATCTAATAAAATATTTGACATAAGATACGATTCTAGCAATTCAACAGGATCATGACTTTCTCCCAAAAGCCAGCCCATTACGACGTGATGGTTATCATTATCCTCCGGCATTGGATTATAAAATTCTGAAATAGTTTTTGGAGAACTTATTCTTTTTTCATTTTCAACTCCTATAACCTCTTTTGATGGCTCAAATGAGGTTAAGACATTCTTTTTAATGAAATTCTGTATTTCTTTTGGATCAATATCTCCAAAAGTAAAAAAAGTTGCGTTCGATGGATGATAATGTTTTTTATGAAAGTTAACTAAATACTCATGTGTTAAATCTAAAATACTCTCAGGATCTCCTCCACTATTATGTTTATAAGTAGATGATGAATATAAGTGCCTTGAGAGGCCATGCCAAAGCTGGCTTGATATAGAACTCATTGCACCTTTCATTTCGTTAAAAACTACACCTTTTATCTCTAAATCACTGTTAATATTTTCTTTTTCTTTAAATTCAAGTCTATGACCTTCTTGCAAAAAATCTAATTCGTCTAAATTAGGAAAAAATGATGAATCTAAATATACACTTAGCAAATTATTAAAATCTTTTTGATTTTGTGTCGCAAATGGGTATGCAGTCCAATCACTAGATGTAAAAGCGTTCATAAATGTATTCAAAGATCTTCGTATCATCATAAAAAAGGGATCTCTGACAGGATATTTTTTTGATCCGCAAAGTGCAGTATGCTCTAAAATATGTGCAACACCAGTTGAATCTTCAGGTATTGTTCTAAAAGCAACCATAAAAACCTTTTCATCACTTTTTGAATCTAAGTGAATATGCTTGCATTTAAATTCGGATTCGGTATATATTTGTGCATTAAGGTCTAGTAATTTAATGTACTTTTGATCTTCTAAATTAAACATATAATATAAATATAAATCATGAAAAAAATAACAATAATTTTTAGCTTTTTGTTCTTAGTAGGATGTTCTACTACTCAATCAAATCTGAAGTTCGATTCAATTGAAACTTTTAACCTTTCTAATTATAACGATTTTAATATAAAGATAAACAATGAAAATATTAGTACTGAAATCAATCCAATTGTATTAGAAAGATTCAAGGAAAATCTTAAAAAAGCTATTGAGGAAAGAGGTTTAAAATTCAATAAAGACTCAAATGTATTACTTGATATCAACTTTAATACAAAAGATAAGGTAGAGTCCGACAGAATGAACTTTTATTACTCAAGATATTATTGGGACAATTATATGTATAGAAACGAAATATATAATATTACTCAAAATATCCTTAGAGTTAATCTTAGAGACATGGATCAAGATAAAACATTATGGACAGCAGTAACTGTTTGGAGGGACGGCTCCAATAGATCAATATCATACGAAGATGCTTCTAGCATGTTAGTTGACGAGATTATGTTGAGCTTTTTATAAGCAATACTTTGTTAAAATATTTTTTACTCACATTAATATTTATTTTTATTTATTCGTGTTCTGAATCTGAAGAAACATCATTTAATGTTCCAACAAATTCAAATGTTGAAGATTTAATTAGACATACTGAAGAATTTAAGCAACAAATTCTATCTTATGATACTCCTGGTGGAAAAATTCATTTTGCTATTGGTTTTGGTATTGCAAACTCCATTATGATTGAAGGAGAAGATTCAAATATTATTATTGATGCTTCAGACAGCGTTTATGAGGCAGAAAAAATATACTCACTCTTTTATAAAAGAAACTCAAATCCAATTGATGCAATTATATATACGCATAATCATGGTGATCATACTTTTGGTGCGTCTTACTTTTATAACTTACAGGAAAAAAAACCTAAAATTATTGCTCATGAAGATACTGATTATTATGTTCAAAGAATCTTAGGTATCTTAAATCCAATTATTTCATTAAGAAGCTCAAGAATGTTTGGAATGAATTTACCAGATGATGATCTTATTAACGTTGGAATAGGGGGCAATATAAGTGTATCAAAATCACCGACTGGTTACGTTAAGCCTGATTTAACTTTTAAAGACAATTTAGAATTAAACATATCAGGTGTTGAAATTAAGCTTTTTCATGCACCAGGAGAAACTAATGATCAAATTTTTGTATGGCTTCCAAATCATAAAGCACTTATGCCAGGCGACAATATTTATAAGACTTTTCCAAACCTATATACAATCAGAGGAACCACACATAGAGATGTAATTGGATGGATTAATAGCCTTGATCACATGAAAACTTTTAATGCTGAATTTGTCTTCCCTAGCCATACAAAGCCAATAATTGGAGAAGATAAAATCAAAGATACTTTAACAGTTTATAGAGATGCTATTCAATTTGTTCATGATCAGACAATTAGATATATGAATGAAGGTTTATATCCTGACCAAATAATTCAATTAATAGAGTTACCAAACAGTCTAAAAAAATCTCCGTATTTATATGAATTTTATGGCACTGTAAGATGGTCTATAAAAAGCATTTTTAGTGGTTACCTTGGATGGTTTAGCGGAAATCCATCTGAATTAGATCCTCTTTCTAGAGATGAAAAAGCGAAGAGAGTTTCAAAACTAGCTGGTGGAAATGATATGTTATTGAAACAATTAAACAATGCTGTAAATGATAATGATATGCAATGGGCTCTTGAGTTAAGTGATTATTTAATTTCACTTAATTATTTAACTGAAGATGTTAAACAGCTCAGAATTAAAGCTTTGATATATGAAGGTTCAAGGGCATCAAATCCAAATAAAAGAAATTATTTTTTATCATCGGCATATGAATTAACGAATAAAATTATTGATACATCATTGCCAAGGAGCTTTACAGATGAATTTTTAAATCAAATTTCACTGGATACTCTTTTTGGAGTTCTTTCAACGAGATTTGATCCCGAAAAACATAATGGAGTTAATTATTCAACTTGTTTTAAATTTAATTCAGGCTTTTCAAAAAGCATTGTTTTAAGAAACAGTGTCGCTGTTGTTACTAGTGACAAAATTGAGTCATGTGATTTAAGTATTAAATTAGATGAAATTTTATTCAAAAAAATATTAATTGGGGATGTTAATCCAGTTACATCTATAGGATCTAATGATATTGAAATTGAGGGTAGCACATTCGAGTTTTTAAAATTCCTTTCGAAATTCCAATAAATATTTAATTTTTACCTGACGGTATATCTTTAAATGCAACTCCTTTGTCAGCCCTTGGATCTTGAGGCAAGCCTAGAACTCTCTCTGCGATAATATTTCGAAGAATTTCATCAGTACCCCCTGCAATTCGAAGCCCAGGCGCTCCTAACCATGCATTTTGAAATCCTTTAACATTTTGATTATCAGTCCTCAACATGCCAGCCATATCCAGTGAATCAATTCCAAAATTACCAATATCTTGAAGCTTGCCAGCACTAACAATTTTAGTAATTGATGCTTCCGGTCCAGGAGTATCTCCTCTTGATAAGGCAGACATTGTTCTAAGTTTTGTATTCTTAAGACCACTCTTTTCACAATACCAATCAGCAATAGATTCTCTTGCAGCTTGATTATTTAAAAGAGGTTCACCTAAGTTATCTTGTCTTTTTGCCCATCTAAATGCATCTTCAACATCTGCACCATCAGCATCACCAACAGCTAATCTTTCATTCATCAATGTTGTGATTGCAACTTTCCAACCATCTCCAATTTCTCCAAGTCTCTGTGAATCTGGTATTTCAACGTCTGTGAAATACACTTCATTAAAACTTGAGCCACCTGTTATTTGTTTGATAGGTTTTACTTCAATTCCTGGTGATTTCATATCAACAAAGAAAAATGTCATACCCTTATGTTTTTCTATATTTGGATCATGTCTTACAACCAAGATTCCAAAATCTGCAAAGTGAGCGCCAGATGTCCATACTTTTTGACCATTAACTATCCATTTATCTCCATTCTGTACAGCTTTACTCCTAAGTCCAGCAACATCAGAGCCTGCTGATGGTTCTGAAAAAAGTTGACACCATATCTCTTTTCCCTCAGCCATTGGTGGGAGATATCTTTCTTTTTGTTCTTCAGAGGCATATTCCATAATCACAGGACCACACATACCAAGACCTATTTCAAAAATTCCTTTAGGAACATCAAACTTTGACTCCTCATTTGCCCAAATAATTCTTTCCATAGAACTTGCACCAATACCGCCGTATTCCTTTGGCCAATGAAGCATTGCCCAACCAGCATCATATTTCTTTTTTTGCCATGACTTGGCCTCTTCTATTTTATTTTTATTGGCAAAATCATCATTTTGAGGAGTAGTTTCCGCTTTATATTTAGCATTACTTTCAAGCCAATCTTTACATTTTTTTCTAAATTGAGCTTCTTCTTTTGTATCATTAAAATCCATATTTTCTCCTAATTAATATTTGATTGTTCAAGGCTAGTTACCAATTTTTCTCTCCAATTGCTTAACGAGCCTATATTTAAAGATAGCAATTTTGATCTTCTATAAAACATATGACAATCGTACTCCCATGTAAATCCATTGCCACCATGTGTCTGAATATTTTCTTGTGAGCAGAGTTGATAAGCTTTTGTAGCACTGACCCTGGCAGTTGCAGAAGCTGATGGGAAATCTGAGGAATTAGTTGATAATGCCCAAGCGGCATAATAGCAGTTTGATTTTGCTAGTGTTAATGCAATGTACATGTCTGCTAATTTATGTTTAATAGCTTGATAAGAACCAATTGGTCTTCCAAAAGCATATCTCTCTTTTGCATAATTGATTGCCATATCAAGTGTAGCTTGGGAACCACCTATTTGTTCATAACTGAAGAATACTGCTGCTTGATTAATTAATGTTTCATATGATTTCCATCCATTACCTTTATCACCTATCAAGTTTGATTTAACATTTTCAAAATTTATTAAAAAGTGTCCTCGACTATCATCAATAGTTTCTTGTTGTTCAATTGTTACACCAGGAGATGACAAATCTACTAGTTGAAGTGATATTCCAGATTCACATTTGCAAACAACTATTGAATGTGTAGATATTTCAGCATCAGGAACTGCAATTTTTTTACCATTAATAATTCCATTATTTTCAGTAACTAAAATATTGTTTTCTGAGGGCGCTTTTAAATCTTCAGTGACTGCAATTGTTCCAATAATTTCACCTGATACTAATTTTGGAAGAAAGTGACTTTTTATTTCATCATCTGCATAGTTAATTATTGCTTCTGTGAATAAATACACTGAAGAGGAAAAGGGAACTGGGGCTAGAAATCTCCCAAGTTCTTCTGCAATGACACATAATTCTAGATGGCCAAGATCTAAACCATTGTATTCTTCAGGAATTCGTATACCAGTCCATCCTAAGGCAACAATTTTTTCCCACAAATCCTTATCAACTTTATTATTTTTTTCAAGAACAGTTCTATTTCTTAATAACGCCTGTTCTTTTGTGAGGAACTTTCTTGCTTCATCTTGAAGAAATTTTTGATCATCAGAAAAATCTAAATTCATTATTTAATATTTAAGTTAAGGTAGAATTATAATTATATGCTAAATGTTTATAAAAATTAATCATCAGCAACATTATGACTTCTAGATTTAAAATTAACAAAAAATTACCAAGCTATTTAAAAAGGTCATCTACAGGCGGTTTATTGATTGGTTTTATATATGTATTGACCTTTATGAGCATATTATTTTTGAGTTTATGGCAGACATTTGAATATCAAAATAACAAAGATAACATGGAGCTCGTTGATCAAAGAATTTCAATAATAGAAGAACAAATAAATATAGTAGACGAAATCAATAATGATTCAATGACAGATATTACATCTTCAATTCAATTTTTAGATAAAGAGATAAGAAAGTTATGGGATTTAAGTAATAAAAGAAATAAAGTAAATATAGAAAATTTAAATACTAAATTAACTGAGCTCGAAAGTTTAATTACAGAGATGATTGACGATATTGATTTAAATAAAGATAATTTACAACTATTAAAAAGTGAGACAATTGTTAGTCTAGATAAATTAGACGAAGTAATTAATGAAATTAGCTCTCTAAATACACTTAAAATAAGTTTAAATAATATTGAAACTCAATTAATTCTTTTAGAGGATTCTGTGCAAGCTCTAAATAATTATAAAAATCAACTTAACCAAGTTATTCTTGAAATACAAACTGAAATCTCAAATGCTCAAAACAATGCCGAACTAAATGAGGTGTTACAAAATTGACAAAATGACAAAATGATAGTTTTATAAACTCCATGAATAGATTTGTTTTACAAGTTTTTCTATTTCTTGCTTTCATACCTTTAGCAATATTAATTGGTTATGGTATTTTAGTGATTGCTCCAATATTTTGTTGTTTTCTTGCAATAAACTCATTTAAATTTAACAATTATAAGGAAATGTATTTATGGATAGCCTTTGGTGCTATATCATTTTTTATTGCATTACTGATGTTAGGTGTTATATGACAACAATTTTTAAAGGTTACCTCTTATTGATTGCTTTATTCTCTTCTATTACAGGTCTTTGGGGTATGTTTACTCCTGATTTTAATGTATATCCATATTTTGAAGGCATAGAAAGATATACACTTGCAGCAAGTTTTATTAGAACAATGTCAGGAGTATTTGTAGCATCAGGATACATTTTAATTAGATTCATATTTTCTTCATCAAAAGTTCAGCTTGGTACAGTTCTGATTTATTTAGTTGTTTTTATGCTAATTGGTAAAATTAGTGCATTTTTCTTTGAAGGCTTTTTAATGCATGACATAATTGCATTTATTTTAGGCTTCATAACTCTTATTGGATTGTTATATGTTCGAAGACAAAGAAAAAATCTCATTAGCTATGATCTATAAAGAAAAGTCTAATTAACCAACTGTTATATATAATGCGTTAACTTGGGGATGTGGTGGAACTGGTAGACACGCTTGGCTTAGAACCAAGTGCCGAAAGGCGTGGGGGTTCGACTCCCTCCATCCCTACCATTTTAAGTTAATCAAATTTATAAAATACCAGAGGTAGCTAAATTACATTCGATAATTCTTTACTTAATTAGTTTACAAAAGTAATAATATGGATATACTCAACTTATGTTGAATCTAAATCATGCTACTAAAGAACGGGGGATAAATTAAATAGCTGGATCTTAGTTATTACGATTTAGACCCAGCATTTGCTGGGTTTTTTTACATATGAGAGGATATGAAATGAAAAATATTAAAACACTTGCATGCATTTTGATGCTTGCACCATTTATTGCTGCACAAGAAGTTGAAGAGGTCATCGTTACAGCAAATAAAAAGGTTGAAACCGTTCAGGAGATACCTATGAATATAACGGTTATTTCTGAGGATTTACTTACAGAGCGAGGAATTACAAGTCCGGAAGATTTTTTGAGAACTTTAGCTGGTGTATCTACTCCTGGTGGTTCAAATTACTTCAGCTTTAGGGGACTAAATACCTCAACATCTCAGCGTTCATCAGGAACATCATCTGTGTTTATCGATGATGTTAGGGGCTCTATGATGAGTCTGTTTGATGTAGACAGAGTTGAGGTTTTGAGAGGTCCACAGGGTACTTTGTACGGTTCGAATGCAATTGGTGGAACAATTCGTTATGTAACAAACAAACCTGATGCAAGTTCAGCATATGGAAAGATTAGAGTGGGTTATGGTGACAAAAGAAGAGCACAAGATGCACGAAAAACTCTAGAATTTATGTATAACATGCCACTATCAGAAAGTATTGCTGCAAGAGTTGTTGTTTCACAAATTATATCTCCAGGTATCTATACAAATATTCAAACAGGTAACACAGCTGGAGAGGAAGATGATTCACAAGCAATGATTACATTTGCTTTTGATGATGGAGGTCCTTTAACAGGCTCATTAAGATTTTTTAGAACTGACTACAAAGCATTCGGTATTTCCGAACCTGGTCAGAGCAAGCCAGGAAGTGCAGATGTTTATGTTAAAGATTGTCCACAGGCTGTAAGCTGGTGGTACAACTGGGATGGACTTCCAACTTGCGCACGTTTAGATGCTATTTCAAGCTATGCAGATAGCCAAGGTATTGATGGTTTGTCAGCTTTAAGTGTTTATAACCCAAGATATGCTCATGCATCTGCAGGAGATGAAACTTCAGATGATGAAATGCAGATGTATAACATTACAGTAAACTATGATTTTGGTTATTTTGATTCAAGCTTTATTTATACTGAAAAAGATTTTACTGCAAATGCATTTACTGATTGGGCAAGGATTGATATGGATGATTACTATGTTGCCCCATTAGTAGTGGAGGATGATTTTGATGAAGAGTCATTCACAGAAATTAGATTAATCTCTAAGGCTGGAAGGTTTGAATGGACTATTGGATATTACAATTACGAATATGAGGCAGAACCTGGAATTAATCAAACACAATCTGCGCCAAACGCTGATGCATTTGATTACGTAACAAATGTAATAATGGGATATCCTGATTTTGATGGTACTGTTTATTGTCCACCATATTGTGAGGGACATTTTGGATATCCATACTTGTATTATGGATCTGCATCAGAATTAAGCATAACTGAAGAAACTTCATATTATGGTCAATTTGATTTTAAGATATTTGAAGATTTAACGTTTACCTACGGAATTAGAGATTATGAATTATCAGATGCTTATATTTCATCACAATATGGTGTATTTTATATGGACGATTATGGTTCCGATGGAACGTTTCCTGCAGGAACCAGTTATGCAGCTGAATCAGGTGAAGAATCTGATACAAGGCACAAATATGCTTTAAGTTATACTCCTACAGAAGACTTAACTTTATATGCTACACAAGCTACTGGTTATAGACCTGGTGGAAACCAATCACCACTTCCTCCATTTTGTGAAAGTGATGAAACAATTGGTGATACTTTTGCAAGAAGATTTAATTCTGATGAAGCACAAACTACTGAATTTGGAGTTAAATCGAGAGGTGCTAACTATTCTGCTAACGTGACATATTTTGAAGTTGATTGGGATGGAATAATAATTACCGTAACTCCAGGATGTGGATGGTCTTACAACTTTAACGGGGGTAAAGCAGAAACTAAAGGATGGGAAGTTGACTTCACATATGCATTTACTGATGCTTTGTCGATGGATTTTTCAGGTAGTTCTATGACTGCTGAAACTTCTATAGATATTGAATCACTTGGTGCGTCAGCAGGTGATAGATTACCTAATACAGTTGAAACTTTATGGAATGTGGGTCTTGTTTATGATTCAGTTGTTTTTTCATATCCTACATATGCAAGAGTAGACATGAGTTATTATGGTGATAGCTTTAATACTTTTGGTGAAAATCCATTAACAAGTGCACCGGATTACTCAAAAGTTAATTTTAATCTTGGAATGGATATCAGTGAAAATTCCCAATTACAATTAACAATCGATAATGTTGGTGATAAAAGAACAGAAGCATATATTTATGCCGTAGATGATACTGGTTATAGGCCTAGAAACTGGATGCAATGGATACCACCCAGAACTATGACTCTTAAATATACTTACAATTTTTAACTAAATTATTTGTATTAAAATAAACCCTTGGTTTTTACTGAGGGTTTTTTTTTGCTTTTGAGTATTAAATGAAATATCTTGTAATCATATTCTTAATTTCTTCCTTAAGTGCTTATGAAGATGATATTGTTGAAAGAAAAATTATTGACTCTGATGTTTATGAACTACCTAAAGATTCATATTGTAAAGAGAGATCTATTCCAGATAAAAATGTATGGCAAGAAGACTTCAATGAGTCTCACTTATCAAGTTCTAATTGGAATTATTCAACATCAAATGGATTTTACGATGATGGTGAATATATAAGTGGCTGGGGTAATGGCGAAGTTCAATATTATACAAAACCAAGAAAGAATAATTTATTAAATACTTCAGATAATCTTTTTATAGAAAATGGGTTGTTAAAAATTCAACCTATTAAAAAAAAATATAAAGGTTATAAATATACGTCCTCAAGAATAAATACTAATGGACTCATAGACTTTGACTATCCATCTGAAATTACAATATGTTTTAAAGTGCCAAGAGGCATTGGATTTTGGCCAGCTTTTTGGCTAATGCCATCAGATGACATTAAATGGCCAAAAGGCGGTGAGATTGATATTTTAGAAAATAGAGGAAGAATTACAAACATTTCAAGCTCTGCATTACATTTTGGAGAAAAATATAATAAAAAATCTACATTAGTTGGCGAAGTTCTTATTTCTAGGGACTCAAATTTTCAAGATAAATTTCACTCGATAACACTAAAATGGGAAAAAAATAAATTAAGTTTCTTTCTTGATACAAATAAAGAACCATATTTTAGTGTTGATAAATCTCATCCAGAGTTTCAAAAATATGATTATCCATTTAATAGAAAATATTACATGATTTTAAATGTTGCAGTAGGCGGCAAGTATGATGATTATTGGGTGGACGGCGATGCTTTTTGCACTGATGCATTATGTTCTAATAAGCCTGATCCAGATGACCATAGATTTTTAATTGATTGGATAGAATATAGGAAGCTATAACTAATTGTATAGCTATATAGGTTAAGATGTTTACAAATGAAAATACCCTATAGATTTAAAGTAGTCTTAATGTCATTTTTGGCAGTGTTTGTATGTTATATAGACAGAGTTAATATTTCTGTAGCAATTATTCCAATGCAAACTCAATTTGGTTGGAGTGAATCACAAGTTGGAATTATTTTAGGTTCTTTTTATTTTGGTTATATGATCTCAATGACAATTGGTGGATACCTAGCTGATAAGTATGGAGGCAAAAAAGTTTTAGGATATGGACTTTTAATCTGGTCATTCTTTACAGTAATAACACCAGCTTTTGCATACAGCGGTTTGTGGCTATTAATTCTTATTAGGATTTTATTGGGCCTTGGAGAAGGAATAACTTTCCCATCTTGGCACTCTATTTATGCAAGATGGATACCATTTGATGAAAGAACAAGATCAATAGCTTTTACAAATAGTGGAATTGCCGCAGGAACGGTCTTTGGATATGTTGTTACTGCTCTGATTATTTCAAGATATTCTTGGGAATGGGTATTTTATTCATTTGGTATTTTAGGAATTTTTTGGTATCTTTTTTGGGATAGATACATAACATCATATCCAGAAGATAATCAAAGAATTACAAATCAAGAATTAGAATATATTAGGTCAACGGCTCCATCAAAATCTACAGCACCAAAGATTCCATTATCAAGGCTAATCAAAAATATGCCTTTTATGGCGATAGCAGTTGCAACTTTTTGTAATAATTGGGCGTTATATACTTTTCTTTCATACTTGCCTAAATATGTGAATGGTCCAATTACAAGTGGTGGACTTGGAGTTGAACTTGACTCAAGCTTATTTATTTACCTCATTTTGATTCCAAGCATAGTTTCTATATTCTCGCTGTTGTTTGGAGGATTTCTAGCGGATAGCTTGATAAAGAAAGGGCATAATATTCTAAACGTAAGAAGAAGTGTTAATTCAATTGGTTTTTTTGGATCGGCAGTCTTTTTGTATATGATTTCACTTCAGGACTCAATGTATCAAGTATTATTACTTTTGTGCCTGATAAATTTATGCTCAGGTATTTGTGCTGGTGGGTTTGGAGTAAATCATGCAGATTTAGGTCCTAAGTATACTGGCTCATTAGTTGGTATATCTGGAAGTTTGGGCATGCTTGCCGCTATATCTAGTCCAATAGTTGCAGGATATGTCTTAGAAATTAGTAATTCTTGGAATTCAATATTTTATATTTGTTCATCAGTTTTGATTTTTGGTGGAATTTTTTATCTATTTTTTTCAAGTGCAACAAAGCAATTTGAATAACTAATTGATTGCTAATTTTTGAAAATAGTCAAAAATATCTTGTGACGTTCGTTCTCTTGCAGTTGTCCATTCAAGTGTCGATGAGCTATTCAACAAATTTTTTTCTTTATCAAAAACTAAGACCCTTGGAATTCCTTTTTCTACAGATATTCCAAAGCTTTTCATTAAATCCATATTGATTTCATATCTTAAAACATCGATATATAAAATCTTGTAATTATCTTCTATAAACGAATTTATCTTTGGTATGTTGATAGTACCAGAAAAAATTCTACAATCTGGGCACCAATTTGCTCCAAATATCAAAATAGGTTGTTTATTATCTTCTACCGTTTCTTTAATGAAGGCATCGATATCATTTCCATTATATATTTCAGCGTTATATGGAAGGGGAAGAGGTGTTTGAATAACATCATTTTCATCTAAGACAATATTGCTGTTTAATATACTACATAGAAAAAAAAGGTATGAGATATTTAAATACTTAAATAAGCTATTTTTCATGGAAATATTGTAATATAAAAATAAATTGGAGTATTAAATTGATTTGGTTTGTTAGACTTTATTTACTGTTAATGACAATCATTTATGGGTTTATTGGCGTTTACGCAATTTTTGATCCTATATTTAACGCATTAGAGTTAGGATATCCGTCGTTTCTTGATGCAGTAGGGCTTTCAATATCATCGCCACTAGGATATTCAGAGATTGCAGGCATATACGGAGGATTAAATCTTTGTATTGGAATAATTTGCTTAGTTGGAATTTTTAAAAATGATATCGGCATATTTTCTATAAAATTTATTACTTTTATGGTGGGCTCGATTGCAATTGGCAGATTAATATTTTCAGCACTACCAAGTACTCCAAGCTTTTACAGTGTTTACTTTCTTTTCGAAGTTATAACTTTTTTTGTGGGCCTTCTTCTTTTATATATTAAAAAAGTTAAATCAAGTTACTAAGCAACAATAAATACACAACATAACTTATTACCAAAATAAATCCAATAAATCTTATAGAAATGGTATTTATAATTTTTGATGAATTTAAAAAAACTATTAGAACAAACAGCAATGATGCAATTATCATTAAAGAAAAGTCTCTTTGTAATAAGACTTCTTCTAAATAAACATTAGAAAAAAGTCCAATTATAGGAACTACCAAAGTTATATTAAAAACATTTGAACCTATAACATTTCCAACAACCATATCAGTTTTTTTCTTCATTATAGAACTTATTGTTGTGGCTAACTCGGGTAAGCTTGTGCCAATAGCAATAACTGTTAGACCAATAATTAATTCTGAAATATTAAGCAACAAAGCGATTTTTTCAGCATAAATAACTGTATAATGGGACCCTATAATAAGACCACTTAATCCAATTATAAGTAAAAAGAAAAGACTCAAATTCTTTTTTTGATTAACCATATCGATAGACTCATTTTCATTACTAAGTCTGTTCTTAAAAGTAATAAATAAAAAATAGAAAAATACTATAAGCAGAAGCAAGCTTTCAAATATTGAAATATAAAGATCATAAAGAGCATATCCAAGAGTAAAAGATGCTATTAGAAATGGAAAGAATTGAATAGCCGGTGTTTTACTGGGTATATATGAGGCTCCGATACACGATACGCCAAAAATTAATGCAATATTAGAGATATTTGAACCAACAACAGCTCCCATGGCAATACTTTCATTATTATTAAGAACTGAAGAAATTCCAACGAAAATTTCAGGTGCAGATGTCCCAAGAGCAATAACAGTTAAACCAATAGTTAATTCATTAACTCCAATTTTTTTTGCCAATATAGATGCATTATCTACAAACTTATCTGCGCCCCAAATTAGAATTGCAATTGAAAACGATAGAAAAAGGAAATTTATTATAAGATCCATATTTTATTCTACCTTAGTTATTAATTAAATTGATTATGTTTGATTGATAAAAACTGCAATATAATAATATATTAATCTAGGGGGGTAGTAATGGATATTAATAGCTTATTTTCTGTAGATGGGAAAGTTGCTGTGGTCACTGGTGGATCAAGAGGTATTGGAGAAATGATAACAGCTGGATTTCTTGCTAATGGCGTAAAAGTTTATATCTCTGCAAGAAAAGCGCCTGCATTAATTGAAAAGGCAAAAGAGTTAAGTGAAAAATATGATCAAGAGTGTATTCCAATTCCATGTGATTTAAGTTCCATCGATGGTATTAAAGATTTTATGAAGATAATTTCTGAAAAAGAAGATGGGATAGACTTTTTGGTGAATAATGCTGGTGCTGCATGGGGTGAGAGTTTTGAAACATTTTCAGAACAAGGATGGGATAAAGTGATGGATTTAAATGTAAAAAGTATTTTTTTTCTCACACAGCAAATGAGAGACCTATTATCAAAACGTTCCTCTCTTGAGGATCCCTCCAGAGTAATTAATATTGGTTCTATTGATGGATTAAATGTCCCAGCGCTTGAAACATACTCATATAGTGCATCAAAATCGGCTGTTCATCATCTCACAAGAGTAATGGCTTCAAAATTAGTTAAAGAAAACATTTTAGTAAATGCAATTGCTCCAGGACCATATCCAAGCAATATGTTAGGCCCTGCAGTTAATTATGATTATTCAGAAATTGAAAAAAGGAATCCTAGAAAAAGAGTTGGTAGTCCTGAAGACATAGCTGGATTAGTTATTTTTTTATGCTCAAGAGCTGGTGCTTACACCGTTGGAGAAACGATAACTTCAGACGGTGGAATTGTAAAAACTGCAAGTCATAATTTAGGATAATTTATCTTTGGGCATCTTTGAAAGCTCTTACAATTAAATCTTTCATCCAAATATGACCACCATCACCCTCATCACTTTTGTGCCATATTAAAAAGTATTCCATGGTTGGAATTTCAATTGGTATTTCAACGAATGGCATATTGTTTCTTTTTGCGAAACTTCTTGTTCCCATTAAAACTAAATCAGTTGATTGTATAATTCTTGGCGCAATTAAAAAGTGCTGACATCTTAACGCAACCTTTCTTCTATAACCAATTTTATCAAGTTCTACATCAATTAAATGAAGACCTCTTTTTCTTCCAGAGACATGAAGATGTTTTTGATCAAGAATATCATTAACAGATGGATTTTCAATTTTAGAAATTTCGTGATCATCTCGATGCATAACAACAAAATCATCTTCAAAAACTTTCTCAGAATTTATTTCATCTGACCTAGGAATTATAGGATCAACAACAAAGTCTAGATTATTAGTTGATAGAGCATGAACTTGATCATTCCTCAGATATGCATAGCTTCCAATTGAAACATTAGGTGCTTCTTTGTATATTTCCTCCATTATAAAAGGAAGAACTCTTCCCTCAGAAACATCACCTAATGATAATTTAAAATTTCTTTTTGAAGATTTTGGTTCAAAAGTATCTGGTTCATTTACACTTTGCTGAATAAGAGTTAAGGCACTTTGTACATCATTGATCATATTCTCTGTTTTTTGTGTTGGAACCATTCCGGAACCAGTTCTTACAAAAAGGTCATCATTAAATTTTTCTCGCAGTCTTGAAAGAGCATTGCTTACTGCTGGTTGAGTGATTCCAACTACTTCGGCAGCTTTTGTGAGACTACCTTCTGTATAAATAGCATTTAAGATGACAAATAGATTTAGATCAAAAGAACTTATTTTCATTTTTAAATATTAAATTTATTTTTAACCACTAGATTTTTAAAAATTTGATATAGATTTGTACTTAACATACAGCTATTATATATATTACTAATCTTTATACTATTCATAATACTTATAATAGTAGCAAAAATTTTCATATAACGGGAGATTTAAATAATGATGCCAGAATTAAGACCTGAGGCTATAGAACTTATAGAAAAGGTAAAAAACTTCATACAGAATGAAGTTAGACCTAAAGAAGATCTTTTTCATGAGCAAATAAAAATTGGTAAAGATAGATGGAATAGTTATCCTGATGTTATTGATGATTTGAAAGATAAGGCTAAGTCTTTAGGTTTATGGAACTTATTCTTACCTGAAAGTGAATTTGGTGCTGGTTTGACAAATTATGAATATGCTCATCTTGCTGAGGAAATGGGGAAATCTTCTATTGCATCTGAAGCAATGAATTGTAGTGCACCGGATACAGGAAATATGGAAGTAATTGCAAGATACGGAAGTGCAAAACATCAAGAAGAATGGCTTCAACCACTTTTAGACGGAAAAATAAGATCTGCATTCAGTATGACAGAGCCAGGCACAGCTTCTTCAGATGCCACAAACATGCAAGCAACAGCCGTTTTAGATGGAGATGAGTATGTAATCAATGGTGAAAAATGGTGGACTTCTGGAGCAGGAGACCCTAGATGTAAAATACTTATATTTATGTGCGTCACAAATCCAGACAATCCAAAACATCAAAGACATTCAATGATACTGGTTCCAATAGATACAAAAGGAGTTGAAACAGTAAAAATGATGCATGTTTTTGGTTATGATGACGCTCCTCATGGGCATGCTCATATGAAATTTACAAATGTCAGAGTTCCAAAAGAAAATTTACTACTTGGAGAAGGAAGAGGTTTTGAAATTGCTCAGGGTAGACTTGGACCTGGACGAATACATCATTGCATGCGCGCAATTGGATCAGCGGAAGTAGCTCTTGAATTAATGTGTAAAAGAGGTATCGATCCACAAAAAGTTGCTTTTGGTAAAAACCTTGCCCAGTTAGGAGCTAACTTCGATTACATTGCTGAATCTAGAATTGAATTAAATGCCGCAAGATTTTTAACACTAGACGCAGCAGTTAAAATGGATACAGTTGGCAATAAAGTTGCTGCAAGCGAAATAGCACAAATTAAAGTTTATGCTCCAAATGTTGCTTTAAAAATTATTGACCGTGCAATTCAAATTCATGGAGGAGAGGGTGTTTCTCAACTAACACCACTTGCATCAATGTATGCTCATATGAGAACGCTTAGGTTAGCTGATGGTCCTGACGAAGTTCATAGAAGAGCCGTTGCACGACATGAACTTGGTAAATACATGAGTTAAAGTTTGTCTAACAATCTAATATTTTACGATACAGAAACAACTGGAATTCATAAAGATTTTAGTCAAATTATTCAATGCGGCTCAATATTTACTGACAGTGAATTATCTATTAAAGGAGAACAAAATATAGGATGTGCTCCTTTACCATGGGTAATACCTCAACCCAGAGCTATGCTCACAAACAGAAAAATTAATTCTTTTAAATCAAATACGTCTCATTATCAAATGATGAGAGATATCCAACAACAATGGAAATCATGGTGTGCTGATATGCCTTCTATTTTTGTGACCTATAATGGTCACGCATTTGATGAAGAATTGATAAGAAGGCAATTTTGGTCAAATTTGCTTGAGCCATACGTAACAAATACCAATCAAAATGGAAGACTTGATTTAATGTTAATGGTACATAACTTGGCACCATTTTTTTCAGACGAAATCTCAATCCCTCTGTTTGAAAAAGGTCCTGCATATAGTATAAAACTTGAACACTTAGCAAAAGAACATGGTATTGACGTCTCTGATGCTCATGATGCTATTTCAGACTGTAAGTTTATGATTGGTTTATGCAAAGTAATAAATAATAAGCTTCCTGATATTTTTAAATCCTTTTTAGATATTTCGACAAAAGAGGGTATGAAAAATCTCTTGTATTCCAATGAATTTCTTGCTTTAGGTGAGGTTTTTAGAAGACATCCTTTTAAATATCCTGTTGTTTTATGTGGTGCAGATAATTCTAGGCCTAATGATATATGTTTCTTTGATTTGAGTTTTGACCCGAATGAAATAATTAATTTAGACTTTTCTGAAATAAATAAAATGATTCAGTCTGGAGGAAGAGATTTGCCTTTAAAAAAATATAAGATAAATAAAACCATTCCTATATGTTCAAGCAAACATTTAACAAAGTTAGATCACTTTGATATTGGTCATGATGAGCTTCAAAAAAGAGCTGATATAGTCAAATCCAATAAAGATTTCTTTACTAAAGTTTCTCAAGCATTGGAAGATAGAATTCTGAACTTTCCTGAACCAGACTATTTAGAAGGCACCATATACTCTGGTGGATTCCCTTCATATAGGGACCAAGACTTAATGAAAGAATTTCATATTGCAGATGATCTTGAGCAATTAATTAAAATTTCTAGAAATTTTGAGGATGAAAGATTTCGATTATTTGCTGAGAGAATTATATGTACAAAATATCAATCAAATATACCTGAGGATATCAAAAACAGGTTTGAGGAATTAATTCACGAAAGAATAATGACAGAAGGTAAGTGGGGCTCTGTTGAAAAAGTGCTACAGGAAATTGAAAAGTTATTAGAAGAAAAATACCGAGATGACGATCAAAAAATATTATTAACGACTAGAAACTATATAAATTTACTAAAAAGTTAGATTGTGTGGTGGGCGAGGAGAGATTCGAACTCCCGACTTCCTGCGTGTCGAGCAGACACTCTAACCAACTGAGTTACTCGCCCAAAGGAGGAGTGTAATTTTACACAAAATATGTATTAATTAATATTAATTAGATCTTAGAGAGATATTCTTCAAGCCTTGTTTGATTCATTACAAATGAAGATTTGATTTGTTTAGCAGTATCTTTAACAGACTCTAAATTTGAGTTGTCATCACCAACTTGAATAATTCCTACCATTGCCATCATAACGTGAGGAGTGCATTGATATCCATAAATGCCAGGAATATCAAATTTTACTGAAATATCTCTGCTCATTTGTCCATTCCAAGAAGCAGCACCTTTAGGTATCATTCCAGGTATTGAGGATGAGTTATGTGCAGCATCAGTTGCTTGAAAAGTTACGGTATCACCTTCATCAATCTTTAAAATAGCAGGCTCAAAAATCATTACACCACCATCACCCTGATTCAGCATTTTTACAACATGACTTTCAGCATGGAGACTTGTTTGTATAGATAGGATTATAAGTAGAGTTTGTATTTTTAATAATATTTTCATGTGAATTATTATAAATTTTTATAATTAAATATCAATATTATTTATAATTAAAATATTAAATTTAAAAAATATATTGCTAATAAATAATATGTATATATATTTAGTACTGTCTTTATTTGTGAATTTTATGAGAATAAATAATAAACAACAATTATTAGTAATACTAACTTTTATTCTTGCGTTGAATGCATATTCCGATTACTTTCCTGATGGTAATTCTTGGAATTCATCTCAACCATATGAAGAAGACATTGATCCTAAAAAAGTCTCTCAATTAATAGATTTAGCATTTTCTGACGATGCTACTCAAGCAATAGTTATTATTAAAAATGGAAAAATTATTGGCGAGAGGTATGCTGATGGTTATAACTTTACTTCTCATGGAACATCATGGTCAATGGCAAAGAGTTATTATGCTTCGCTTATAGGTATTTCCATAGACAAGGGTGAAATAGAAAGTTTAGATGATAGTGTTTCAGATTACTTAGATTACTTTGATGACGCAAGATCTGCGATTACCATAAGAGATTTATTAAACATGTCTAGTGGACTAGACTTTCCAATCCATGAGCATGAAAAAATGTTTTTTCAAATAGATCATTTAAAATATGCAAAATCTGTAAAATATGAGAAGAATCCAGGAATTAAGTTTGAGTACAATAATGTTAACTCAATGTTACTTGGCGATATTCTATTTCAAGTAACTGATAAAAAAGCTGATCAACTTTTTGAGGAAAGAATTCTAGAACCACTCTCAATTAAAGATTACAAACTTTGGAAGGACGAGAAAGGAAATGTCATGACATATTGTTGTGTTGATATGTCTGCAAGAGATTTTTCAAAAATAGGCTTGTTATTTGCAAGGAATGGAGTATGGCAAGATGAACAAATTTTGTCGAAAAAATTTATAGACGAAACTTTTGATGTTGTCTGGGATACTCCAGATTGGTATCAATGGGGAGACTATAAAAGATATTACTCTCTTCATTGGTGGGTATCTAAATATGAAGAGAATTCAAAGATTTTTAATACAAGTGGAAAATATGGACAGTTTACATTTGTTGATAGAGAAAATGACATAGTAGTGACAAGAATAACTAAATACAGTCAGGAAAACTCTGGATCTTTCCAAAAATGGGGAATAATGAAATATCTTAGATGGGCTGGCGTAGAAAATGCTATTAATATTGGGAGAAAACTCATTGAAGTTGGCTCAATTGAACCGGGTACTGATGTAATTACACCTGTTACAAACGCTGAAGGGGAATCATATGAGTTTTATTTAAGATATCCTGAATTTGTGGAATTAATCTCAGGCCTTAGCAAGGATTAATATCTAACTCTTTTAATCTATTTGTGTAACTTTTGAAGTCTTTCTTCCACTCCTCCAAGTAGTATCCATCATTACCATGTTTGTTTATATACCTCACAAAAAATCTACCACTTTCATCTTGAAAACCTGTTTTAAATGGCTCGCCAGTATATTTGTTTAGTCTTTTGAAAGAATCATCCACTTATTAAGTCCATACAAAAAGGATCATTGGTATTGATGCTAATATTATTAGTATATCCATTGGCAAACCCATTCGCCAATAATCTGTAAATTTATAATTACCGGGCCCCATTACTACAGTATTGCACTGATGTCCGATTGGAGTGAGAAATGCGCAACTAGCACCAACAGCTACAACCATTAAAAAAGGCTCAATTGCATACCCAAGTTCTGAGGCTATCCCGACAGAAATAGGAGCCATGATTACAGCTGTAGCAGCATTATTAATAATGTCTGTAGTAGCCATAGTAATTATTAAAATTATCAATAGTATCCAAAATAAACTCAAGTCTGACGCGTATTGGGAAATAGAAGTCGCTATCAAATTACTTACACCAGTTGTTTGAATGGCTGTACCAATGGGTATCATTGCAGCTAGCATAACAATTATTGGCCAATCAACACCCCTATAAAAATTGCTGTCAATAATTTTTATTCTTGCAAAAGCAAGGACGCAAAGTAAAAATGCTACGGCTGCAGATAAATAATTGAATGACACTAAAAAAATTGAAAATAAGAAAAAAACTATCCCTTTAATCAATCTACTTCTGCTAGGAATAGTTTGTAATTCCCTTTGGCGCAAAGGCATAAGTCCTAAATGTTTTATTTTATTTGAAACATCTTCTTCAGCAAGGTCTCTTACGCCTAACAGCAAAACATCACCAGCCCTAAATGTTTCTCTCGTTAACCTAGTTCTATATTTTGAACCTTTTCTCCATAGTCCCAACAAATTTAATTCTTCAAACGCAAGTTTTAAAAAGAACTCATACTTTCTTCCAATAAGCCTTGATCCTGGAGTAATCATGACCTCAATTTCTTCAAGATCATCTTCATCAAAAGAATGAAGTTCCTTTGGTATAGAGAAATCAAAAATATCCAAAATATTGCCTATATCGTCTGGAGGTGTCTTGATAACTAGAATTTGCCCAGCTTTAATTCTCATATTATTTTGTACCCTCTTTACTGAACCACTATCCGACACAATCCCCAATATATCAGTATCTTCTCCAGCTTGCTTCTTAAAAGCATATAATGTCATACCTATTGATGAGCTATCTTCATTGACGATAACTTCAAATAAATATCCTTTCAAATTAATGAGATGTTCTTCCGTTGGAATATTCTTTCTTAGGTAGATAAGTTTATTACCAATAAATGCTATGAATAAAATACAAATCATTGTTATTAAAATACCCACATATGAAAAATCAAAAAAATTAAAACCTGTTTGAGAGATCGATGCCTTATATTCTGAAATAATTATATTTGGCGGTGTTCCAATAGCTGTATTCATCCCTCCAACGATGCACGCAAATGCTAAAGGCATTAAAAATTTTGAGGCATGCCAATTCATCTTCTGACAGATATTTAAAGTTATTGGCAAAAGAATAGCTAGAGCACCAATGTTATTTATAAATGAAGACAAAATAGCTGCTATTAAAAGCAAAGAAATCATAAACTGTATTTCAGAGAACTCTCTCCCGCCAATCAATTTACCTACAAGACCTGCAATACCAGAATTGCTTAGTCCTTGACTAATAATTAATACCAGTGCGACTGTTATAACAGCAGGATGAGCAAATCCTGCAAATGCTTCATTAGCTGGAATGATATCAAGAACAACTAAAACAAATAAAGCGCCTATTGCAAGAGCATCATATCTAACTTTACCCCATATAAATAAGCAAAGAAGTATAACAATAGTTGAAGAAAGAATTATTTGCTCGTTCATAGTGCATTAATATTATTTTGGCATAGATTCAACATATAATGAGGTCGATGGATAAGCAAATTCTGATTTATTGTTTTTCACAATTTTCATTATATTAAAGATTAAGTTTTCTTTAACCTTATTAAATGCAGCAAACCCCATTGGATCTGCATAAGCTACAATCATTAAATCAATTGAACTACCACCTAACTCAACAACTCTTACAACTGGATCTAGATCACCTTCAGTTGAAAAGTCCTTACTAGATATTATGTACTGCTTTATTTCATTTCTAATTGCTTCAAGTTGTTCAACACTAGTTGAATAGATAAGATTTATCTTCCAATTAATTCTTCTGTTAATCATCTCACCGTGATTGATTACTTTTACATCAGATAAATCTTTATTTGGTATAACCATGGGCGCAGTATCAAAAGTCCTGATAACAGTTGATCTAAAACCAATACTTTCAACAATTCCATGCAATTGTCCACTTACCTCTATTCTGTCACCTGGTTGAAATCTATGCTCACCAATTATTAATATTCCTGATATTAAGTTTTTAAAGAAATCTTGAGCTCCAAGAGCAACTGCTACTGAAAATAATCCTAACCCTGCTACCAGCGGACCAATCTGAATTCCAAAAATATCTAAGATAATAGCAATTCCTATTACCCAAACGATAAATTTAGAAGCTCTTTCAAGCCACATCTGCATTGATGCTGTAAGCCATGAACTCGTTGATAAAGCTTCAAATATTGGCTTTACACTATTTGCGAGCGCACTAAAAATCGTAAATATTACAAATGCCTTCACAATATTTGTTGCAATATCTCCTATTAAACCCGAAAGGGGAAGAATCAATGTGCAGATATATAAAGCAATTGTAATTGGAATTAAACCAATAGGCCTTCTTAAAGCATTTAGAATTTCATCATCAATTGTCGATTTTGTGCTTTCAGCCAATCTGCCAAGCGCATTTAAAATTATTGAGATAATAAAACCTCTGAATAGAAACGCTATCAATAAGACTATTAATGATGAAATTATTGAGCCAAGATCAATACCCAAGAACCCACTGTTCCAGACCTCAGTAACTAATTTAATAAAGTTATCCATAATTCTTATCTTATTTTATGTCTATTTTACTTATTATTGTAAATATTTGACTATCTTGTTGCTCTATCTTTAATAAAATAAGGTATATATATAAGATAAAAAACAGCAATTGCAATTGGAGTTGTTACCAGTAAGTGCATAGGTGGTTCGGGGAAAACATCCATCAAAGAGGCACCATCAGGTTTTGCCATTAAATACCAAAAGTTAGCTGGTTCTCCAAGAAGCATATTAATTACATAGACAATAGGTAATAAAATAAATGCTGTTATTGCAGAAACTTTGAGAATGTCTTTTGCATACGGACGATTCCCTAGACTGACTGTTGCATACATTATTCCAACAATTATCATTCCGTGGCCAATCATGAAAAATATGTAATCAAGATCATGATGACTAATATCAGGAGTTAAAATTGCCATCGTTGCACCACCTAGTCCCCAGAAAAAAGCACAAATATAGAGAATTTTTGGTCCACCAAGTAAAAACCATATTAAAAATATTTCTGATAGATCACACATATGCAAAGGTATTGTCTCTCGCCAATCATATGGATCAGCTAGCAAATATAGATCTTTATATGGAGATATGATTACATGAGCAGCTATTATACCAGCAATAATTTTACTCATTATTGACTTTTGACTCTCAGTTTTATCTTTATAGAACTTTGGCAGAAAAACTGAAACAATAATTATTGCGCACATCGTTATCAGATGAATAGCCCCAAATATTTCAAACTGACTTCCAAACATAATAAATTTCCCTATTCAATTATATTATGAATAATTATATTACCTTAGTATGGCAGTTTATAAACTATCTAGCAAAATTTGTTCTGTTAATATCGCAGGCAAAATGGCTGGATCTTTCATTCCTGGCTTCCAATATATGTACAGAGGAACTCCACTCCTGTTATATGACTCAAGTGTTTTAAGAATTTCATCATCTTTATTTGTCCAGTCAGCAATAATATACTCTACATTATTTTTTTTAAAATGTTCTTTTACCTTTGATCTTGAGAGAGCTATTTTGTCATTAGCTTGACAGGTAATACACCATGCTGCAGTAAAGTTAATAAAATATGGCTGACCTTTTTCCCTATAATTCTTTTCAATTTCATTATCCCATTTGACACTATCTGAGTATAAATTTGAAATATTGCCATCATCAGAGGACTCATTTTCAAAAGATAGTATTTTTTGCATAACAAAAACAATTACGCATATTAACGAAACTAATATTATTGTTTTATAAATTTTTTTATTAACTCTATTAAGTATCCAAAAAAGCATTGAAATAAATAAAATTGATATCAATAGGCCTATAAGCAGATCAATATTTGTTTGAAAGCTGAATACCCAAAGTAGCCATAATGCAGTAGCAAACATTGGGAAAGCAAAAAATTCTTTTAATGTAACCATCCATTGTCCAGGTTTTGGTAATTTATTTACTAAATTTGGCAACAAAGATAATACTAAGTATGGAGCGGCAAAGCCCATTCCGAGTGACACAAAAATAGGCAATGTTACGCTAGATGGTTGTATTAGTGCATATCCAAGCGCAGCACCCATGAAAGGCGCTGTGCAAGGCGATGCAACAATAACAGCAAGAACTCCTGTCAAAAATGAGCCTGACATACTGTTAGATCCATATTGTCCTAGCCTTGAAAAAGAACCTCCAATATTAATATCTGTTAGCAAAATAACTCCAATGATAAACATTAGAATACACAAGAACCCAACAATAACTGGAGACTGAAGCTGAAAACCCCATCCTAAATAGTTTCCTGTCTGCTTTAAAGCTATTAGTAAAACACCTATCAAAATAAAAGATAATAGAACTCCGGAACAAAATGAAAGTGCATGCATTCTAACTTTTAGTGTGGACTCATTTCCTAGTGAAACAAAACTTAAAATTTTCAAAGAAATAATAGGAAATACACAAGGCATTAAATTAAGTATGAGGCCTCCAATAAATGCAAATAGAATTGCTTGAATAAGTGAAATTGAATTACTTGTAGACTTTTCTATTTCAGTATCAACAAGATAAATATCAGAATTATTTACAGACAAAACTCCTTTTAATTTTTCAATTTCTGCATAACTATCAATTAGAGGAACTTTTAAAAGCCAATTATTTTCTTCTTTAATTAAAATTTGTTCTTGAGAATGAATAACAGTATCTATATTTTCTATAAAAAAATTTATATCATTTATAACATCATTATTTGAAAATCTGATTTCAATAAATTCGTTATTTAATTTTACTAAAACAGGTAATACAACATTTGGAACATATTCATCCCACTCAGTTAATGCTGGATCTTCTATAATTTGATCAAGTGTTGTTTTAATATACGCCTTTTCAGGAACACATATGTCATCACAAATTAAAAAATCAATATTTACTTCGATCGATGAGTCATTTTCATCATTTTTTTTGTAATCAAATGGAAAAATAACAAAATCTTTGTAACCATATGTCATCAGTGGCTCATATGGGATTAGTTCAGGTGAAGGCCATTTAATACTGCCAATTTCAATATTATCTGAGGTTTTCCATTGGACCTTAATTGGTCCACCAGAATCTCCAGGATTTTTCCAATAGGTATGCCAATTTTTCTGCATATCCATCTTGATGCCAATAAGATTATTTTCAGAAATTGATTGATCATTAATCTTAACTAGGGAAACATTAGCATGACCCGTATTTATAGTCTCTGACTCTAAATGGATAAAAAGCGTTAGTAAGAAAAATAACTTTAATAACTTCATTTGTTTAAATAAATATAGTTAGGGGTGCATTATGCACCCCCATTTACTCTTTGTGGAGTATTATTTACTTGAGATTTTTTTTGGTGATTTAATCTCAATCATTCTAGGTTTCTTTTCATCAGGAATGATTTTCTCAAGGCTTATGGTTAATAAACCATTTACAAGCTCTGCACCTTGCACAACAACATCTTCTGAAAGGGTGAATTGTTGTTTGAATGCTCTTTGAGCTATACCCTGATAAACAACCTGATTATCACCATTTACAACTTCTGTTTTTGGTCCATCATAACTAACAGAAAGGACACCTTCTGCAAGTTCAATTTGAATATCATCTTTAGATAAACCAGCAACAGCAATTTCGATTGCAAATAAATTGCCATCTTTACTTATGTTGTATGGTGGATAGCTTGATGATCGATCATTAGACTCAGAAAGTCTTTGCAATCTATCAAACAAAGGTTCGAACCCTAGTACACGAGTTGTGAAAAATGGGTCTGTAAAGTTAAGTATCATAATTGTCCTCCTTATAAGCGACATTATTTAATGTTTTAATTAAAAAAACATTTTGTTTTGCGAAAACCCGTTATGGCATCTTCATCAACTTATATTTAGAGTCTTTTTTATGTTTTTCAACCTTTATTTTTCCTGAAATTTAAAATATCCTAATGACATGGCTCAAAATATTTTAAATATAAAGTTTATTTTAATTCTTACCTTAATTAGCACATCGCTAATTTTTGTTGCAAAAGATGACGTAAGTTCAATTGAAATTGGACAGACATGGTATTTAGAGTCAAGAAGTAACAAACTTAGTCCGGCAAGTAGCAAAGTTTTATATTTCTTTCCAAATGATGCCTATAACACTTATAGAGCAAGAATTTTTTCTGATTGGGATAGGTTTTCATTAATTGATTCTAGAAACTTAGTAAGGCTAAATACTGGGGATAGGTTAAAAGTTTTGAATGGCAAACATTTTAATAAGATATATGAAGTTGAACTGTTAGATGGATTCGAAAAAAATAAAAAATATTATGTAATTAAAGATGACTTACTAAAAGATTACAGATTATTGGAAAAATAAATGAAGAATAAAATTTTGATACAATTTTTTTTATTAATTTTTACTGCTTCTTGTGTTAACAACTCACTTCAACCAGAGGTCGTTAAAAGATCAGATGCTCAAAAACAACAATATGTAATTTTTGGAGTTATCAATGATATAACTAAAGTTATTATTGAAGGTAATAGAGAAGGAGGAGCTGTTGCTGGAGCCGCAATTGGAGGAGCAATTGGAAAGAATTCAACTGACTCAGAGCCTGAAGAAGACATTGCTACAGTGTTAGGCTCAATTGTAGGCTCAGCTATTGGCTCTGAAATAGCCTCATCAGTCTCTAAAAAAGATGGAGTTGAATTATTGATTGAAACAACCTCAGGTAATTTTGTTTCTATTATTCAAGAGGTTGGAGTTTATTCTTATTTTAAAGGACAAAAGGTAAGGATTATTAAAAGAAATGGAAAATCTCGAGTAATTCCATTTGAATAATAATGTCTGATGAATTTTTTAATTTGATATATAACAAATCTTTAGATCTTTTATCAAGAAGAGAGCATTCAAAAAAAGAGATAAAAGAGAAACTCAGATTACGATTTAATGAAAGAGAAATTATAAATAAAGTTTTAACCAAACTTTCAGAAAATAATTTAGTCAATGATAAAAGATTTACAGAAGCATACGTTACATCAAGAAAAAGAAAAGGCTTTGGCCCAAAGAAAATTATGTTTGAGTTAATTTCTAAAGGTGTTGAAGAACATATAGCTATGGAAGTTATAAGTGTTGAGGGTGGATGGTGTGAGGCGGCAAAATTAGCCTACACAAAAAAATTTGTAAATAATTTTAACTATAAGAATAAAGATAAAGTTAAACAAAAAAGCTTTCTTCAAAACAGAGGTTTCAGTTTTCAACAAATAGAATCAGTTTTTTCAAATGACATGTTATGATTTATCGCTATGTCATATGAAGTTTTAGCAAGAAAATATAGACCAACAAATTTTGAAGAAGTCATTGGTCAAGATCATGTTGTTAAGGCACTCAAAAATAGTATTAAGACAGAAAAAATTCATCAAGCTTATATATTTGCTGGGACAAGGGGAGTTGGTAAAACCACTTTAGCTCGGATTTTAGCTAAATGTATGAATTGCGAAAGTGATACAAAACCTACCCCACATCCATGCAATAAATGCTCAAATACTATTGAAATAAACACTGGCAGAAGTGTAGATTTTTTAGAAATTGATGCAGCATCTAATACTGGTGTGGATAAGATGCGGCAACTCATTGAGGGTGTTGAATATAAACCAGCTAAAAGTAGGTATAACATCTATTTAATAGATGAGGTTCATATGTTATCTACTGCAAGTTTCAATGCTTTGCTTAAAACCTTAGAGGAGCCTCCATCACACTCTATTTTCATTTTTGCTACAACAAAACCTGATAGTATTCCCAAAACAGTTCAATCAAGATGTCTTCAACTTAATTTAAAAACAGTAAGTGAAGAGGATTTAATTAAGCATCTTAAAAAAATCTTAAAAAATGAAGAAATTAAATATGATGATGAAAGTATTGCATTAATTGCGAATTCAGCAAGCGGCTCTGTGAGAGATGCCTTAACAATGCTTGATCAAGCTATTGCTCATGGTAATGGAATCTTGGAAAAAGGAAATGTTACGGACTTACTAGGCACAATAGATAATTCATTGATTATGTCCTTGATCAAATCAATTATTGACGGAGATGGGGTGAGGACATTTAATATCTTTTCACAAATTGAGGAGTTGTCTCCAGAATATGATGCTATTCTTAAAAACCTTATTTCTATTTTTCATCAAATTGCAATCGAACAGGTTCTGAAAACCTCTGATGATAAAGAAATCAAAGAAATATCGAATGTGTTAGACAAAGAGTTTTGTCAGTTGTTATATGAGATTTCATTAAATGCATATTCTAAATTTAATGCTCATCCAAGTCCAAAGGAAGCTCTTGAAATGTGTATACTTAGAATGCTTGCATTCAATCCACTTGTGAAGATTTCTGATAATGAAGTTAACAGTTCAAATAATCTTGAAAAAAAAAGCTTAAAAAAAATTATTAATGATAAACAGAATACTAATTCTACAAAAAATATAGAATCATCTGAAGAAACACACTTTAAAAATAATAATGACTGGATCAATCTTTTTAATTCATTGAGTATAAGCCCTTTTGCGAGGAATTATTTTGGGAATATGTCATTTGAATCTTACAAGAATATGTGTCTGACATTATCTGCTGAAAAAGAGTTTAGTAATGTGCCCGAAAACATTATGCTTGAATTTCAAACCGAACTTGATAACTTATTAAAAGAGAAAATTCAGATAAATATAATTATTGGTGAGGTAGTAAATTCACCTTTACTAGCAAACAAAGAAAAAGAAAAAACTAAACAAGACTTATCAGAAAAAGATATAAATAATAATAAAGATATTCAACAGTTTATTAATAAATTTAATGGGAAATTAAAAACTGAAAGTATAAAACCAATTAAATAAGATGAATAGTGATCTAGTTACAGAACTTATCAATGCTCTGACAATTTTGCCGGGTATTGGAAAAAAAACAGCACAAAGGATGGCACTTTTTCTTTTAGATAAAAATAAAGATGGCGCTAGCATTCTTGCAAAGACTCTAAATATAGCTCTTGAAAACGTACAAAGATGTTCCTCATGCAGAATGTTAACTTCAAATGATTTATGCAGTATCTGTTCAGATTCCTCCAGAGATGATAAAAGTATTTGTGTTGTCGAAAATCCCTCAGATGTATTAGCAATTGAATCAACTGGAGGATATAGGGGAAAATATTTTGTACTTTTGGGAAGACTCTCACCTATAGATGGTGTTGGCCCTGAAGAGTTAGGCATAAATGATTTACTAAATAAAATTTCTAAAGAAAAAATAAGAGAAATTATTCTAGCAACAAGCAGCACAGTTGAAGGTGATGCAACAGCAATATTTATCAAGGATCACGTAAAAGATGCTAAAGTCTCAAGAATTTCGTATGGTATTCCTATAGGTGGAGAGTTAGAGTATGTAGATGGAACTACTATCGCCAGAGCAATTGAAGCAAGAGTTGAAATAAATGTCGATTAAATCTGATAAATGGATTCAAAAAATGTCTGAAAAACATAGTATGATCCACCCATTTTCAAAAAATCAGATTAGATTAGATGAAAATGGAAATAAATTAATATCTTATGGAGTATCAAGTTATGGATATGACGTAAGATGTTCAAATGAATTTAAAGTATTTACTAATATACATTCAGCAATTGTTGATCCAAAATTATTTGATGAAAAAAGTTTTGTAGACATCGACTCTGACGTCTGTGTGATTCCTCCAAACTCATTTGCATTAGCCAGAACAGTTGAATATTTTAAGATACCAAGAAGCGTATTAACTATATGTTTGGGCAAATCCACATATGCTAGATGTGGAATTATAGTAAATGTAACACCTCTAGAACCAGAGTGGGAGGGGCATGTCACGCTTGAGTTTTCAAATACAACTAATTTACCTGCAAAAATTTATGCAGGCGAGGGTGTAGCACAAATGCTTTTTTTTGAGTCAGACGAAGAGTGTGAAACTAGTTACAAAGACCGAGGAGGAAAGTATCAAGGACAAACTGGAGTAACCTTACCCAAAACTTAATATTTCTTTTAACTCTAATTTATTTATTCTTTCCGGACTACTATCTAAAATCTTTAAGAACATAAAATTAAATTCCTCTATTAAAAAATACCTTACTATTCTTTCACTATTATTACGCCTTCTTTCATAAATGTGACAATTATATTTATTATCATTAAAGAAACATTCTTCATTACGTATAAAATTGAATGAATAACTTTTGAATCCTCCTTTTTCCATATCTAGAATATTAAGCTCAAATTCGTTAAAACCACTTAAGATCAGGGTCCTTATCATGATTTGAACGTTAAGAGGATCATATACATTATTTTTATAATCAATAGACATCTTCCATTCATTTAAACCATTTGAGTTTATTTCACTATTTTCATAATCAAACTTAATTGATTGATCTCTATTTAAGAATTTTGGCTTTATTTTAATATCATAACTATTTGGGATTACACTTTTGTTCTTAATTAAAAACTTTGAGGAAAAAAATAAATTTGCTACTAAATTAGATGCTTCAAATTTAACTTCGTAACCTTCAGATACTTTTACAAATTCTCTTTTACCAGTTATCGAAATTTCTTCTGATTCAAAATTATATTTAGCAGAATAAAAAGGGATTTCAGCTTTCAAAAAATTTATACTTATAAAGATTAATAACAGGACTGTTTTATTAAATTTCATAGTTTCTAATAATAAATTTATTTTGTTTCACATCAATATTATTAAATTTAACATTATCTCCAACAAGAGATATATTATTAGCACATAATTCATTTACTATTTCTGGAAGCAGTAAATGTTCAATTTTGTGAATTCGTTCAATAAGTTTCTCAATTTTTTCATTATTATTGATTTGAATTACTCCTTGTGCGATCAAGGGACCAGCGTCTAAGTTTGAAGAAACAAAATGTATTGAAATTCCATGTTTAGAATCATTATTTGCAATTGCTTTACTATGAGTATTGAGACCAGGATAGAGTGGCAAAAGTGATGGGTGTAAATTTATCATTTTATTAGAAAATTTGTTAATAATCTTATCTCCAAGAACTCTCATAAATCCAGCAAGAACAATTAAATCTGGTTTTAATGAAATTAGAAAATTTTCTAACACATCTTCATATTCTGATCTCGAATTAAAATTATTATGATTAATTATTTTTGTTTCAATTCCTAGCTTCGCTGCTCGAATTAAACCATAAGCATTAGGATTATTTGAAATTACTATTATTACTTTTCCTGCAATTATATTTGAATTACAAGCTTTGATAATTGCTTGGGCATTAGAACCACTTCCAGATATTAAGATAGCAATCTTTTTCATTATTTGAAATTTAAAGAAACTTTACAGAACTATTATCATTTTTTGATCGAACCTTACCAATCGCATAACTTTTGTAACCTAGCTCTAAGATTTTAGCAACTAACTTTTTAGAATCATTACTATCTATAAAAAGGACCATTCCAATTCCACAATTGAAAATTCTATACATATCTTTTTTAGAAATATTTCCTTCATTTTTTAACCATTTAAATAATTTTGGCATTTCCCATGAACTAGTATTAATTTCTACGCAGAGATCTTTTGTTATTACTCTAGGGAGATTTTCTAGAAGACCTCCACCAGTAATATGAGAGATGGCATTAATTTTATAATCTTTTAACAACTGCATTATTAATTTTGGATAAAGGGTCGTTGGCACTAAGGCATCTTTTACTATTTCTTTCTTTTCTTCATTAGAGGCTTTTGAATCCTTTATGACTTTTCTTATTAGTGAAAATCCATTTGAATGAGGACCGCTTGATTCGATACCAATTAAAACATCACCACTTTTTACATTTTTGTCACCAATAATTTTTCTTTCTTCAACACAACCAACTGAAAATCCAGCTAGATCAAAATTATTATCATTATAATGACCCGGCATTTCTGCTGTTTCTCCACCAAGAAGGGCGCATCCTGAGCTTATGCATGCTTCAGATATTCCTTTAATTATTATTGATGCCTCATTTACATCAAGCTTAGATGAAGCAAAGTAATCAAGAAAAAAAAGAGGCTGCGCACCACAAACAACTAAATCGTTTACGCACATTGCAACTAGATCTTGTCCAATACCATTAAGAGCATTATATTCTTGAGCAAGAGCAACCTTTGTACCTACTCCATCTGTACATGCAACCAATACAGGATTTTTAATATTTTTATTTAACTTATACATTCCTGCAAAGCCACCAAAATTACCTAAAACATTTTTATTATGTGTAAGGCCAACATTTGTTTTAATTTTTTTTATAAGATCATTGCCTGCATCAATATCAACACCTGCAGATTTATATGGATCATTTTCTATAATTTCTTTTGTCATTTAAAATACCAATAACATGAGTAACACCAAATATAATATATTTTTTCTTATTATCTTTTCTATTAGTTGCTTTGGAAAGCAGTTTGATAAAATTTTTACTGTTTATGAATCAATTGATGACTCTTCGCAGATAGAAAGTGCTATTAAAAATTCATTTGATACCATGATCCATAGACTAAGTGGAGATGAGTCTGTTTCAAATATTTGGAAAATTATAAACTCAGGAAATGCTCGGAAAGATTTTATTATTAGTTACTCAATTAAAACTCAAAATGAAAAAAGTTTTTTAGAAGTGAAATTTGATAAAAATTTATTAATAAGTTCATTCAATCAATTATCAATACCCATAGTTGGTAACTCAAGGCCTGTTATTTTATTCATCATTAATGTAGATCCAGGTTCAACTGAGCCTTATTTTGTATCAAATTCTAAATCTAACTCAGAGTTAGATAACTTAATTAAGAATTATTTAAAATTTGAAAGTTTAGCTAGAGGCATTTTTCTTGAAATACCCGAAATTGATCTATTAGATTTTGATGAATTCAAAAATTATAAGAAATTAATTGACTATAAAAAGTTTTTTACTGATAAATATGTTTTTGATGAAATTGTAATTATTAATATTTCAAAAATAGGCCTAGATAAATGGATTATTAGCAGAGACATGAAACTTAGTTTAGATAATAAAAATTTCAATGATTTATTTATGCAAGCTTTTAATGATTACACTAGAAAAAAAATAAACAATTTATTATTAATGAACCGAATTGATACATCTGTTCAGAATTTTATTGAGGTTTCTATTTCAAATATAGAAACATATGAAGATTATCAAGAATCCAGAAGGATAATGAATAATTTTATTGGCCTTCGCGATATTTCAATAAAAAAATTTAATGTAAATACAATTTACTATCAATTAGAAATATATGGAACGGTTGACTCATTTATTAAAGAAGTTAATGAAAATAACTTCTTTATAGTCAATGAGATATTTAATGACGCTAGTTTTATAAACTTGGATTACATAAAATGAACAAATATTTTATTTTTATTCCCAATTTATTATCGCTTACAAGGATAGCTCTTATTTATCCAATTTTAAATAACATTTTCTTAGGCAATTTCAGAATAAGCATAATTTTTTTTATAATTGCTTCAGTGACAGATGCGTTGGATGGCATTTTAGCTAGAAGAATGAAATGGCAAACATTTCTTGGTACGATTTTAGATCCAGTCGCAGATAAACTTTTATTATCGGGAACAATCTTTATTTTTTGGTTAAATCAGTTTGTTCCTTTTTATATTTTTATCATTTTAATTTCAAGAGATGTGTTAATTTTAATTGGTGCTTCAATTCAAATGTCTTTAAATGAATTCAAAACTCCTATGCCTAATTTTTTGGGTAAAATGACAACATCATTTCAAATAATATATATTGCTTCAATATTTCTCCAAGAATTAGTGAATATTAATTTTTCATTATTTGGTATTGAAATAATAATATCAATATTCACAATTTTTAGTTTAATTGTATATGCTTATAACTGGATAAATGATCTAAAAACTTACCACGATGAATAAACCCAAACAGCTTACGTTCCCTTGGAACAAGCCAAATAAATCTACATATAATAATTTTTATTTTGATAAAAAAAATCTTGCATTGAAAAATTCCTTAAAAGGAAATGATGATCTTTTTTTATACGGCATTAATCAGTGTGGCAAGTCTTATTTACTTCAAGCGACATGTAATTTTTATTCTCTTCAAAATAAATCTTCTGTATACATGCCTTTTAAGGATTTAATAAATAAAGGTGTAAGTCTAATTGAGTCCTTAGAATATTTAGATGTTATATGCATAGATGATATTGATTTGATAGCATCTGATAAAGAGTGGGAAATAGGAATATTTAATCTAATTAATGACTGCATGACTTCAAATTGTAGATTAATTTTTTCATCATCACTCAATCCATCAAAAATCAATTTTGAACTTAAAGATCTGTCTTCAAGAATAAAAAAGATTGACCATATTGAACTTTTTCCAATTAGCGATAATGAATTGACAGAGGCTTTAAAATTTATATGCAAATCTAGGTCAATAAACTTAACTAATAGAGAAATAAATTATTTAATTACATACTCAAAAAGAAGTATTTCATATTTGCTTTCTATAATTGATAGTTTAGATAAGCATTCTATGGAATCAAAAAGAAAAATAACTATACCTTTAATTAAAGAGATTATTGAGTGCTAAAATATTCGCACTCAAAGCAATATACAACAGAGCTTACTTTCTTATCTAAATCTATAAATTTGTAGTTTGAACTAAAAATTTTTTTAATTGTATTTACTTCTGGACTTAAATTAATCTTAGAATCAAAATTATCGATAAGTTCTTTGATAAATAAATCAAATGGATCCATATCTTTTGAATATGTAATTAGTTGATAATCATCAATTTCCGCAAATGAAGCTGCCGATTTTATAGCTTCATCTAAATCACCAATTTTATCAACTAATCCTAGTTGAATTGCTTTTTCCCCAGACCATATTCTTCCGCCTGCAACTGAGAGTAATTCGTTAAATGGCATATCTCTATTTTCAGCTACTTTAGTAACAAATTTCTTATAGGTATCATCTATGTTTGCTTGAATAGAATTTCTTACATAATCTGGCATGGATATTCTCGTATCCCATTCTCCACCCTTTGTTGATGATACTCCATCAACCTGAATACCTGCCCAATCATAAATTCCATCCAATGTTGGCACTATTCCATAGACGCCGATTGAGCCGGTAAGTGTTTCTTCTTTTGCCCAAATTTGATCAGACAAAGTTGTTACCCAAACTCCTCCTGAGGCAGCAATGTCTCCCATTGATGAAATAATTGGTCGACCCGAAGATCTAAATTCTTTTAAAGCATTAGTTATGAGTTCACTCGCCCAAACACTCCCCCCTGGACTATTTACTCTTAAGACAAGTGCTTTCACAGAATTATCTTTTATGGCTTTTTGAATATTTTTAACAATTGTATCGGAACCTGCTACATTATATGAAGCCTCTCCTGTGACTATAGCTCCCTCAACGTTAATAACAGCAATCTTGTTTTCAGAGACTTTTGTCTCTTCCTCTATAGTAGTCAAATAATCATATATAGATATTGAATCAGGAAGTACATTTTTATCTTTTTTATCATTTGGAAATTTTTCATACATCCAATGTCTTAATTCTTCCCTTGTTACAACCATATCAACCATACCAAGATTTAAAGCTTGTTCAGCAAGTTGAGGAGTTTCAATTGATTTTTCCCACACTGTATCACCGTAGTTTTGGATAGTACCTTCAGGTAAAATTCTGCCTAACTCCATCATCTTTGTCATCTTTTGCCATAATGGATTTGCAAACTCATTCCAGGCTAGCTTATCTTCATCTGACATTGAATTTCTAGTATAGGGCTCTGGACCGCTTTTATAATCACCAGCAACAAAAACGTTATAATTTAAATTAATATTTTCGTATAAATCTTTGTAATACTCTCTTTTTCTACTAAAACCAAACGCTTCAACAGAACCATACTCATTAATCATTAACGTATTTGCCTGAGAGCTAATTAAATATGCATTATTTCCAAAATTCTCTGCGTATGCTATTACATTTTTTCCATTATCACGAATTTTTTTGACAGCATTAGCAATTTCAAAAGCAGATGCATAATACATACCTAGCTCAGATACATTTAAATATATGGCAGCCAAAGATTCGTCTTCGGCAGCAGCATTCAAAACTTTTAATAGATCTTTTATCTCATGTTGTCTCACGTTAGTTGATCCTAGGATAAGACTGTCAAATGTTGGACTAGAATCAATTCTTGAGTCAACAACGACTCCTATTGGTTTAAACCAAAGAATCTTTCCTTCAGTTTCTATTGATTCTTCTTTGCTTACAAATGAACCTATACCAGCAAATATTGCAAATGTGAGAATTATTAAAGCTAATGCAGTAAACACGTTTACAATAATTTTTCTTGTAATCGTTAAAAATTTATCTGCTTTTGACCAAACTGATTGTACTTTATTCATTTAGAACTCCTTAAGTAAGAATTTGAAAATACATCATTTATATATCAATTAGATGTATTTTGATTTGATCTATTAATTATTTTTGGACCAAACATTACGTGAACAAATAATATACTAATTATTAATAGCTCTAAAGCATCTATCCAAAAAAAGGCGGTACCAAATACTCTAATAGACGCAAAAAGAAAATATATTAACAAAATAAAACAAAACCACTGATAGGTTCTTATTATAAGTTTATTGAGAAAGTAATAAAAAATTAAAAGAGGCAAAATCCAAATGAAATAGGTGATTAGTTCAATTCTTTGTTGAAAAATATTTAAAAATTTAACTGTAAATAAACTTAAAAAGAAAATTAAGGTAAAAATTTTGTATTTCTTTACATTAATCATTAATTTTTTTTGTAAATTGCGCTAGCCTGATTCCAGTTTTTTTTGCAATTTCATATTCATCTCTTGTTAATTCATTTGAAGAATTAAAATTCTCAACATGAGTTGGTCCATAAGGAGTACCACCAGATTTTGTCTTATTTAATTCATCAATAGAGTAGGGAGTCCCAAGAACAATCATTCCATGATGAAGCATAAAAGTTATCAAGCCAAAAAGTGTTGTTTCTTGACCTCCATGCATCGAACTTGAAGAAGTAAAAACAATTCCTGGTTTATTTTCCAGAGCATGAGTTGCCCATAAGTCGCCTGTAGAGTCTAAAAAGTATTTCATTGGTGATGCAGCTGAACCAAATCTTGTTGGAGAGCCAATAGCAATACTGCTGCAATTAATTAAATCCTCCTTAGTACAATAAATCTCGCCAGATTCTGGAATTATTTGATTAGTTTTTTCCTTATTTAAAGATATTTTTGGAACAGTTCTAATTTTATAATCTATCCCAACATCTTCTACACCATCCGCTATAGCATGAGCTAAACTTTTAACGGAGCCAGATACTGAATAAAATAATATTAATAAAAAATTCTTTTCCATGTTTACATTTTAAGTTTTAATTATATTATGTACGCGATGAACCATAAAATTATACAGTTTTTCTGTTTATTACTAATCTTTTCATGTCAAAAGAATGATATTGAAGTATTTAATGGTTCAAATACTAACCTTGCTAAGCTGGAGGGAAGCTGGATTGTAATAAATTATTGGGCTGACTGGTGCGCGCCTTGTATAAAAGAAATTCCAGAACTTAATGATTTTGCAAGTGAAAATAAAGATATATTTGTTTTTACTTTTAACTTTGATCAGCTTGATCAAGGAGATTTGTCACCAATTGCACAAAAATTTAATATTGAAGTTCCTTCGTTAGTAACTCATCCTCGAGATATCTGGGGCATTCAAACACCTCCAACAGTTCCAGCTACTTTTTTTATTAATCCAAATGGTAGTTTGTCGCTTTCATTATTTAGACCTCAGACAAAAGACGAACTCAACAATATTTTATTGGATTTAAAGAAGACTTTCTAAAAAATTTTCTTGAATAATTGATTCTGGATTAATCCTTACTTTATTTAAATATACAGTCCAATGTAAATGAGGTCCTGTGACCCTTCCAGTTGAACCAACTTCTCCTATTTTTTGCCCCTTTTTGATAAATTCATTTTCTTTTACTAGAACTGACGATAAGTGACTGTATGTACTTATTAAACCAAATCCGTGATCAATTACTATGAAATTTCCTGAATAAAAGAAATCACCAACTAAAATTACTTCACCTTTTGAGGGAGATATAATTTTTGTTCCTTCGGCTGCAGCAATATCCAAAGACAAATGTGGAGATCTAGGTTGATTATTTATATATCTCTTTTTACCATACCTACTTGAGATAACACCCTCAACTGGACTTATAAAATTTAAATCAGGTACTAAAAATTTTGAATAGTTATTGAGTGCTTTTTGTATAATTTTAGATTCTTTGAAAGCTCTATCAGAATCTTCTTTGCTAAGATTAACCATCGAATTATTTTTAATAGTAATTCTCGATTCACCAAAGTCTTTTTGATTAATATTTATTTTCTCATCATTAACATATATTGATTTATTTTGTTTTTCGAATGGAAGTGGTATTAATTTATAAAGAGATTCGTTAATTTCGACTGTTAAATATTTATCAATATCATCACTTGAAGCTTTTATAGCAATTATTTCGCCAGGATCTCCAAATTTTTCTGCATTATTGAAAAAAGAAATTAAAAATATATAACAAAGACCAAAATTTTTAAGCTTATTTTTCATTTTTTATTACTTCAACATCAAGCAAGCCTTTCTTTAGTCTAGTTTTTAGAATTTCTCCTTTGCTGACATCTTTGAAAGACTTTATTGCTTCACCTTTGCTATTAGTAACAATTGCATATCCTCTGTCTAATATTGATAGCGGACTGAGTATTTCTATATTTTTATGTAATTTATCAACTAAATTTTTATTTAGCATTATTTTTTCATTGATATTTCTATGAAGTCTTTCGTGGACTTGAATTAATTTATTTTTTATAAGATCTAATTTTCTAATTGGATTATTAAAACTAATCTGAGAATCAATTTTTTCAATTTGATTCTTTTTATCACTAATTATTGATTTTTGTTGTCTTTGTATTCTTAGGTCCAAACTATCTAAATATTGATTTTTTTCTCTTAATAAGGACAAAGGATCTTTTAATCTTGATCGATTAAAATGTAGATTTCGTTTTAAGTCTTCCATAAAAGTTCTTATATTTTTATATATCTTTGATTTAAATTCATCTAGCTTATCTAAGAGTTTAAAATTAAATTCAGTAACGAGCTCTGCAGATGCTGTCGGAGTAGGAACTCTTATATCGCAAACAAAGTCACAAATAGTAAAATCAATTTCATGACCAACTCCAGATATGGTTGGAATTGGGTATGTAAAAATTTCTCTAGCCAAATCCTCATTATTAAAACACCAAAGATCTTCTATCGAACCTCCCCCTCTAGATAGAATTACAACATCAATTTTATTATGAGGATTTTTCTCGTTATGCAAAATTATTCTATTAAGAGCATTAATAATACTTATGTGGGCATTGTCACCCTGAACGATAGCATCACTTAATGAAATTTGAGAATTTGGTGCTCTTCTTTTAACTGTTGAAATAATGTCTTGAAATGCAGCAGTTGATGATGATGTTACAATCCCAATGTGATTAGGTGAGTTTGGTATATCTACTTTATTGTTCAAACTAAATATTCCCTCAGTTTCTAATTTATTCTTAAGCTTCTCAAATTGTTGCATTAGATTTCCTGCACCTGCTGGCTCAATAGCTCTAACTATTAATTGATAATCACCTCGCGGAGCATAAATACTAACTTGACCTTTACACAAACACTGATCTCCATTTTCAGGTGAAAAATTTAATTTCATGTTTTGATTTTTAAACATTGCACATCTTATTGCTCCATCCTCATCTTTTAATGTAAAGTAGATATGCCCTGAACTGGGTCTTGAAAGATTTGATATTTCACCAACGACAGATACATTGCTGAATTTATTTTCTAATAAATATTTTGCAGATTTATTTAGTTCGCCTACTGAGAAAATTTCATCATTCTGAACTACAATGTTATTAGTCATATTGAAAGTATAACTTTATGAAAACTAATTTTCAGCGAACAAATCACTTTCTTATCCTCACTCTTGGAGCTGTTCTAATTGGATTTGCGCCAATTTTTGTTAAGTGGAGCATGTTATCTTCATCAGCAATTAGCTTTTATAGAATGCTGCTAGCTATACCTTTTTTATTTTTACTAAACCTAAGATTAAATAAAAAATTTAAGTTCACTGTAAATGACAGTAAAACAATTTTTTTTGCTGCGCTAGCATCTTTAGCATTTACAACAGACTTAACTCTTTGGCATTATAGTATGAATATCACATCTGTATCCAATGCAACTATAATAGTAAATTCTTCTCCAATCTTTGTAGCTATTCTTGGTTATATATTTTTTAGGGAAAAACTTTCAAAGAGCTTTATTGTATCTTTCTTGATTACATATATTGGAATACTAGGGTTAATTTATTATTCAAATAATTATGCTACTGGGAGAGTTGTTGGTGACATACTCTGTTTGATCGCAGCTTTTTTTTATGGAGTGTATTTATTAATAATTGCAAAATTAGGTAAAGAAAATTCCTTAAACATAATTTTTTATACAACATTATTTTGTTGTATATTTTCAATAGTCCCCATGTTAATTCAAGGTGGAAATATGATCCCATCTTCATCATCTGAATGGATAAATTTATTACTACTTGCAGTTTTATGTCAATTCGGAGGTCAA
>CACHRR010000005.1 GCA_902582355.1 uncultured SAR86 cluster bacterium
TATATCATTGCCAATAAAAATGCTAACTATACATACATCTGGAGGAAAAGAAATGATGTTAGCTGCTATGGAGGCAATTTCAGGAAAAGACATAAAAGTTTTTGGTGTGACAGCTTTGACAAGTTTAAGCGATGAAGATACTGCAGAAATTTATAAAAGCTCATCGTTTGATCATGTAAGTTCCATGTTAGATTTAGCAGAGTCTGCGGGGATAGATGGTGTTGTATGTTCCCCACATGAATTGAACCTTGTAAGTAAAAGAAAATCATTACTATCTATAACACCAGGCATAAGAATAAAAAAGTCAAAAGATGATCAAAAAAGAATCATGTCACCAAAGCAAGCAATTAAGCTTGGTGCAGATTATTTGGTTATTGGAAGACCAATCACAAAATCAGATAATATCAAGAAATCCTTAGATGATATTCATGAGAGCATACAGTGATAAAAGAAAACTCACCTTCTTTTATCTTTGATAATGAACTAGTAAGCTTTAAAACATATATTGATGAGTTTACATTCGAGTTATATAAAGAATTTGATTTAATGGCAGATAATTTAGATTTGCATTCAAAAATAGATGATTTATTTGATGGCAAGAAAGTTAACTATACAGAGAACTTGGCAGCTTGGCATACTAAATACAGGGATAATTATAGTCCCAGCTCTTTTGATACTCCCTCAAATAAAAGTCAGCAAGCAAAATTATCTAATTTGAAAGATCTTTGTAAAGCTGCTCAAAACATAGTCACAATTGGCATCGGAGGTTCGTTTGAGGGCCCTAAGATGTTTCTGGAGTCACTAAACATTGAACATGAAGATACTAATTTTATATTTATAACTGGTTCTGATTCATTGGAATTTAGAATTAAAACTATGAAATTAAATCCAAAAGATACAATCTTTCTTGTTTCATCGAAATCTTTTACAACTTCAGAAACAATTTCAATATTAAACGAAGCTATTAACTGGTCAGGAGAAATAAGTAGATTTGTAGCTATTACAGCTAATATAAATGAAGCCGAAAGATATAATATTGACAATATTATTGAATTTGATCAGGAGATTGGAGGAAGATATTCAATTTGGTCAGAAATTTCTTCGTTAATTCACTGTTTAAAAAAAAATGATTTCGATGCTTTTATGGCAGGCGGAAAACAAGCTGACAATGACTTAAAAACAAATGATTCTTATTTAAAATTTGTCAAGAATTTAGCTTATAGTGATATTTGGCTAAATAATGTCAAAAATAAAAATTCAAGAGTAGTTCTTTCATACATTTGGAATTTAAGATCTTTTCCTAATTATGTTCAACAGCTTGAAATGGAATCTCTCGGAAAGCAAAATTCAAAAGATTCAAAGTTCAAAAAAACAGGTCAGATAATTTTTGGCGGTTATGGACCAACAGCACAACATTCATACTTTCAGTTGTTACATCAGGGCACCCAAGATATATGTGCAGACATTATTTTAAATAAAAAAGATAAAAAAAGTTTGTCTTATGCTCAAGCTATTACTCAGTCAAAGCTTTTCTCTCAAGGTGCTAATGATCTAAAAAATGAAGAAAAAATTAATGCAAATATACCCACCAACCTTTTCTTAATAAATGGTTCATCCTCATATGAACTTGGCTATCTAATTGCAACTTGGGAACACAGAATATTCATAACAGCCGTTATATTAAACATTAATCCATTTGATCAGTTTGGTGTAAGCGCAGGTAAGACTTATACTAACCGTTTCTTATCAGACAAAGACTATATTTAGAGATATTTTTGTTATGTCTATTAATTTAAAGAAAGTTCCTAATACATCAGGTGTTTATAAATTTTTTAATAAACATGAGATTATTTATATCGGTAAGGCAAAAGATTTAAAAAAAAGAGTTTCTTCATACTTTGGCAAGTCATTTAAAGATAGAAAGACTTCCCAAATAAAATTACTAACGGACAAAATAGAAACATTTACTACTAAAAATGAAGTTGAAGCATTACTACTTGAACAAATGCTAATTAAAGAAAATAAACCAAAATTTAATATTTTATTACGAGATGACAAAACATATCCTTATATTTATTTTTCTTTAGATCATGAATTTCCGGGTATTTACTCTAAAAGAACAAAAAATGCTGTTGATAAAAAATATTTTGGGCCTTTTGTAAGCTCAGAAGCAGTAAAGAAATCCATTAAAGAAATTCAAAAAATCTTCAAAGTAAGAAATTGTAGCGATAATACTTTTGCCAATAGGACTAGGCCTTGTATAGAATTCCAAATGAAGAGATGTTCTGCTCCATGTGTACAGAAAATAAAAAAAGTGGATTATTTCGAAGATGTTACGAGTGCAAAATCGTTTCTTTCATCTTCAGATACTAAAACTATTCAGAGATTTTCAAGTGATATTGAAAAAGCTGTATCTAAACTTGATTTTGAGAAGGCAGCTGAAATAAGAGATCGCTTAAAAAGATTTAGTCTCTTAAAAGAGGAGCAATCGGTAGTTACTATGGCTAATGATATTGATATATTTTCAGTCAGCTCTGAAATGAGTTATCTTGGTGTTTCTATTATCGTTGTAAGGAACGGAAAAATTAGAGGAACTAAAACTCATTTGATTAAACAAGCTAATTATGTTTCTCTTGAAGATGTATATCATAGTGCTATTTTTAATTTTTATGATAATCAGACAGATATTCCAAAAAAAATTCTTTGTGCTAATGCATTAGAAGATAAAAAAATTCTAGAAAAAATGATCCAAGCAAAACATAAAAAAGTTGTAAAAATTATCCATACACCAAGCAAATCCATTAAACCGATATTTAATTTATGTAATTTAAATTCAATGCAAGTAATAAAGAATCACATAAGTAAAGAAGATAAATATACATTTGCATTGAGTGAGTTAAGCAATTATTTAGGCTTGAAAGACATCAACAAAATTGAAGGTTATGATGTCAGTCATATTTCTGGCGATAATGCTGTGGCTTCTTGTGTAGTTTTTTCTAAAACAGGACCCTCAAAAAATAACTACAGATTATTTAATATTCCCAAAAAACTCTCTGGAAACGATATAGGTTCATTAGAACACGTCATTGAAAGAAGACTGAAATATTTCGATGATCAAAAAACAAAACCTGATTTGCTTCTTATAGATGGGGGAAAATCTCAATTAAATTTCGTTAGGAGAATTATTAATGGATCGAGGCATAGTGATCTTAAAGTAATTTCTATTGCAAAAGGAGCAAACAGACTAAGGGCTACCGAAACCATTATTGGAGAAAAAGGGATACTCGAATTAGATAAATACTCAAAGGCTTTTTTACTATTGCAAGAAGTTAGAGACGAATCTCATAGATTTGCAATTCAAGCACAAAGAAAAAACAAAAGGAGTAAAATAACTAAATCTGAACTAGATAGCATAGAGGGAATAGGGAAAGTTAAAAAGCAAAGACTAATTAAAAAGTTTAAAAGTGTAAAAAATATTAAATCAGCATCAAAAAAAGATTTAATGCTTGTAGAAGGCATAAATGAAAAAATAGTTATGAAAATTAAAGAAAATTTAAAATGAAGGTAGCGCTAGTTAATTTAATAACTCTTTCAAGAATTGTACTTGCTATTATTATATTTCTTCTTCTTGCAATAGATAATTATTTAGAAGTTGCATTAGTATTATTCACAATTGCAGGATTAACAGATTATCTAGATGGATATTTTGCAAGAAAATTTTCTTTAACATCTCAACTTGGTGAAATACTTGATCCAATAGCAGACAAGATCGTTATAATTTTTCTTTTTTTTGGCCTTGCATTAAATTTATCTAGTTATTTGATAGGCTTTATAGGCTCCTGCATCATAACAAGAGAAATTTGGGTAAGCGCCTTAAGAGACCTTAATTCAAGAAATTTAAATGTTGAGGCTACTAAGGTTATATTTCTAGCAAAGATCAAAACCTCAATTCAACTGTTTACTATATTCATATACTTGGTTGCATTAGCTTTTAATAAGATGTTGCTTATCATATTTGCTGATATATTTATGATTATTTCATTGCTTATAACTCTATACACCGGCTATATTTATACATTAAAGACATTTAAGTAAATATATTTATGAGAGTTGCAATAATTGGGTATGGTTTTGTTGGCAAGGCATTAGAATTTGGAATAAAAAATAATGTAAAAATTTTTAAAGTAGACCCAAACTTAGGTACAGAAATTTCTGAGTTGGTTGATTTTGAGCCTAACGTATGTTTCATCTGTGTGCCAACGCCTATGAACGATGATGGATCACAGGATACTAGCATTCTTCAAAAAGTAATAGATGACTTATTACTATATTCAATATCTTCATTAATAATTTTAAAAAGTACTGTTCTTCCAAATTATGTTAATAAATTTCAAAACCTTATTCCGGACATAGTTCTTAATCCAGAATTTCTAAGAGAACGTCATGCAAATGAGGATTTTATAAATTCAAAACTGATAGTTTTAGGAGGAATTAAAGAATCAACAAAGTTAGCTGCTAACTTTTACAAAAATTATACCAACTGTATTGAAACTAATTATAAGCATACCGACTTGATATCAGCAGCATTAATAAAGTACTCAATAAATACATTTTTAGCGCTTAAAGTCACATTCTTTAATCAATTGCATGATGTTTTTTCTGAATCACATCCATTAATGAATTGGGAAGATTTTGTAGATATTATTGCAACTGATCAAAGAATTGGCCATTCTCACATGAAAGTTCCTGGAATTGATGGTAAGTTTGGATACGGTGGGCCATGTTTCCCAAAAGACTGTAATGCACTAATTGCTTATTCTGAAGATATTGGTAAGCCTTTTGAGCTTCTGAAAAAAAGCTCAGAAATTAATAATAAAATTCGAAAACAATATAAAAAGCTTAGTAAAAGAGAAATCGACCAGAACATAAATTATAGTAATGATTAGTATTTACACATAACCAAAATGAAAATTACTATTGTAAGTGGAGGATTTGATCCATTACATTCTGGACATGTTGCCTATTTTAAATCAGCAAAAGAATTTGGAGATAAATTAATAGTTGCATTAAATAGCGATCAATGGCTTATAAAGAAAAAAAGTAAATTTTTTATGCCATTTAATGAAAGAAAAGCAATTATTGAAAGTATTGGTTACGTCGATATGGTTATTGATTTTAAAGATGATGAAGTTGGCAGCTGCATAGATGCCCTAGAAAAAGCTAAAATTCTCTTTCCAAATGATGAATTATTCTTTGCAAATGGTGGCGATAGAAATAATAAAAATATTCCTGAAATGTCAGTAGATGGAATTGAATTTCTATTTGGTATTGGAGGAAATGATAAAAAAAACTCTTCATCATGGATACTCAATAATTGGCAATATTATTTTGAGGAAAGAAAGTGGGGAGCTTTTTTCAATTTATATGAAACAAAGGATATTAAAGTAAAAGAATTGATTGTTGAGCCTGGAAAGTCTATGAGCTTTCAAAGACATCTAAAAAGAAATGAAATATGGTTGGTGAGTGAAGGTGTATGTGAAGTAAAATCATCAAAAGAGGAATCACCAGATAATATTAAAAAAATTACGTTGAAAAAATTTGATTATTTTTTTGTATCAATTGGACATTGGCATCAAATCATTAATAAGTCTGAAAAGCAAACACGTATTATTGAAATTCAATACGGTGATGAATGTGTAGAAGATGATATAGAAAGGTTGTAAATTAAATTATTTCTTATTTATATTTTTATTAATCTGTATACAATAGCAAATCTAATATTGGCTGGATGGCAGAGTGGTCATGCAGCGGCCTGCAAAGCCGTTTACGCCGGTTCGATTCCGGCTTCAGCCTCCATTAAAAACTTTTAAACATTTAAAAGTATAATATTAAGATATTGGTATCTATTAGCTTGCCCGAGTGGTGGAATTGGTAGACACAAGGGACTTAAAATCCCTCGATAGAAATATCGTGCCGGTTCAAGTCCGGCCTCGGGTACCAATATATATACTTTTATGTTTCTTGCTTTAATTTTTTGTGGTAATAAAAAACACATAATCTATGCTAAAATCGTTATCCTCACAAAACTGATTTTGATAAAAAGCTATGACACAAAACATTGATTACCATGATGATGAGATTGATCTTAAAGATTTATTGAGAGTATTATGGATTCAAAAGAAAATAATTATTTTTATTACTGCATTAGGCGCTCTTATTTCTGTCATTGTAGCTCTCTCGCTTCCAAATATTTATTTATCAGAAAGTACCTTGCTTCCAACTTCACAAGAAGATTCTCTTTCATCAAAGCTAGGCTCTTTATCAACATTATCGAATATTGCTGGTGTTGCTTTGCCAAAGGACTCAGCTTCCAAGAGTGATGAAGCTATAGAAAGAATAAAATCTTTTGATTTCTTCTCAAAGAATTTTCTTCCAAACATTAAATTAGAAAATATAACCGCGGTTAAAAAATGGTTACCCGATACAAATAAACTTGTTTATGACAAAAAAATCTATGATAGCGAACAGCAGGAGTGGATTGATCATAAACCTTCAGAGCAACAGGCTTTTAAGTTTTATCAAGAAATTCTTGGAATTAACGCTCCAAAAAATACACCATTTGTTAGAATTTCAATCCAGCATGAATCACCTGCGCTAGCACAAAGATGGGTTGAAATTATTATTAAACAAATTAATGAAACTATGCGAACGAATGATGCTGATCAAGCAAAAAAGTCAATATCATTTCTAAACAAAACTGCATCAAGTACAAATGTTCAATCTATAAAAGATGCAATATCGTCACTTCTTGAAAATCAGATGCAAACTTTAATGTTAACTTCTTCAAATGAGATGTATGTTTTTAAGATAATTGATGCACCAATTATTCCTGAAAGGAAATTTAAACCATCAAGAGCCATTATTTGTATTTTGGGTACATTAATATCGGCCTTTATTGGATTATTTATAGCTTTTATTCAACATTATAGAAAATCATCTAAATTATAAACTTTCATATGAATCTATTATTGTTTTTAGTAAAAATATCTTTCAATTAAATGACTATAGATGTCCAAAAAACTTTTTTGTCGTCCGTTTTAATAATCACCCCTAAACGTTTTGAGGATGATAGGGGGTTTTTCGAAGAAACATGGAATTTATCATCTTTTAAAAAATATGGAATTGAAACTTCATTTGTCCAAGACAATCATTCTTACTCTCGCGAAATTGCTACGCTTAGAGGATTGCATTATCAATCTCCACCTTATGCACAAGATAAATTAGTAAGGTGTACTCAAGGTTCAATACTTGATGTTGCAGTAGACATCAGAAAAAAATCTCCGACATATGGTGAATGGATTGGGATAAAGCTATCAAGAAAAAATGGTAAGCAATTATTGATTCCTAAAGGGTTTCTTCATGGTTTTGTGACACTTAGCGAAAATACTGAAGTTCAGTATAAATGTAGCAATATTTATTCATCTGACAATGATGGGTCCATTTTATGGAATAGTCTTAATATTGATTGGGGATTATCTAATAATGTTATTCCGATTCTTTCTGATAAGGATAAATCTGCTCAAGCCTTTGAAAATTTTGTTTCGCCTTTTGAATGGGAGGGTGATATATGAAGATACTAATAACTGGAGGAGCTGGGTTCATTGGTTCTGCTGTAATAAGAGTCGCGATATCTAGAAATCACCAGGTTGTCAATGTTGATTCTTTAACATACGCAGCATGCTTGGATAATTTAGTATCAGTGGAGAGTAAGGAAAATTATTTTTTTGAAAATGTTGATATCTGCAATCAAAAAGAACTTAATAGAATTTTTTCTTTATACGAACCAGATGCTGTCATGCATTTAGCTGCTGAATCTCACGTTGATAGATCTATAGAAAACCCTAGACATTTTATTGAAACGAATATTGTTGGTACATTCAACATGCTTGAATGTGCTAGAAATTACTGGACTTACAACGGAATGCCTAATAATTTTCGTTTTCACCATATATCTACTGACGAAGTTTTTGGATCTTTGCCCAGTGAAAAATCTGTTAAGTTTCATGAGAAAACCTCTTACGATCCAAGAAGTCCCTACTCAGCTTCAAAGGCTTCTTCAGATCATTTAGTTCGAGCTTGGAAAGAGACATATAATCTACCAACTTTAATTACGAATTGTTCGAATAATTATGGTCCGTATCATTTTCCTGAAAAACTCATACCTGTTGTAATTTTAAATGCATTAGCCGGAGAACCAATACCTATATATGGTAATGGTGAGAACATAAGGGACTGGCTTTTTGTTGAGGATCATGCAGATGCACTTTTATTGGTGCTTGAAAAAGGTATTGTTGGGGAAAGTTATAATATTGGTGGTGAAAACGAATGCACAAATATAAATTTAGTTAATATGATTTGTGAAATTTTAGACAAAAAAAGACCAAAAAGTGCTGGTAGTTATGGGGATCAAATTGTTTTTGTAGAAGATAGGCCTGGTCATGATTTGAGATACGCAATTGACCCATCTAAAATTTATAATGAATTAGGATGGCGACCTTCTACTTCACTCAAAGAAGGATTATCACATACTGTGCAATGGTATCTAGATAATGAATCATGGTGGAGGCCGTTACTTGATCGGAATGGCATTGGCTCTAGATTAGGTTTAAATTTATGACAGTATTAGTATTTGGAAAAACAGGTCAATTAGCTTCAGAGCTCATGAAGCTTATGAAAAAAACAAATCATGAGCTTGTTTTTTTTGATAGACAAAAAGCTAATTTATTAAATCCAAATGCTTGCAGTGATTTAATTATCAAGTTCAAACCTAATGCAGTTATAAATACAGCAGCATGGACTGGCGTTGATGCAGCAGAAAATCATGAATACGATGCTAGCCTTATTAATGGTAAGTCACCTGGAGCAATGGCTAGAGCATGTTATAAATTGTCAATACCAATTTTGCATATCTCTTCTGATTATGTTTTTAGCGGAGATGGTAATATTCCATGGAAATCTAGTGATTTGGCGAGACCGCTAGGTGCATATGGTCGATCAAAACTTTTAGGTGAAAAATTAGTTCATGAAAGCGGCGCTAGATATATTATTTTAAGAACAAGCTGGATTTTTTCATCGCATGGGTCTAATTTTGTAAAAACAATGCTTAATTTAGGAAAAAAAAGAGAATCTCTTGATGTAGTTTGTGACCAAATCGGCGGCCCTACTTCAGCCAAATCAATTGCAAATACATCTATGATTCTTGTTGAGGCATTGCTTAATGGAGATTTAGGCGGTATATATCATTATTCCGGCACACCCGATGTAAGCTGGGAAGAATTCGCTAAAACTATAATGATTAAATCGGGCATAAATTGTAAAATAAATTCAATTTTCACTAAGGATTATCCTACTCAAGCACCTAGGCCATTAAATTCAAGACTGAACGGAGATACACTTTTGAAAAAATTTAATATAAAAAAGTCTGATTGGATTTCAGATCTTGAAGCAGTAATTTCAGAGTTACAAGGAATTCAGCATGAAGCGTAAAGGTATTATCCTTGCTGGTGGCTCTGGAACTCGTCTTTGGCCAATAACTATGGGAGTTTCAAAACAGCTGCTACCTATTTTCGATAAACCAATGATTTATTATCCATTATGTGTTCTTATGTCAGCAGGCATTAAAGAAATTGCTGTAATCACCACTCCCGATGAACAATCGCAATACCGTCGTTTATTAGGTGATGGCTCACAGTGGGGTTTGAGTTTGACTTACATAGTTCAACCGTCTCCAGATGGACTTGCTCAAGCATATATTTTAGCTGAAGATTTTTTAATTGGATCGCCTTCTGCACTTGTTCTCGGTGACAATATTTTTTATGGTCACGGATTAGCAAAAATTCTTGAAAATGCATCTCTTTCACTCACTGGGGGCACTGTTTTTGGATATCATGTGAGTGATCCTGAAAGATACGGTGTTGTTGGTTTTGATAATAATGGAAAAGTAAATGTCATTGTTGAAAAACCGGAAAATCCTCCATCAAATTTTGCAATAACAGGCCTTTATTTTCTCGATCATAGCGCTTCTGAAAGAGCTAAGAATATAAAACCTTCATCCAGAGGTGAACTAGAAATAACATCTCTTTTAGAGTCTTATTTAGAAGAGGGCAGCCTTAATGTTGAGACTATGGGCAGAGGAATTGCTTGGTTAGATACAGGAACTCATTCTAGCATGCTAGATGCCAGTAATTTTGTTCGTACAATTACGGAAAGACAAGGTATGCAGGTGGGGTCTCCAGATGAAATTGCTTATAGAAAGAAGTGGATTACAAAAGACGTACTTAAAGAGAGAGCTGAATTATTTAGTAAAAATGATTATGGTCATTTTCTTAATGAGTTAATTAACAAATGAATTTTATTACTAACGACAACAAATTTTTATTTATTTTTGTTTGTATCGGAGCTATATACTTTTTTGTTAAGATTATTCATAGACTATTGAAATAATATCTTTAAAGTATGTTTTTTTAGACAGGAATTAATAATATGAAAGTTGTTTTATTGGCCGGTGGATTTGGAACTCGCATCTCTGAGGAGACCTCGTTTTTACCCAAACCTCTAATTCAGATAGGAGGTAAACCAATTTTATGGCACATTATGAAAATGTATTCCGCACATGGGATTTCTGACTTTGTAATATGTTGTGGCTATAAAGGTTATTTAATTAAAGAATACTTTGCTAATTATTTTCTTCATACAAGTGATGTAACTTTTGACATTCAAGAGAATGAAATGGAAATTCATGAAAGAAACGCAGAACCATGGAGAGTAACTTTAATAGATACGGGCGAAAACACTATGACTGGAGGAAGAGTTAAGCGAGTTGCTTCATATTTAAGCGAAGAGGAAGCTTTCTGCCTAACATATGGCGATGGATTGAGTAATGTTAATATTTCTGAATTAATTAAATTTCATCAAGATCATGGACTTAATGCAACAATCACTGCCACTTATCCACCTGGAAGATTTGGCGCATTGGAGATAAGTTCTGAAAATTTTGTTAGTTCTTTTAGAGAGAAGCCAATTGGTGATGGCGGAATGATAAATGGAGGATTTTTTGTTTTAGATCCGAAAGTACTTGATCTCATTGAGGGTGATGATACTGTTTGGGAGCAAGAACCCCTTGAATTACTTGCTAAAAATAATCAGTTAAAAGCATACAATCATGAAGGTTTTTGGCAATGCATGGATACATTAAGGGATAAGAAACTGCTTGAAGAATTATGGGAAAGTGGTAAAGCGCCTTGGCAGGTATGGTAATTCACAAAGATTTTTGGAAAGGGCGAAAAGTTCTTATTACAGGCCATACTGGTTTTAAAGGAAGCTGGCTTTGTCTTTGGTTAAATTCAATGGGCGCAAACGTCTATGGAATTGGGTTATCTCCTCAAACAGAACATTCAATTTATAAATATGCGCGTATTGCTGATATTGTTGATAGTAATATTTCAGATATTAGACATTTTAATAAAATTAAGGAATTATTCGATCAAATTAATCCTGAAATATTATTTCATATGGCAGCGCAGCCTTTGGTAAGAGTCTCATATTCAAATCCAATAGAAACATACGAAACAAATATATTAGGAACAGTCAATATTTTAGAGGCTTCTAGAAATTGTGAATCATTAAAAGCCATCGTAAACATTACTAGCGATAAATGTTATGAAAATCTTGAAATTGAGAGAGGATATAAAGAAAATGAACCTATGGGAGGGCATGATCCTTATTCTAGCAGTAAGGCATGTGCTGAGCTTGTAAGTGCAGCCTATAGACTCTCATTTCTTAAAAAAGAAGGCATAGCAATGGCTACAGCTCGAGCCGGAAATGTTATTGGTGGAGGAGATTGGGCAAAAGACCGCTTAATTCCAGATGTGCTTAATGCACTAGAAGCATCTGAAGATATTCAAATAAGAAATCCAGATGCTGTTCGACCTTGGCAACATGTTTTAGAACCATTATCAGGTTATATAATTTTGGCAGAAAAATTATTTTTAGAGGGTAATAAATATGCTGAGGGCTGGAATTTTGGTCCCAACGATGACGATGCTAAATCTGTAAGTTGGATAGTAGATCATTTATGTAAAAGTTTGAGTCAAGATTCTAAATGGAAAAAACAGGCTGGAGAACACCCACATGAAGCAAAACATTTAAAATTAGATATTTCAAAAGCAAAAAAATATTTAAATTGGAATCCCTCTTGGACTATAAAAGATGCACTATTTCTCGTCGTAGATTGGCATAAAGCTTTTTTGCAAAAAGAGGACATGCAATCAAAAAGCATAGAACATATAAATAAATATTCTGATTTAATTTCGAAAGATCTAGATTAAGAGACTGATTTTTTAATGAAAATTTTTGTAACAGGTGCTAATGGTTTTATAGGTAGCCATGTGGTTAAAAGATCTTTAGATCTAGGGCATGAGGTTGTAGGACTGCGAAGAACTAATCGATCACAAAAAATAGACTTACCTTCCAGTCCACAATGGATCGAAGGTACGTTAGAGGACAATTTAGAAAAACATTTAAAAGAATGTGAAGCGGTTATTCACTTAGCTGCATACGGAGTAAATCCTAAACATAATTCAAGAAATGAAGCTTTTCGTTGGAATGTTTCAGCAAGTTTAAATTTTTTGGAGCAAGCCAAAAAAGCTAATGTGAAAAGATTTGTTATTGCTGGTAGTTGCTCAGAATATGGAAAATCAGCAGAACGTTTTGACTTTGTTCCATGTGATGCTCCTTTAGAACCAATTGATGCATATGGTTCTTCAAAAGCAGAAGCTTCAGTTCGTGCAATTAAATTTGCAAAAGAAAATGAATTAGAGCTTGCAATTTTAAGACCATTTCATATTTTTGGAGAAGGAGAGAGTGATTATCGTTTCTGGCCAAGCCTTAAAAATGCAGCATTGTCTGGTAAAGATTTTCCTATGACTATGGGAGAACAAATCAGGGACTTTACTCCAGTTGAGTTTGCTGCAGATGTTTTTATTGACTATGCTACTAACAAAAATATTTCAAAAGGAAGACCAATTATAAAAAATCTTGGAACAGCTAAACCGCAATCTTTAAAAAACTTCGCAAAATCTGAATGGAAAAAATTTGGAGGAAAAGGAATTTTACTATTTGGAAAAATTCCCTACAGAAAGAATGAAATTATGCGATATGTTCCAATGTTATAGCTTCATTGATTAAGTATGACTGATTTATCCGAAAATTTAACAAAACGAAGTCTGTTAGCAAAAAATACATTGTTTAGTCTCGTTGGAAGTGGGATACCAATAATTGTTGCTATTTTTTCGATCCCAATTTTAATAAATGCTTTAGGGGCAGATGGTTTTGGTATTTTAACAATCGCATGGATGGTTACAGGATATTTTAGTCTCCTAGATTTAGGTGTGGGACGCGCATTAACAAAAATGGTATCTGAGAAATTGGGTCAAAATGATATCGAGAAGATTCCTCAATTGATTTGGACTGCCTTAATGCTTACTGTTTTGATGGGTATTATTGGAAGTATTTTAATTTCAATTAGTGCAGAAACTTTAGTTAACAATTTTTTTAAAATACCTGAGACATTTCATAGGGAAGTTGAGAGAAGCTTTTATATTCTAGCTTTTTGCGTTCCAATGGTCATTTGTAATGCATCATTAAGTGGAATTCTTCAGTCGTACCAGCGATTTGACTTAGTAAACATAATTAGAATTCCTATAGGATCATTGACTTTCCTTGGCCCAGTTTTTGTTTTACCTTTCTCTTCAGCACTATCACATATAGTTATTGCTTTATTTTTTGTTAGACTTGTTGAATTAATTATAAATATAATATTTTGTATCAGAGTCGTTCCAAAAGTTATTGTCAATATTGGAATTGATAAGTCCTCCATAAGAAATTTTTTAAGCTTTGGCAGCTGGATGACACTGAGCAATGTTGTTGGCCCACTAATGCTTTATTTGGATAGATTTTTGATAGGATCTATTATCTCAATTAGTGCAGTTTCGTATTATGCAACATCATATGAAATTGTTCATCGAATGATGATTATTCCAGGAGCAATTGTAGGAGTATTATTCCCAGCTTTAGGTGCTGTAATTGGAAATAACCCCTCAAAAGCAGCCTCTATGCTTTTTGGAGGTGTCAAATATACTTTCATATCAATTTTTCCTTTAGTAATGATAATTTTTATTTTTGCTGAAGAGATTTTAAATATTTGGCTAGGAGCTGAATTTGCTGAAAAGGGAACATTGGTTCTTAAATTGCTGCTTATTGGAGCATTAATAAATAGTTTTGCTTATTTTCCATTTGCTGTTTTACATGCTTTTGGGAGACCAGATCTTACAGCAAAATTACATTTAATTGAAACACCTATTTATTTAATTATTGCATGGATTTTGATATCAAAATTTGGCATTGTTGGTGCAGCCATTGGATGGACGCTTAGAGCTTTAGCTGACACGATGATACTATTTTTTATGGCTGGTAGAAAACTAGACATTGCTTATCCAAAAAATCATATAATTTTAATCTCTTTAACAACTTTAATTTTAATTATTGTATCTATTGTAATTCCTGAGAACCTGATAGCTAGACTATTGATTACGCTTGTATTTTTTTTAGCCTTTTTCATATTAACTTGGAAAGTAATTTTAGATTCTAATGAAAAATTTTTTGTACTTTCTCATGTAAAAAAATTTATACCTATAAAACCCACCTAATTAATCTTATATAACAAAATGTCACCTAAACCAGAAATAAGAAATATATTCGCAGTTGTGGTCACTTACCATCCAGATAAAGAATTATTTGATCGTATTAAATTGATAAGGAGTCAAGTAGATAAAGTTTTAATTGTAGATAATAATTCTTCACCTGATTGTATAGAAATGATTAGGAAAATATCAAAGGATCTAGATGTAAATGTAATTGAAAATAAATCCAATTTAGGGGTAGCAGAAGCTCTTAATCAAGGTTTTAAATTGGCACAAAGTTATAATAAGAATTATTCTTGGGTATTAACCCTTGATCAGGATTCATCTTGTAATTCATCGTTAATTTCTGATTTATCTTTGGCTTTTGAAAGTTGTCCATTCAAAAATGAAGTAGGAATTATTGGTACAAATTATAGAGAGAAAACAACTGGGCGAATTCTTCATATAAAAACTCAAGATCAAGAAGATTGGGAAGAAGTTGAACATTTACCAACCTCTGGTTGTTTAACTTCTTTGGATGTATTTTGCAACATAGGAGAATTCAGAAAAGATTTATTTATTGATTATGTTGACACTGAATATTGTATGAGAGCAAGAAGGAATGGCTATAGAGTTTTGATATCTACAAAAATAAATATGGTTCATCCGCTGGGCTACTATAGGAACAGTAAATTGCACAATTTGTTGCGGGGTACTCCATTGATAACTAATTATTCTCCTCTAAGACATTATTATTGGACTAGAAATGGCACAAGATTAATATATGAAAATTTTTGGCATGATTTTAAATGGTCAATAAATGAGGCTTATTATTTATTCTTTAGAAGAATAATTACCATAATTTTATTTGAAGAAAATAAAATCGTTAAAATTCGAAGTATTGGTCTTGGTTTTTGGCATGCTCTTTCTTCAAATCTTGGAAAAAAAAGTTAAAAGTAATTTCTAACTATTTTGTTTAAACAGAAAATAAAAGTTTTATAATTACTCTTTGGAGAGGTGGTATATGTTAACTGTTTTAATGCCAGTTGAATCTGTAAATAAATTTTTTGAAATTTCAGTTTGCTCTATAAAAAATCAGACTTATAAAGATTTTGTCTGTCACATAATATGTAAAAAATTAGATTCAGAAAGTTTAAAACACATTAATAGTGTGATTGGCGATGACGGCAGATTTGTGATTCATGAACTTGAACTTGATGGAATAAACTTTGCGTTAAACTATGGATTAAATTTAGTTAAAACTAAGTACATGGCAAGAATGGATGCAGATGATTATAGTTTTCCAACTCGCTTTGAAAAACAAATAAAATTTCTTGAGGAAAATCCTAAATACGTAATGGTGGGTTGCCGTGTTCAAATGGTGGACGATGAAGATAAAAAGATTATTCAACAATTTAAGTTTTTTCAAGGCAATAAAAAAATCAGAAGGGCATTAAAGTACAGAATGCCCTTATGTCATCCTGCTGTAATGTTTAGAACTAGCACATTGTTTGAAAATAAAGGTTATATGTATGGAAATACCTCTGAAGACCATGAGTTATATATAAGAATAGCCAGAAATCCAGAAAATTTATTTGAAAATATTCCTGAACATCTATTTAACTATAGACGAAATAGACATCAGTTAACAGATATGAGAAATGCTTGGGAGTCTTACACTGATATTGGGGGATTTTTATTTACAGAATTTCTTCGAACATGGAATCCTTTTTATCTTGTAGGAATTATTGCTGTTCACCCTTTTTGTAGAAACTTTCGAAAGCTCTCAAGAAACATTAAAGGTAAATTTATAGACCCATAGTAAATAATTTATAATAATAACAATAATAATATGTTCTTTTTTAACACAATTAATTTATGAGATACCTGATTGTTGGTGGTGGTGGTTTTATCGGCAGTTATGTTGTGGCTGAGCTTATAAAAGAAAAAAACGTTTCTGAAGTAATTGTTTACGACAATTTTTGCTCAGGAAAAAAATGGCATCTTAAGGAATTTGTAAACAATAAAAAATTTAAATTAGTAGAAAAAGACATATATGAAGATGAAATATTTGAGTTCTCAAAAGATATTGATGTAACCATTATGTTGGCAGCAAATGCAGATATTGCGGCTGCAACAACAGACCCTCAAATAGACTTTGCTCAAGGAACACATTTAGTTCAAATTGTTCTTGAGGCTATGAGAAAGGAAGGCTGTAAAAAATTATTGTATGCATCTGGTTCAGGTGTCTATGGAGAAACTGGTTATGAGTTTGTGAAAGAAGATTTCAGCCCGATGGAGCCGATATCCACATATGGAGCAAGTAAATTAGGATGTGAGGCCTTAATTTGTAGTTATTGTCACATGTTTGATATGCAAGCATCCGCATTTCGATTTGGAAATGTTGTTGGTGGTAAGCAAACTCATGGAGTTGCATTTGACTTCATGCGAAGGTTAAAAATGAATTCTTCTCAGTTGGAGATATTAGGAGATGGAATGCAAAGCAAGCCATATATTCATGTAAATGATGTTGTCTCTGCAATGTTTATTGCACTAGATAATCAAAAAGTTAAATATGATGTTTATAATGTAGCGCCCAAAGACCCAGCTACTGTTAATGAGATTGCAGATATCGTATTAGAGAAAATGAATATTAAAAAATCAGATTGTGAATATAGATATTCCGGAGGCAATAGAGGTTGGAAAGGAGATGTTCCAATTGTCAGGTTAGACACAAGTAAGATATCAAGTTTAGGTTGGAAATCGTCTATGGATTCTATCGACGCAATAAAAAAGTCTGTTGGAGAAATGTATGATAATTTGGATGAAATAATGCAACATGGTTGATTTATTAATAGTGACAGGTGGATCAAAAGGCATAGGTAAAAACATTGTTCTTAATTCACATAGCTGTGCAAAAAAAGTCTTAGCTATAGGATCATCTGATGCAATAAATGATATTACCGATAATCAAAATAACATCTATACTCTCAAAAGAGATTTATCAAAGATAGATACTGAGTTCACTGAACTTAAAGATTTTTTGAAAGAACACAATCCTTCTTCAATAGGCTTGGCATTGTGTGCATCTAGAATTGGAAATTTTGGTGGGATTTTAGATGCAGATTTTTTAGATTGGGAAAATCTCTATAAAACAAATGTTATTGGTAATTTATCAGTTCTTAAAGATACCTTAGAACATTTGAATTCTGAGAGTCTTATTAGAGTTATATTTTTTGGAGGTGGTGGAGCTGCATATGGTTATCCAGATTTTTCAGGATATGCATTATCAAAAGTTGCGGTAATAAGAGCAGTTGAAAATATTGGAATAGAATTTAAAAATGATTTTAAAAATGCCTCTATAGTTGCATTAGCTCCAGGAGCAGTCAGCACTGACATGTTAGCTGTTGTTGAGTCACATGGTGGTGAAATAAAGACAAGAACAAGCATAGATGAGCCAAAAAACTTTGTTATAAATTTTATTTTAGATAAAATTCCATCCATGAAAATCAATGGATGCTTTGTACATGTTCGAGATGAGCTAGAAAAATATTTTCAAGATGACTTGAATCAAGAGCATTTCAAGCTAAGGAGGATTGAGTGAAAATTTTACTAATAGGCGGTGGTATGATCGGTAGAGAAAGACTAGATGCTTTGAAACTAATATCGACTAATTTTTCACTTGATATAAACATCACTGTAGTAGATAGCAATCAAGAAACTTTAAGCTTTGTAAAAGATAAATATAATTGTACATGCGCCTCTAAAATAACTGATTTAACTTCAAATTCTTATGATTGGGTTTTTGTTTCTACACCCCACTCAGAAGCAGTTGATTTAATAATAGAATCATATTCAATCGCTAAAAATATTTTAGTTGAAAAGCCTTTGGGTAGAAATCTTGAAGAATGCAATATGATCATTGATAACAAGCCAGAAAATGTAAATCTTTATGTTGGTCTAAACTACAGATTTTATAGTGGAATAAATCAATTATTAAACCATGTTAAGGAGGGTTTCTTTGGAGACATCATTTCTGTAAATATGATTCTTGGTCATGGAAATTCACCTGGAATGGAAAAATCATGGAAGCTTGATCCAATTATGTGTGGCGGAGGTTGTTTGATAGATCCAGGAGTTCATCTTTTGGATTTGGCAATAATCATCTCTGGTTCAGAATTAAAAGTAAATGGAGGATCATATTGGGATGGTTTTTGGAAAACAGGAATTGAAGAAGAAGTCCATATTTGTCTTGATAACAAAAATAAAACAATATTCAACATTCAAACATCTTTAAATAGATGGAAAAGTACTTTTAGAATTGAAGTCAATGGCAGCGATGGATATGGAATCGTTACTGGAAGAGGTAGAAGTTATGGAAATCAAGAATATATAACTGGAAAGAGATGGGGTTGGCAGTCTGGAGTTTCACAAACTGAGTCAGAATATCATCATTTGGATAATTACTCTGCTGACGATTCTTTTTATGAATGTATGATTGCTCTTTTTTCTTTGGAATCAACCCAAATTACTAATAATATTATACGTCCAGCAACTGAAGTTGATGGTAAAAATGTGATGCGTTTATTAAAAGACTGCAGAGAGAGTTTAGATTTAAATGATTCTTGTTAGAAGCCCATTAAGAATATCTCTTGGAGGTGGGGGAACTGATTTACCCTCTTATTACATGGAAAATGAGGGCTTTCTAGTTGCTGCTGCAATAAATAAGTATGTTTTTGTTTCAGTAATGAATCCTTTTAGTACTGGCTATACTTTAAAATATTCTGAATATGAGCATGTGCAAAATATTGATGATATTAAACATCCAATAATAAGAGAAAGTCTCAAGTTGGGCTTTAAGAAAAATCTTGAGATAACAACTTTAGCAGATTTACCATCTGGAACTGGTTTGGGATCATCAGGTAGCTTTACCACCGCTCTTATTAAAGCACTTTATGCAAACTCATCTAAAAATCTTAACTCAGATGAGCTTGCTGAATTGGCATGTGATATTGAAATAAATAAACTAAATGAACCAATTGGCAAGCAAGATCAGTACATAGCCTCATATGGAGGTATCTCATCTTTTAGTTTTAATAAAGATGATTCAGTCGATGTAAAACCTTTAAATATCTCAGACGATACATTGTTTGATCTTGAAGATAATTTGATGTTATTTTTTACAGGCTATTCAAGAAGTGCGAGCAAAATTCTTAAAGATCAACAGACAAAATCAAAACAGAATGATGAAGATATGTTAAATAATCTTCACAATGTTAAGAAGCTTGGATTAGAAAGTAAAAATGCATTGGAGTCTGGTGATACGAAACTTTTTGGTGAATTAATGCATGAGCACTGGGAGAATAAGAAAAAAAGATCAGGTGGAATGTCCAATGATAAAATTAATAGCTGGTATGACATTGCAATGGATAATGGAGCCATAGGAGGAAAGCTTGTTGGAGCAGGTGGTGGAGGATTTCTAATGTTTATGGCAAATGACAGAAACAAATTAAGAAAGGCCTTGAATAATGCAGGTATGGAAGAAGTAAGATTTAATTTTGATTTTGAAGGAACAAAAACTTTAATTACTTAATTAGATGTATCCTTTTATAATTTTATGTGGTGGATTAGCCACAAGACTTGGAGAGATTGCAGTTGAAACACCAAAGTGCTTATTAACTCTAAATGAAAAACCTTTTTTATTTTATCAACTTGATTACTTAGATAAGAACGGTGCAAAAGATGTTTTTTTATCAGTAGGACATCTTTCTGATCAATTCTATGATTTTGTTCAACATTACACATTTTCAAACATAAATATTAGATTGATTGAAGATGGATCTGAGCCTCTTGGTACTGGTGGAGCTGTAAAAAATATAATTACTGAAATAAACTCACCATGTTTTGTGATGTATGGTGACTCCTTTTTAAGGATTAAATTTAAAGATATTTATAATGCTTATAAAATTAATTTAGGCCCTTTAGTTGTGATTTATAAAAACGATGGAATGTATGATGTAAGCAATGTTCATTTTGATGGAGAGCATGCAGTTTATAACAAAACAAACCCAAGTAATTTGGCTAATTATATTGATTATGGAATAGGTATTTATAAGAAATCAGATTTCAAAAATACAAGTGGGTCTTTTGATTTAAGTTTAGTTCAAGAATATTTTTCAAAAATAAAAAAACTTCAACATTTTGAGGCAAGTAAAAGATTTTATGAAATTGGTACTCCAGAAAGCTATGAAAAAGCAAAGGAATTCTTTATAAATTATGACACTTGATAAGTACATTAATATTTTTTTAGACAGAGATGGTATTGTTAATAATGTTGTTTTAAGAAAAGGTGTAGTGTCATCGCCAAGATCTATGGAAGAATTTGTATTCAGGAATGATTTTTTAAGTTTTGCCCAAAAGATTGATAAAAAGTACAAATTCTTTCTCGTTACAAACCAACCTGATATAAAAAGAAACTTACTAAAGGAAAACCATTTAAAAGAAATGCACATAAAGCTAATGAATATTTTAAAATTTGAAGAAATGTTTGTTTGTATGCATGATGATAATGATAACTGTTCATGCAGAAAACCAAAACCTGGAATGATTCTTGATGCCATTACCAGACATAATTTGCATCACGATGAATGTATAATGATTGGAGATAGCTTAAAAGATTTAAAAGCTGCTAGCGCTGCTGGAATTGATGCTTTTTTGCTTGATACAAATTATAATGCGTATATTAATTATTCTTACAAAATTAAAAGTTTAGTTAGCCTAATATAAAAATTACAGGGGGTATAGAATGTCTTTTTCACAAAATTACCTAAATCAAACTTCACATATAGCAAGCAGTATAGATTCTGAAATTATTGAGAATATAGCAAGAGAGTTATCTTCAATAAGAGAAAGAAAAGGACGTTTATTTTTTATAGGTTCGGGAGGAGGAGCAGGACATTCAAGCCATGCAGTTTGTGATTTTAGAAAATTAGGAAATATTGAATGCTATACACCCAGTGACAACGTCTCAGAATTAACTGCTAGAGTAAATGATGATGGTTGGGATACGGCTTACTCAAATTGGTTGAAAGTTAGTAACTTCAGTAAAGATGACGCGATATTCGTATTTTCTGTAGGCGGAGGAAGCAAAGATAAAAATATTAGCGTTAACCTAGTAAACTGTATTTCGCTTGCTAATGAACTCGGCGCTTCAATAATGGGAGTTGTAGGTCGAGATGGAGGTTTTACAAAAGAATCAAGCGATCTAACAATGGTAATACCAACGGTTGATGAGAATTTAGTGACGCCACATACTGAGGGCTGGCAAGCTGTTTTATGGCATTTATTAATCTCTCATCCATTGGTTAGTGTAAATGAAACAAAATGGGAATCTACAAAATGAATGATTTAAATATAAAGATATATTCTGATGGCGCTGATGTTGATGAAATGATACTAGCAGATAAGCAAAATACAGTTGATGGTTTTACTACAAACCCTACTTTAATGGCTAGGGCTGGAGTAACTGACTATTTAGGCTTTGCCAAAGAAGTATTATCTCATGTGAAGGAAAAATCAATTTCTTTTGAGGTCTTTTCTGATGATATCAATGAGATGTATGATCAGGCTATGACTCTGAAAGACCTTGGAGACAATGTTTATGTAAAAATTCCTGTGACAAATACCAAACAAGAATATACATATGATCTTGTAAATAAATTATCTAATGAATCTGTTAAATTAAATGTTACCGCTTTATTTACACAGACACATATAGACGAAGTTTTTAAAGCGCTTAATAATAAAGTACCTTCAATAATTTCCATTTTTGCTGGAAGGATTGCTAATGCAGGTATAGATCCTGAGCCTACAATGCTTTACGCATCAAACCTAGTTAAAGAATATCCGAATATTGAAACGCTTTGGGCGAGTTCAAGAGAGGTCTTTAATATTTTTCAAGCAGAAAGATGTGGAACTGATATTATTACACTGCCTCCAAATTTACTTTCAGCCATGAAAGATATTGGAACAGATTTAGATGATTTCTCTCTTGATACTGTAAAGATGTTTTTTAAGGATTCTGTTGCAGCTGGCTTCAAAATATAAAGCGTGTCCTCATAGAAATGTTGTTAAATTTTAAGCATTTTATTAAAAAAACCATAAGACCAAGAGGGCAAAGGTCTTTTATCTCATCCATACTTAAAGAAAATTGTAAAATTTTAGATGTTGGATGTGGAAAAAACTCTATTTTTTTAAAGTCAGTTAAACCTAATTCATATGTTTGTGGTCTTGATATTAGTTTTTTTGAGCAGACTGACGAATCAAAAGAACTTTATGATGATTTAATTATATGTAATCCTGAAGATTTTGCTGACTCAATCCAAAATATAGATAAGGATTTCGATATTGTAATTTCTAATCACAACATTGAACACTGTAATGACCCAAAAAAAGTATTTACTGCCATTGTAGAAAGGACAAAGATAGGAGGATATATATTTATAGCCACTCCGTCTCTGAGCACAGTTAATTTTCCTAGTAGGGGAGGAGGTTTGAACTTTTATGATGATTCTACTCATGTTTCTCCAGTTAATTTGGAAAAGTTATTTCATACCGAATCTAACAGACTTGAATGCACATATTATAAAAAATCGTCAAAACCATTTATTTGGTGGTTTTTTGGTTTTGCTCAAGAGTATATTTCAAGAAAAAAAAATTATATTATGCTTGGAACATGGGACTACTATGGTTTTGAACAGATTATGTGGATTAAAAAAGTTAGTGCTTAATTTTTTAAATTTCACCATAATTTTTTATATTATTTTCAATTGAGTAAATAATGAGTCTTACTATTGCGATACCAACCTACAATCGTAACAATATTTTTAGAGCAAACTTAGAAAAGTTATTACCCCAAGTAACTGAAGAATGCAGAATTATTATTTATGATAATTGTTCAGATATTGCTGTTAAAGATTCCATAACTGATCTCCTGAATAGTTACTCAAATATTGATATTAGTATTGTTACCAATCCACACAATGTTGGAATGACTGCTAATATATTAAAATGCTTTGAGAATTGTTCCGATCCTTGGCTTTGGGTTCTGGGCGATGATGATGAAGTTGCTGAAGGTGCAGTCGAAAGAATTTTAAGTGATATTAAAAGACATAAAGAAGTTCATTTTATGACTTATGCTTGGGATGAAGACTCTTTTAAAAATCGCAAGAATGAGGTTGTAACAAAAGGAATTGATGAATTTATAGAAACATTCGAAACTTTTGGAGCAGTTTTGTATCTTTCGACCTCTGTCTACAATATGAATAAAGTAGTTAGCGGCATGTCTTTTGCACATTTTTTTCAGTCCTCATATGCTCCTCATCTGGTAATGCTTTTTATGTCTCTGGGAGATGAAGGTGAGTGTGTTTATTCCGAGAACCAAATTGTTAAAAATAAAGCTGATGACACACCTGATCATTTGAAATGGGATCAAATTTTCATCTATCAGCTTACTTTGCTATTACGATTGCCATTAAAACCAAAAACAATAGGTAAATTAAGAAAGCGCCTTGAACAATTAACTTCAGTGTGGTCAATATACCACTTTATTTTTACACTTACTTTTATTGAGTACGAAAAGGGAGTTACAAATAAACCAATAGTTTTTTATGGAGAAATTGTTCGAAGCTTTTTTTATTTAGATAGGCGACTCACAACAAGAATTGCAATATTTTTTGGTCATTTTGTGATTAGGTATCCGTTCTTATTTAGAAGAATTTTTTCAATTATCTATAAAATATCAAAAGGCAAAGAGTTTAAACCAGATACCAACCTTAGGATTTGATCATCACATACTGGAATAATAATTAAATACTAATGAACATTTTACTAATAACACCAGGCATTAATAAAAAGTTTAATGATAATTATTATGCATACAAATACATTGCAAATATCAATAATAATGTTTTAGCAATATCTAATAAGGAAAATATCAATAAGGGTGGTAAGCTTGAGGAAAGTCCTGAATTTGAAACTGATGGTACACTAGTTATTCATAGAACCTATAAATCAATTAGAGAGCAACAATCTTTTATAAAAAGACTATCTCATATGAAAAAGATAGAAACATTAGTATCTGATTTCTCTCCTGATGTTATATTTTGTGAGGAAATAAGTAACTTAAAATTCGCAGTAGAGTTAAAAAGAAAATATAAAGTACCTATTGTTTTAAGAACTGAGTTTGCATTCAACAAAAAGTATCCATATAGAAGCATGGGTAGACTATTGAAAATTTTTAAAAATTCAATTACTGGCGACAGATTACCAATTTTTATTGGCAGTATTATTTGGAGTTGGGCATATGCTAATTCAGATGCAATTATATCTTGCTATCATGATGATACTTTGATCCAACCCGTGATAAAAAATACACCTTTTTATTATGTACCATGGCCTTGTTATCATCCGAAAATTAGTGTCACCTGCGAGAAATTTAAATATAGAGCAATTTTTATTGGGGCATTTGATCCTCACAAAAATCTTCAAGAATTTTTAATTACAATACCAAAACTGCTTAATGAATCTCCTCTTGAAGAGTTTATAATTGTGGGAAGCGGCGAACATATTAATATTATTGAAAAACTCAAAGAAAGATTTCCTGAATCTATAACGTATTATAAATCTCTAAGTCGTAAGAAGTGCCTTGAATTGATTCAGAGTAGTTACTTTTCATACTCTCCAGCAATTAGAGGTGGTTGGGGATTTATTGGTGACTCATGGGCAATGAAAGCGCCAATTGTCATAACACATAATCATTATGGATTTAATGATAATATTGATTCAATAGTTGCTTCACAAGAGAATATTGTTGAAAGAGTTAACCGCCTATATGAAAACGAAACTGAGTATGAAAAAATTGTTGAAGGAGGTTATACAAGATATACTGAAAAACACACAGCAGAAGCTGTTGGCGATAGTTTTTTAAAAATTTGTCAAGATTGTATTGGAAGGCTAGACAAATTAAAAACTAAATAGGGCATTACATTGGTAATAAGTTTATTTAAGATTTATATTAATTTAGAGTTAACTCAAAAATGAGTGTTTACTCTTTGGCAATCACTTTATTATATTTGTCATCTACTCTAGCTGTAATACTAACAAGATTTGCTAATTACAAGCTTGGAAATTTAATTGGTATTTTAGTTGCATTTATTTCATTTGTTTTGGCAGCATTTCGTCCATGGTATTTTCCGGATGTTGATACTTATGAAATTATGTATGAATTTGCTTCTTCAGGAGAATTTAATGATCCAGCATATTGGATTGCTCATGGAGAACCTGGTTTTAAAATCTTTTCATATTTTTTATCGAGTCTAGGTTTTGGCTATAGCGGGTTTCTTTTATCGATGGCAATATTGTCATACTTATTGTTAATGTATGTTTCACGTTTATCAAAGATTCCTTTTGTATATATGTGGTTTACATACTTCAGCTTTTTTTATATCACACGTGATCTTGGCGTTATCCGTTTATCAATAGCATCGCACCTGATTGTAATTTTCTTCATGCAAAGAAAGATTATATGGCAATCATTAAGTCTTCTTACTGCAACATTAAGTTTTCAATATTTCGCTTTAATAGCAGTTATTGCTAAACCATTTTCAAGAATTAAAATCGAATGGTTCTCCATTTCTTTATTATTTATTTTTTCAATAATATTATCCTATTTTATAAACTTCGACAGTATAAGTTTTTTACTACCACAAGAAAGAGTTAATGATTGGCAGGGTGCATTAGTTATGCAACCTGGTGGCAGTGCAATAATTGCGCCACTTATTAGAAATTCTTTTTTTGCAGTATTACTATATTTATTTTTTAAAAATAAAACTAATATTCGCATTTATAGATTGTGGCTTTGGGCAGCAATTTTTTCAGTAGCTTTATACATTATGGCTTCAGGAATATTGGTTGTAGCCCAACGTTTCTCAGCTTATTTTGGAGCAGTAGTTCCTTTAGCTTTAGCTTTTTTGTTGCAAAAAAAAATAATAAAAGATGAAAACTTTTTTTTAATTGTATCAGTTTGTATTTTAAATTTTATTTCTTTATTTTATTTTAATAGTTGGCTATGGAAATAATTTTCAAAAATCTAACCCTTGATAAGGTAAGTATATTTAACTTTTAATTGTTATAAGATAATTCTTATGTTTAAAAAAATAGAAATTTGGATTTTATACTTATTTATTATATTGAGTATTCTTTTTGCAATTTTATTTGGTACCTTAGTAAGGCAAGAATTAGTAGGGTCAACAAAGTTAGGATGGGTGTCAAAATTAGCCCTCCAATTAGCAGAGATGCCTGTAAATATTAGAGATCTTTTACTTCCTACTAATAGAACTAAAGACAGATTTCCTAATCTAAAAAAAGGCTTTAGTGGTTCCTCTAACTTTAATGAATCTTTTATGCTTTTATCAAGATTTGATGGAGATCTTAATCAAGGAGTTGTTGAGTTAATAGACTTAACAAATTTTCAGATATTGCATACATGGAATCCAAATATTGATGATTTCAATAATCTTGTTATTCAAGAAAATGAGTTCGTATATCTTAATAGAGATAAAAATGATAAAAGATCTTTCTTTCGACATCCACTTTTAACAAACGATGGCGGGTTATTAATAAAAGAATTTTCTCCTTTAAGAAAAATTGATTCCTGCTCTAATTTAATTTTTCAAAATACTCATGATATTTTTCATCATTCGATAGAAACGGATTATGAGGGAAATATATGGGCTGTTACTTCAGCTTATCCTCAAACCTTGCCCAGAGAACAAGTGGGTAGAAATATACATCAACATAGCGGTTTTATGGATGATGCTATTGTAAAGCTGTCTTCAAAGGGAGAGGTGCTTTATGAGAAATCTGTTGCATCTATTTTTATTGATAATGGATTAGAATATTTGTTATTTTCAGTTGGAGAAGCAAAAGCTAATAATATTTATTTATTTAATCCTGACCCAATTCATTTAAATGATATTCAGCCAGTAAATCAAGATGGAGATTTTTGGAAGAAAGGTGATCTTTTCTTATCTTTAAGACATCAATCAATGGTTTTGTTATATAGACCGTCTAACAACAAGATTATTTGGAAGAGTGTTGGACATTTTTTTCAACAGCATGACGTTGACATTATTGATAATCATAGAATTTCAATTTTTAATAATAATTCTAAAAATTTTGTTGATGAAAATAGAGTTGATGGACACAATAAAGTTGTCATTTATGATTTTAAATCTAATGAATATTCAGAGTACTTATCTGATAGTTTTAGGGAACACGACATAAGAACAATTACTCAAGGATTGAGTGAAATCTTACCAAATGGTGACTTGTTTGTGGAAGAAACAAATTACTCCAGAATACTTTACTTTAACTCAGACGGCTCTTTGAGATGGTCTTATTTAAATAGAGGAAATGATAATAATACATATAGGTTGGGATGGTCTAGAATACTAGCTACAAAAGATGAAGTAGACCTTGTTAAAAATTTTTTAGAGAAAAGGGGTGGCTGTTATGAATAAGTTGCTATTTATATTTTGCATATTAATTCCATTTAATTTATATGCATATATTGGGCCTGGACTTGGTGGAAGTGTCATTGCTGCAATTGTAGGATTCTTTGTAGCTATTTTTTTAGCACTTTGGGGAGTTTTATACTATCCAATAAAACGATCAATAAAGAAAAGACATAAAAAAAAGATGACTTTAAAGGATTGCAAAGATCATAAAAAATGAACTTTGCTTTATTAGTACTTTTATGCATATTAATCATAGAAGCAGTTTTTAGATTTAATCTAATTAAGAATTTGTTATTGATATACAAAAATCTATATGTTGTATTCTCAACAATTTTAAATAAAAAGATTAGCGACCATTGGAAAGAAAAAGCCGTACCAATTTACGCTTTTAATATAATTATTGCATCAATAAAAATTTTTTTAATTATCATGTTTATAGTCATGCTTTTTTTAGTTGCTATTAGATATAAAGCAGGTTTTTTAGAGTTCTCAATTTCATTACCAGGAGCAATAACGGCTCTATTTTTTTCAATTATATATTTTGGGTTAAGAAAAAAATATGAAAATTAATAATTATTCTTGGATACAACAAAAGCTTCACAAGTTCGCACTTTCATCAAAGTTCATCCGAGAATCAGCATTTGATTTGGAAAGTTTCTTATTTGAAGGCTCTACAAACTGGGACAATAATATTTTTATTTCAGGTCTTGCTCGTTCTGGTACAACGATCCTACTAAATGCGCTTCATGCTTCGGACAAATTTTCTTCTCTTTCCTATGATGATATGCCTTTTATACTTGCACCAAATGTATGGTCAAAAATTTTATTAACAAAAACACATAAGAAAGCAATATATAGAGCTCATGGAGATGGATTAAAAGTGACAACAAATTCTCCAGAAGCATTCGAAGAAGTTTTCTGGAAAACATTTGAACATAACAAACCAGAGTCTTTAGAAAAATTTAAGGTTTTTATAAAACTTATTAACAAAAAGTATGGCAAAAAAAGATATATAAGCAAAAATAACCAAAATATTAATAGAATTGATTTTTTATCAAAAAATTTTCCTAACTCAAAAATATTAATTCCATTTCGCGAACCATCGCAACAAGCATATTCATTATTAAATCAACATAAAAGATTTATATATCTCACCAATCATGATACCTTTATTTCAGATTATATGAACTGGATTGGTCATAAAGAATTTGGACCAAACTACATTCCCCTATTTAATGAAGGCTTAGCTCATACAGACACTCAAAATATTAATCATTGGTTAGAGCAATGGTATCTATCATACAAAAAATGTAAAAATATTTTCAAAGACACCAGTAATATATGTTTTGTTTGTTATGAAGAAATTTGCCATAACAATGACTATTGGCAAGAAATTTTGAAATATCTTGATATTAATAAAAGTTATAATTTCAATTTTATGGAATCAAAAAAAAATATTTCTTTAGATACAGATATCAATCTTTACAATAAAACCTCTTTTTTATATGACCAAATCAGAGAAATAAGTATTAAGAAAATTTTAGGTTAATAAAAAATGTATAATGATAATGCATATTTTTATGAATAAACTTATATACCAAATATAAACGATCAGTTTATTAATTATAAATTACACTCATAAAGCTTGGAATAAATATCAATCTAAAGAATTTTTAATAATGAAAAATCAAATACCAAAAGTAGCAATTCTAATGGCAGCATACAATGGCAGAAAATGGCTCAAAGAACAATTGCATTCAATCTGGTCACAAGAAAATGTTTTAGTTGATATATATATAAGTGTTGATCTATCAACAGATGATACCTATGATTATTTAAAAAATACTGCAAAAGATAATAAAAATCTGAATATTTTAAGCTATGGAAAAAGATATGGAGATGCTGCAAAAAACTTTTATAGATTAATTAAGGATGTTGATACTAGTCCATATGATTACATAGCTTTTTCAGATCAAGATGATATTTGGCATTCAAAAAAATTGATTAGAGGAATAAATGAGATGAAATTTACAGGCTCAAAAGGATTTTCATCTGATGTAATGGCTTTTTGGCCGAATGGTAAAGAAAAACTAGTAAAAAAATCTTATCCTCAAAAAAGATTTGATTTTATCTTTGAATCTGCAGGACCAGGGTGTACGTATATTTTTTGCAAGGATCCTTTCCAAGAATTTAAAAATTTTGTAATTAGTAATTGGAAAAAGGTGTTAAAAATTGATTTTCATGATTGGCTGGCCTATGCATTTTTTCGAAATAAGAATTATAAATGGATAATTGATGACAAGCCTTTAATGCAATACAGGCAGCATAGCCACAATCAATTTGGTGCTAATTCCTCAATAAATGCTTATTTTACAAGATTAAAATTAATAAGTAATGGATGGTATGCAAATCAAGTGTTAGCTATAACCGATATATTAGGCTTACCAAGAATTACGAGGAAATTTATTTTATATAATATAAAACATACACGAAGGAACAAATTACATTCATTATCAATGTTAGTTTTTTGTCTATTTTTTAATTATAAATACGGAGAAAATCTTTGAACAATAAAAAAATTGCGATAATTGGTGGTGCTGGCTTTGTTGGCAGTTCTTTGAGAAAAAGATTCAATTCTAGAAATATACCACATCAAGTTTATGATATTAATCATTCGGAAGGCATTGTTGATATGGATATAGAAAGTCCTGCTTCGCTTAAACAATTAGAGGGCGTTGACTGCATAATTAATTTAGCTGCGGTTCATCGAGATGATATAAAGCCTATATCTAGATATGATGATGTTAACGTTCAAGGTTCAGCCAACATATGCAATGCAGCACGTGATTTTGGTATAAACAAAATAATCTTTATCAGTTCAGTTGCTATATATGGATTTGCACCCCCAAATACAGACGAATCAGGTGAAGCAAATTACTTTAATGATTATGGTCGTACAAAATATTTGGCCGAGCAAGAATATAAAAAATGGCAAAAAGAAGATCCTGACAAAAGAACTCTTATTATTATTAGGCCAACTGTTATTTTTGGCGAAGGTAACAGGGGTAATGTATATAATCTTTTAAAACAAATTGCTTCCAAAAAGTTTGTAATGATTGGTAATGGGAGCAATAAAAAATCTATGGCATATGTTGAAAATGTTGCAGCATTTATAGATTATTCATTAGATTTTAAAAATGGTATTAATATATTCAATTATATTGATAAACCTGATTATGACATGACTACTTTTGTATCATTAGTAAGAAATATGCTCTTTAATAAAAATAATGTTGGTATACGCATACCTAGCTGTTTAGGAATTTTTATTGGAAAAATAGCAGACATTTTTGCAATTGTTCTTAATAAAAATCTTCCTGTAAGCAGTATACGTGTTAAAAAATTTATGGGAACTACTCAATTCTCTTCTTCATTAACTGAGACAGATTTTATTGCTCCATATAGCTTAGAAGAGGGTTTGCTGAAAACAATTAGATATGAGTTCATAGACAATAATTCTGATAAAAAAACTTTTGAAACAGAATAAAAAGGCGTTAATTTAATTTAAAAATGATTAAATTTAAAAATCTTTCAGAGCAATTACCATATAAAATGTTTTTTGAAGCATATAATGATGCTATTAAAAGCGACCAAAAAAATGTTGAGGCGATTGTCATATCTTCATATGATGCATTAAAAAATCAAGTTGATTCTAGATTTGTTAACATTAAATTTATTGAAAAAGACGAATTTGTATTTTTTTCAAACTATAACTCGCCAAAATCTAAGGCATTTATTAGCCATGATCATATATCAGCATGCTTTTTTTGGTCTTCCATTAATACTCAAATCAGAATGAAAGCAACAATTAAAAAAACCTCAGAAAGCTATAATAAAAAGTATTTTAAAGAAAGATCTATTAAAAAAAATGCTTTAGCTATATCTTCAGATCAATCTAAGATCATAGATTCATATGAAAGCGTGCTCAAAAAATACTATACAACACTCAATCATCAAGACCTATTACAGTGCCCTAAATATTGGGGTGGGTACAAATTTAAACCTTATGAAATCGAGTTCTGGAAGGGTGAATCACATAGAATTAACAAACGAGACCTATATGTCTGGGATAATTCTTTATGGAAGCACTCTGTGCTAGAGCCATAAAATTGTTTTAATATTAATCTTTTTGTTATAGAATTCTCACCGAAAGTTATACTAACTAATATACTTTTAACAATAACTAAACTTAAGGTACTGAACTATAGCCACTTTCAAAAAAAATACCACCCCTATTAATAAAAAAATAACTGCAGAAACCGTTATGCTTATAGGATCTAAGGGTGAAAAGATTGGTATAATAAGCATACAAGATGCTTTAGATAAAGCTCAAAAAGAAAACATTGACTTAGTGCAAGTATCTCCTAGTGGGTCTGATCCAGTCGTTTGTAAGCTCATGGATTATGGAAAACATCTTTTTACAAAGAAGAAAAGTATTTCCTCATCTAAGTTAAAAGTAAAGAGAAATACCACAAAAGAAATTAAATTTAGACCTTCAACAGACGTAGGCGACTACAATATTAAATTAAAAAAGATAAAAAGCTTTATTCTTGATGGAGATAAGACTAAAATAAGCGTCCGTTTTAGAGGTAGAGAGATTTTAAATAGTGATATGGGGCTTGGTTTATTAAATAGATTAAGAGATGAGCTCGATGACATATCTCAAGTTGACCAAGAGCCGTCATTAGAAGGGCGACAGTTGTTAATGGTTTTATCACCTCTAAAAAAGAAGAATTAATTAAAAATATTAAGATCATTATGGGATATAAACTTAAAACACATTCAGGAGCAGCCAAGCGCTTTAAGAAAACTGGCTCATCTGTAAAAAGTAAAAGTGCTAACAGGAACCATATCCTTACCAAGCAATCTACTAAAAGAAAAAGACATAATAGAGGTCTTAATAAGTTAAGTGGCACTGTTTTAAAAATGGCATCTGCATTAATTAAAAGGTAATAATCATGCCAAGAGTAACAAAATCAGTAACTGCAAAAGCGAAACATAAAAAGGTCCTTAGCGCCACCAAAGGTCATTATGGTGCTAGAAGCAGGCTATTCAAAACTGCTAAGCAATCTAATATTAAATCTCTTCAGTATGCATTTAGAGATAGAAAAAATAGAAAGAGAGTTTTTAGGTCTTTGTGGATATCAAGAATCAATGCTGCATCAAGAATATTTGGCGTCTCTTATTCAAAATTAGCTGATGGGCTATCAAAGAAAAATATCATCCTTGATAGAAAAGTTCTTTCTGATATTGCTATAAATGATTTTGAGACTTTTGAACTAATTCTAAAAAAAGCAACGAGCTAGATTTTATAGTAATGTCAGAGGATAAAGACATTATTTTCTCCCATTCCAAAAATTCAGTTGGTAATAGCCATCCTATTAATAATATGAAAGATCATATAATGTCTTTGCTCAACGATTTTGGTTTTAAAATTATTTCTGGTCCAGAGATTGAATCCGAAGAAAATAATTTTGATTTGTTAAATATTAAAAAATCGCATCCTGCAAGACAAATGCATGATACTTTTTACATTGAAAATAAATCAAAAGTTCTACGAACACATACATCTCCAGTTCAAATTAGAGGTATGCTAGAAAATCAACCCCCATTTGCTTTTATTTCAGGAGGAAAAGTATACAGAAAAGACGATGATGCTACCCATCTGCCAATGTTTCATCAAATTGAGGGTATGTTAGTAAATGAAAATGTAAATTTTGCTCAACTAAAGGATCTAATATATAAAATAATATTTGCTTTATTTGGTGAAAAATCAAAAATCAGGTTTAGACCATCATACTTTCCCTTTACAGAGCCATCAGCTGAAGTAGATATTTGTTCTGAAAATGGAGATTGGCTTGAAATTCTTGGGTGTGGAGTTATAAATCCTGTCGTACTTGAGAATTGCAATATTGATTCATCGAAATTTTCAGGACTAGCTTTTGGTCTTGGAATCGAAAGAATTGCTATGCTTAAACACGGCGTAAGTGATATCAGACATTTTTATAAATCAAATTTAGACTTTCTTGAGCAATTTAAATGAAAATTTCATATAAACATATTATCCGTTGCCTTGAAGAAAAACCTTCACTTAAAGACCTGTCTGAAAAATTATTTCAATTAGGCCATGAACATGATGTTGAAAATGATATATTTAATTTTGAATTTACTCCAAACAGAGGAGACTGTTTGTCAGTCAATGGAGTAATAAGAGACTTAAGTGTTTTCTATAAAAATAAAAATAAGCCACTAATTTATGACAACGCCATACCTAACTTGGATATAAATTTCAGTAACTTATCAAAAGATTCATGCCCCTCAATTAGTTTTATTAGAATCAAAGTTCAAAATGTTCATTCTGAATACAAAGAATATTTAAATAGTTACTTCGAAGATCTGAACATAAAAAAGAATAATTTCTTTACTGACATTTCAAACTATATTGCTTATGAGCAAGGTCAGCCTGTCCACAGTTATGATTTTAATTTAATTAATGGCCCCATAATATTAAGAAACTGTCAAAATGAAAATGAAAAATTTCTGACATTGACAAATACGGAAATAGAACTTCATAAAAATGATTTAGTTTTTTATGATGACGAAGGACCTATTAATCTTGCTGGAGTCATGGGCGGCAAGAGAACATCATGTTCAAAAGATACCAATGATGCATTAATCGAATGTGCCTACTTTAAACCAGAATTTATAATTGGGAAATCTGTAAAGTATGATTTACATTCTGATGCATCTCATAAATTTGAGAGAAGTGTTGATCCGTTATGTCATGAGAAGACTCTTAGAAGATTTATTCAAATTGTCCAAGATCATGCTGAAATTTTTCAGGTTGAAATATTTTCTGAGCCTAATGCTAAATATAAAAAGACTGAAATAAATTATGACTTAGATTTAATAAATAAAATCCTAGGAACTGAAGTAGAAGAACAAGAGTTTGTAAATATTTTAAGTAGTCTTGATTTTAAATTTGATGGATCAAAAATAGTTGTTCCATCATATAGAAGTGACATTTCGCATCAAAATGATCTAGCTGAGGAAATAGCAAGAGTTATTGGATACAACAATATAGAATCAAAAAGTATATTACTGAATAAGTCTTTAGACAAAAATTCAAGTGATATTGAAAGACAAATAAAGTCATATTTAATAAATAATGGTTTTTATGAGGTAATAAATATGCCGTTTAATGCATTTCAAACCAATCAATCGATTAAGGTTGATAATCCCCTTGACTCAAACAGAGAGTTTTTAAGAACTGAATTAGTTCCTTCACTAATTGAAAATGTTGTATTCAATGAAAAAAGACAAAAAGAATCAGTAAAATTTTTTGAAATCTCTGATATATATATTTTAAAAAATAAAAAAATTTCTTGCGAAAGAAGACTTGGTCTAGTAGTTTCTGGCAGACAAGGCTTGAGTCATCAAGAATTCTCAAAAAAGTTAGATAAAAAATATTTAGTTAAATTATTTAATTCTATTGGTATAAACTTAGAGCAACATATTTTGTTAATAGATAGGGACAAAATAGATTCAAAAATAAAAACACCGATATTTGCATTTGAAGTTCCATTAGATGATTTTCCCAAGATCACTGGTGAGCTTGAAACTTCATTGATTTCGAAAAGTTCTTTTGCTAAATATAAAGAAGTATCTGATTATCCATCAAGTTATAGAGATTTTTCATTTTCGATTGAAAATAAAAAAGATATTCCTAAATTATACAAATGTATTGAAGAAACTAATGTTGAGTTTCTCAAAGACTATTTCATTTTCGATTATTATGAAGATATTCATAATAATAAAACCAAAGTTGGATATAGATTTATTTTTCAATCAAATATAAAAACTTTAAAAGACGAAGAAATAAATAATTCTGTTAATAATTTACTAAAACCAATTTTATCTATAAATTCAATTACAGTTCCAGGCCTTTAGAAATCCGTATTTTAAGTTCAATAACATTAAAAACATTGCATTTATAACATACTTATTATTAAAACTGCGTATTTAAAACGACACAAATTCGACACAAAAACTTTTACTTAGTTTCGCTTGTTTACATCAAAAAAAATTATGTTTATTATTTCTACATATGTACAAAAAATTACATCTATTCATCTCTTTATTTATAATAGCTTCTTGTGGTGGTGGAGGTGGTGGTGGCGGAAACACTCCAACAACTCCTTCAACTCCAGCTCCAACTGTTAATTTATCAGCTGAACCAACATCCGTTTTAGTTGAGAATACTTCTACACTTACTTGGTCCTCTAGTAATGCCACTTCTTGTTCAGCATCTTGGACAAGTCAAACAGGTACCTCTGGTTCAGAAGCAGTAACCATTACTTCAGCTGGTAACAATAGTTTTTCAATTTCTTGTAGTGGTGATGGCGGATCAGGATCTACATCTGTTACTGTTGAGGGGTATAGAGAAACAGATGGCGTAGTAGTTGATGGTTATATTTCTGGAGCAGAAGTTTTTATTGATGAAGATGATAACTGGGTATTAGACTCAAATGAAAATTCAACCACTTCAGATAATGAGGGTAAATTTACCATCCGTTATGCTAACGGAAATTTAGTATCCATCGGTGGTACCGATTTAGATTCTCAAACTCTTTTAGATAATCTACTCATTACTCATAAACTTACCGGTCATTCAGACTTTAAAACAGTTACTCCGGTAACCTCTATTGCAGCCTTTATGGAAGATGCATCATTGGTCAATTCAGCATTAGGAATAGATTCATCCATTGATGTTTTTACCTTTGATCCTGTTGCTAACAAAGGCGATGGTGGTATTAACGACTATCTATATGAGAAAGGTAATCAGTTAACAGTTTTAGCTTTTGCTCTGCAAAACATAACTAATAATCTCAACACAACCACAGAAACAACCCAAGACTATTTCAAAGCTATTACTGAAGAAATAGAAAAAGAATATACTGAAACTGAAACCAAGGTGGATATTGAAACCGAAGCTTTTGTTACTAAAGCACTGGACAATGTAATCGCAGCAAAATCAGTAACCATTGATGAGGCAGCTAAAGAAAATGTTACTAAAATAATTTCAGGAATGCTGCCAATCATTCAAGTTAAATCCTCTGATGATTTAACTACAGCAGTTATACGTTTTGCCCTATCAACCCTGCAAACTGATATCCAGGCTATTGCTAATGGTACTGCAGCCGCTGAGACAGTGACTAGTTATACCGAAGACCTGCTCAATTACATAGCAGAAGATCAAAACATAGATTCAAGCAAAATAGCACCCGATATCAATGCAATAGCCGATAACGTAAGTACATCTGAGGATACTGAAGTAGAAATCAATGTACTCTTAAACGACTCTTATGTTACTTCATCCTCATTCTCATTATCAGCAACTAATGGCATTAACGGATCAACATTAATATCTAATAACTTAATAACTTACTCTCCTGATGAAGATTACAACGGTAGTGATTCCTTTTCCTATACCATCACTCAAGGTGATAAAACTTCCAGTGCTGATGTCACAGTAACGATTGAAGCAGTTAACGATGCACCGTCTATTGATATAACATCTACTATTCAGGCAGCTGAAAACCAAACAGCAGTAGCAACTATTTCAGTTTCAGATGTAGATGAAGATGAACTAACCCTAACTTTAGGTGGCACAGATGCTGACAGCTTTAATTTATCTGACGAGAATGTCTTAACTTTTAAAGAAGCTCCTGATTATGAAACTAAAGATTCATACTCAATAACACTGACATTAACCGATGGCACTGAGACAGTAACAAAAGATGTCACTATTGCTATAACAAATGTAAATGATATTGCTCCTGAGTTTACTTCTGATGCTAGTTTTTCGATCGAAGAGAATGAGGTATCAGTAGGTACAATAACTGCAACAGATGCTGAAGGAGATAATGTATCCTTTTCAATATCCAGTTCTGAGCTAGCTATTACCTCAGAAGGAGTTTTAACTTTTGTATCAGCTCCTGACTATGAAACTAAATCAGAATATACAGCAACTGTTACAGCAAGTGATGGGGTTAATGAAACAACTCAAGATATTTCCATAACCATTATTAATGTCAATGATAATTTTCCACTATTTAGTTCTTCGACTACATTTAGTGCAGATGAAAATCAAACAGCGGTTGGAACTGTCACTGCAACTGATGCAGATGGAGATGGCATAACCTTAACTATATCAGGCACGGAATTAGAAATTACCTCAGCAGGAGTTTTAACTTTCGTATCAGCTCCTGACTATGAAACTAAATCAGAATACACCGCAACTGTTACAGCAAGTGATGGCGCTAATTCTTCTACACAAGTTATAACTGTAAAAGTTATTAATTTAAATGATAACGACCCAAGATTTTCATCAGATCCTACTTTTAGTTCAAATGAAAATCAAACAGCGGTTGGAACTGTCACTGCAACTGATGCAGATGGAGATGAAATAACATTCTCTATATCCGGTTCTGAGCTAGCTATTACCTCAGAAGGAGTTTTAACTTTTGTATCAGCTCCTGACTATGAAACTAAATCAGAATATACAGCAACTGTTACAGCAAGTGATGGGGTTAATGAAACAACTCAAGATATAACAATTAATATAATTAACTTAATAGAAATCACAGCAGAAGAAAAAATCAATATTAATGAAAATACTCAAACTGCTGACTACAATATTACAGATGCTGGGGGTTCAAGTATTGATCTTGAAATAATCAGAGATTATGGCAAAGACTTTACGCCTACAAATACAATTGGTAATTCTGACGGAACTAATTTTGTTCTAAACGATGATATTGTAATTAATGATGGTGAGATATATCAGGCACTTTCTGATATTCAAATTGGTGGTGGTGCATCAATTACTATTAAAGCAGGCGGTAAGTTAATTAGTAGGTATGTTGAAGTTGATGGGTCATATTCAAGACCGCCTTTTTCAACCGGCACAACATTCTCAAATACATATGGTGAGGGAATTGTTCTAGTTTCGAATGATGGAACAAATTATGAAGAAGAAAATTCTGTAGGAAATCAAAACATATTACTTTTTGATGGCTCATCTTTTGTTGTTGAAGGCACTAAAGATAACCCTGCTGAGATTAGAAATATATCAGTTGCTTTCGCTACCAAAGAAACATCAGATAATGCCTCAATCAATATTGATTATGTAAATTGGAGAGGCGGATCATTACATCCGTATTTCTTCTACAGAACTAATGCTCAATCAAGCTATATTCGTGGTTCGCTTAAATTAACTAATTCTTATTTAAGTTTTGTTAACTCAGTTAATCTCATGAGACTTGATAGAAGAGGGCGCTCAGAAGATATTATTATTGAAGATAATGTTTTCCATAACTCAGGAGGATTTTCTTTAGACTTTAATTACCAAACCTCCGGATTGCTCAGAATTCAACGTAACCTATATTTTGGAGAAGACGTTTATAGAACCAATAAACCAGCTTTCTTATCAATTGGTATTACTGGAGGAACTTCTCAACAGTATCCAAAACACACTGATGATAGAACAAAAGTTTTATTCAAGGATAATGCGATATTAGCAACACCAAATTCTAGTAAAGCGATTTATTGTGAGGGTTATGATCCATATGTTCCATGGGAAGGAAATTATTTTGGGTATAGAGCTGACTTTGAAAATACGGTAAGAAAAACTATTACCGATAAAAGTACTGATTTATCCAAAACATGCAGTTATCCAAACTCTTTAATTTTATTAGAATCTCCAAGAACATGGGATGTGAGACCTGATTTCTATTTTACAGAAGATAATAAAATCATCATGGATGTTCCTGTTGATTACGAGTCAGCTACTAATAAAGTAATACCTTTTAACATTAAAGCTACGAATAGCAATGAAGAGTCTAAAGTTCTCGACATGCAAATGACAATTATAGATGTTGACGAACCGGCTGAACCTATAATCAGTGATATTCTCGATCAGATATCAGTGCAAGAAAATACTGTTTTTGTTAGTAACTTTAGTGTCCAATCTGATTCCAATGATTCTGTAACAATGTCTCTCAGTGGAGATGATGCAGATAAGTTTGAAGTTTCCTCTAACAACTTACTAGCATTTAAAACAGCACCTAATTATGAGGTGCCAACGGATACCGATACTAATAATGTTTATAAAGTAACTTTAACAGCTAGTACTGGCTCAGCATCAGCTTCATTGGACATTGAGGTAACAGTTACCAATGCCGTAGAAGAGACAAATCCGCCAGTTCTGTCAGATTTTTCTTTTTCAGTTTCTTCAGTTGACGTCTCATCTGAATCAAAAGACGTAACTATGACAATGAAGGTAACAGATGCCTCAGGTGTAACAGTAAAAAATGATTCTCGTCTGCAACCATCAGGTTTTTCCGCAGCGAGTATTAATTGTGGTGTTATGACATTAATTTCTGGAACAAACAAAAATGGAACCTGGTCAAGCACATGCACCGTTCCGCAAGGCCAGGCTTCAGGTAATTACTCTTTCCAATCATCAACTTTTGAAGATGCAAACGGAATAGGATCAATCTGCTATACATCTAATACAACCGGTAGTATATGCCATCCTGCAGGAACCCAAGTTTTACTTGCTGTTACCAATGATGCAGCATCATCAACAATATACTATTTATATGGAGGTTCTGATGGATCAGATTATTTAGGTAGTTATGGAGGCACTGACACTGCATCAGATTCTATATGTAATACAGTTGGCACTTACGGAAGTAATGTAAGCTCTTCAAGTATATGGAATACTGTTGGTTCTTATGGAAGTACAGTTGGCACTTATAGTCCTTGGAATTCAGTAAGCACAAGTCCTCCTGAGTTCTTTAATCAAGATAAGACAACTACCTACGGGAAGTTCACTGTTAATACTGCTACAGCAAATAGAACAACAGTGACAAAGTTAACCAATATCATTGACTACTTTAATAACAATTCAAGTGATATAGCTGCTACAAGAGAATATGCATGTGAACAAACTCAGTCAGCCGCACCGATTAATAGTCTTTCATCAGATAAACCAAATTTAAACCTTTCAAATAAAGTCATATTTGATTAAGGGCTGTTTAGGTTTTAATGGCGGTGAGACCGAGATTCGAACTCGGGGTGCCATTGCTGACACACTTGCTTTCCAAACACCGGTCTTCAAATAATATCGAAAAATTCTATTCTCCCCTATCCTTTTAACAGCAAGGTTTATGAGATTGCTTAAAATCATTGTAAACAGGTGATACCAGGTTGTGACGAAATTTGTGACGAATTAAATTTATGAGTATTTGTTTATGCGTTCTTGTTTATGTGTTTAAGTAATTGCGTATAATTAGACTCCCGGTGAGGTGGGAGAGTGGTTTAATCCGCTTGCTTGGAAAGAGAATTATATTTTCAATCACCTCATATATATATTTTTTAGTTTATAATCTTCAATGAAACATTATGTAAATTTAATCTAAAGATGAAAAATATTAATAAATTGTACGTATACATTTTGACATTCTTTCTTTTTGCTACTTTTTCATATGCTCAAGACAATGAATATGACAAATCATTTCTTGAAAGCTTGCCTGAAGAGATCAGGGAAGATGTCATAAAAAGGGTTGACGAAAAAAATGATCTTGAAAAAGATGTTTACAGAAGCATTGACTCATCCAGTGATATTGAAAAGAAAGAATTCGATGAGTTTTTATTTGGGGCTGATTTTTTTGATACTATGCAGACCTCCTTTATGCCAGTTAATCTCCCAAATTTAGATGATGATTACGTTCTAGATAATGGAGATATTCTTAGCATACAACTTATTGGCCAAAAGGATTCGACAGACTCTTATCAAATTGCAAGAGACGGCTCGATTAATTTGCCAGATATTGGTAAGTTACAACTTTCAGGCCTTGCTCTTGCAGAAGCATCTAAACTTATTATTTCTAAAATAAAGCAAGCATATATAGTAGTTGATGTATACATCACTTTAGAAAAAATAAGAGATATTAATATTCTTGTATCTGGAAATGCTTACAATCCAGGCGTATATACTCTTAACGGAAATTCCAATATGCTTCATGCACTTCATGCTGCAGGTGGAATTAATGAATATGGAAGTTACAGAAGTATAAAATTAATTAGGGATGAAAAAGTCATAGATACTCTTGATATCTACGATATTTTAATTGAAGGAAATTTTAATTCAAAAACTCGTTTACGAAGTGGAGATATGATTTTTGTTGATCCTAGATCAAATGTAGTTACTTTAGAGGGAGCTTTCAAAAGAAGCTCTCAATATGAATTACTTGAAGACCAAAATTTATATGATGTTATTCCTTACGCAAACGGCATAACAACGACAGCAGACTTGTCAAACATATTCTTGTATCGATTATTAGATGGAGAGATTAGAGATATTCTAATAACAAATATCAATCAGTTTAAAACCATTAAAGCAAAAGATTTAGATCGAATCTTCATAAGAGAGTACAGTTTTAGAAATGTTCAAATTACAGGTGCAATTCTTAGACCAGGAAATTATAAGATGGTTGAAGGCGAAAATATTTTTGACCTTATTGAAAGATCAGGGGGATATACTCAAAATGCCTTTCCTGAAGGAGCTATATATCTTAATGAGGATGCATTAGAAATTAATAAGATTGCACTAGAGAAACTTTACAATGATTTTATAGATGGCTTGCTAAGTATTATACAAAAAAGTGGTTCATCTGATGCAGATTTTCAGTCTCTAGTGGCTATATCAAATGAGTTGAGAGAAGCTCAACCAAATGGAAGGATAATCATAGATCTGAAAAATGACAACTTTCGAAATTTAGTAAAGAATAATGATAAATTATATATTCCGGAAATAAATAATAATATTTTTATCTTTGGCGAAGTTTTAAATGAAGGCCCTCTTCTATATAGCAATGGAGCGAATTTAAATTACTATTTAGATGAAGCTTCGGGATTAAAGGAATCTGCAGATAATGATAAGATTTATATTCTTTATCCAAATGGAAGAACAAAGCAATTTTCAAGAAAACGTAGTTTATTTGCTACTCAATCACAAAAAGTGCTTATTGAGCCAGGTTCTGTGATTTACGTGCCAAGAAAAATTGATAGCACATTGTCCTCAAGGCTTACCGCTCAAGCATATGCAACGATTTTAGGTAACATTAGCATAGCTTTAGCTTCCATTTCTTCAATAAATAATAATTAATGATACTTAATGCTAGCTCAAAAATTATGTACTTATTTTTTGCTAAAAAATTTACTTAAAAAAGAAAAATTAGCACTTCCTCTATTTTTTCTATCCCTTTCAGTAGCTGGAGATAGCTTTGATTACAATACATATAATAATTATGGAGTCGTTGGTCTTATCAATATGCCAAGCGCAAGATTTTTTGAAGAATCAGTCCATGGAGTAACTTTATATGACGGAACTCCTGATAAAAAAATTACATTAACATCTAATCCATTTGATTGGATGGAGGCATCTTTTTTTTATACCAGTATTCAAAATAAAAGATATTGCTCAGTAGATAGTGACCCTATTTGTGCACAAGACTTTAAGGATAAAGGTTTTAATGTCAAGTTAAGACTCAAAAAAGAGGGCATTTTACCTGCAATTGCTATAGGAGCAAACGATCTTGCTGGCACCGGGTTATATAGTTCTGAATATATTGTAGGTAGTTATGGCATTAACAATCTTGATTTTCATTTTGGTCTAGGTTACGGAACTATGAATTCTATAAAAAATAGTGTAAAAAATCCTTTAGGCTATCTTAGCGATAGCTTTAAAAATAGGCCATTAGAATATGAAGATTTAGGAGGTAGTTTTCAACCGAGTAGATACTTTTCAGGTGAAAGGGTATCCCCTTTTTATGGCATAAGCTATAGTTTAAACAAAAAAACTCTTGTAAAACTTGAAAGAGATACCACAGCAAATGATGTGGTTATTGAATATGATAATCCTAAATCAGATTACTCATTTGGAGTTGATTATTCAATAACTAAGAATTTTTCTATTGGTATATCATATGAAAGGGGTATCTATACTTCCATAAAATTTATTTATAAAAATAATCCCAAAACTTCAATTAAAAAGTATCAATATAAAAAAGCTAGTAATATTGAAGAGGATAATAAGTACACAAAGTTTATTAAAAATTTAGAAGAAAATGGCATTGGAGTAAATAAAATATCTGAAACTACAAGTTCAATAGGTGTCGAATTAACACAATTGATTCATCCAAACTTAGGCTTAATTGAAGAAATCATATCATCTGCGGCAATGGATGCCGGTATTTACAAAAACATAAAAAAAGATCTTAAAATTGCAGATTTAAACGCAGTATCAGAAATTGATAGCAATTTTGAGAAAAACGCGAATTTAATATACGAAAGAAAGAGTACTAAAAACTTTAATACAAAAACAGGGATTAAATTTAGACCATTTCTTGCATCAAGAGAAGAATTTTTTAAAGGCGCAATTTTATTGGAGAATGATAGTGAATTTATCTTGAGAGATAATTTATTTTTCAACATAAATTTAAAATACTCTTTAGCAGATAATCTTGATGATCTAATATATCCTCCTGTTGATACTTTTCCTGCTCAAGTCAGATCAGATATTAAAGAGTATTTAAAAAATATGCATGAAGAGGGAATATTAATTGGAAGGGCCCAGTTAGATTACCATTTCACTCCAAAAAAGAATCATCATTTAATGATTTCAGCTGGTATTTTAGAGGATATGTTCTCTGGTTATGGATTTGAATATCTTTATTTTAAGTCGAATTCTAATTATGCAGTTGGTTTTGAATTATTTGAAGCTCATAAAAGAGACTATAAATGGAAATTTGGAACTTTAAACTATAAAAACTTAACTGGATCAATAAATTTTTATTATAGAAACTATGGCTATATACCATTTGATATGAAGATATCCTATGGTGAATACTTAGCAGGAGACATTGGATCAACAGTTGAATTTTCAAGAACATTTGAAAATGGAACACAATTTGGTGTTTTTGCTTCTAATACTGATGTTACTACAGTTCAGTTTGGTGAAGGTTCCTTTGACAAAGGAATCTTCTTTAATATACCAATTTATAGCAATTTTATTAACTATACTTGGAGACCATTAACAAAAGACCCAGGCGCTAAGCTAAATAGAAAACATTCTTTATACGATTTGTTAGTAAGATTTAGACCCATTAATTAGCTTAACAATATTTCGGCATTAATATTGCATACTTTTTATAAAATAGTTTAAATATAAGAAATGCGAATTGTATATAAATTGTGACAGATATTAAATATATGTGCAATATATAAACACATTTTGTAATTTTTTTACATTTTTTCACTTAAAGTGTAGTATTATTAGTCTGTTTTTAGTGGTATGCACATGTAAGTGTAAAATTGACACGGCATTTTGCATATTTTGAGAGGATTACTATGAAATATTTCTATTTAATTACTTTAATTTTAATGTCTGTATCTTCCAGTTTAATTGCTAGTGATTATGCTATTTCTGTCGAAGAGTTCGATGAAATAAAATTAAAAGTTGCTGTATTAAACAAAAATGAGTTAATGTCTAGAGAAGTTGAACTCAAAAACGAAATTTCTAATTTAGAGATTGAACAGTTAAATACCCAAAGCCCAACAAAATTAAAATCGTCTAGAGCTCGACTCGGCTTACTCTTAGCTGAGCTTTCCCAAGTTCAAAAGGCTCTTTTGGCTCTTGGTGCTGTGGTAATTACAGATCAAGTTATTAGTGATGATTCTAAACCTGATAATATTCCTCCATCTATTACTATCATTGGTAGTAATCCTGTTACTGTTGAGCTTGGAAGTACATACTCAGATGCTGGAGCAACGGCTACAGATAATAGAGATCCATTTCCATTACTTACAGTATCAAGTAATGTAGATAC
>CACHRR010000006.1 GCA_902582355.1 uncultured SAR86 cluster bacterium
TATTTTATTTTAAGTAAAATTAATGTTCTTTTTTTTCATGAGATTTATATGATGAAAGCTTTACGAATTATCTTTGCGGATCAATTATCAAAAAATAATCCAGTTTTATCTGACATGCAGGATGATGATTATCTCATGTTTTATGAGCCATTAGAGACTTTTAAAGAAATTCGACATCACAAACACAAAATTGTATTTCTTGTAAGCTCTTTAAGACAATATGCATCAACCATAAAGCACATGAATGTCATTCATAGAAAAATTAACAAAGGCGATAATAAAAATTTAAATGACTATCTCAAAGAGACAATAAAGAGTCATCAAATTAATAGAATAATAGTTGCAAAACCTTCAGACTATAAAGTTTATAAAGATCTGATGTTTTTTTGTCAATCAAATGACATTAAATTAGAGGTTTTTAAGGATAAAAAATTTATTTCGTCTGATACTGATTTTGATGAATGGGCTTCTGATAAAAAAACAAGAATTCAGGAATATTATTATAGGTGGCTAAGAAAAAAATATAATATTTTAATGGCTGATCAGCAAAAGCCAATAGGCGATAAATGGAATTTTGATAAAGATAATAGAAAGGGAATTAATCAGCTTTCTTCAGATATTCCTAAAAGAAAATATTTAAAGCCAAACAAAATATCTTTTGAGGCTATGATAGATGTTGAAGAATGTTATCCACAATCTTTTGGAAATTTAGAGAACTTTAATTGGGCTACTAATCATGAGGATGCCGAGAATCTATTGGATGATTTTCTGGAAAGGTACTTTGAAAATTACGGATCGTTTCAAGACGCGATAAATAAAGATAATACTTTTATGTTTCATTCTTTGCTCTCACCTTATCTGAACTCTGGTTTATTAGATCCAGAGATATGTATTAAGAAAGCTGAAGAAAAATACTTTAAGTCTAAAGGGAAAATTCCTATTAATTCTGTAGAGGGTTTTATTCGTCAAGTTCTCGGTTGGAGAGAATTTATCAAAGGAGTTTATTGGGAAAATATGCCTAAGTATAAAAATCTTAATTTCTGGTCCCATAAATCAAAGCTAAATAACAACTGGTATGAAGGAACTACAGGAATACCTCCTCTTGACGATGCAATAAAAGAGTCTAATGATTACGCGTATACGCATCATATTAATAGATTGATGATAATTGCAAATTTAATGAATCTTACTGGCATCAATCCAAACGAAATGTTCAGATGGTTTATGGAGATGTATATTGATTCGTACGACTGGGTCATGGTTCCAAATGTTTACGGAATGGGATCTTACGCAGATGGTGGAATATTTTCTACAAAACCATATATTTGTGGTTCAAGCTACATGTTAAGAATGTCAAATTATAAGAAAGGCGAATGGTGTGATGTTGTAGATGGGCTTTATTGGAGATTTGTTGAAAAAAATTTAAAATTTTTTAAATCTAATCCAAGACTAGCAGTAATGACAAGATCATTATCAAATATGAATCTAGAAAGAAAGAAAATGATTTTTACAAAAGCTGAAGAATTTATCAAACTAAATACAACCTAGCTTCAATAATCTAATTCTGATAATAGAAAAGCATAGGCTTCATCTACAAACAATTCCATTTTATGTTCGGCACCTTGAATAACTTTATATCGCCATCTAAATGGCATATTATTTGTTTCTGCAAAATTCACTAGATTTTTAAAGTAAGCATTTCCCCTACTAAATCTATTAGAACCTTGTTGTTGAACAGATTCATTATTAACGTAATTAGGCTTAATATCTTTATCTCCTTGAAGGAATAGTAATTCTCTTGATAAAAGCCATTCATATCTTTCTCTACTTAATGGCATATTTTTAACACCATATGGGAAGGATGCATCATTAAGAAAAGTATAATATGGTGCGCCTCCAATAACTGCTTTATCAATGTTCTTATCTAAACTATACATCATATATCTATGAACAAATTGAGAACCACCTGAATACCCAAAAATCATATAATTATTATCAGATAAATTATATTTACTTTTGAAAAGAGTATAAAAAGATGAAATTGAATTAATTAATGTTTTTGATTCATCCTGAACTAGATTTCCATTCTTATCGGATTTTTCAAGAAAAACATAATTAGGATAATACTCTCTTGTGAAATTTGGAGCTATAAGAATAACATTTTTATTATTTGTTTTTTCAAGCCAAGGTTGTATGTATCTCTTTGGATCTCTGTAGCCACCATGGATAATAAATAATACTTTTGTATCATTGTTAATTATTTCTGGAAGCTTATATAATAATTCTACATCAGGCTTGTTCCATGATGCATATATTAGACTGTTGATTTCACTAGATTTTATATTTACTGATGTAGTTATTATGAGAAAAAATATTAAATTATGTTTAAACGACATAGGTTTATTTTATCAGTGAATAATGAAGATTAGGTTAAAATTAGTTTATTACAAATATAGAAAATTAAATTGAAAAAATATCTTGATATAGTAAAAAAAATTCATGCTTCTCCATATAAACTAACTTTGGTTTCAAGTGGTGGTGGTACCAATGCAATATCTGAATTGCTAAAAGTTCCTGGTGCAAGTAAAACAATACTAGAGTCATACATACCATACTCAAAAAAATCAATGGATGTGTTTTTAGGAAAAAAACCTGATCACTATTGTTCACTAGATGCATGTTTAAATATGGCAGCGAATGCTTATAAAAAATCAGCAGAAATAGGTGAAAAAATAAAAGCGAAGTATTTATTGGGTATTGCTATAACTGCAAACCTTGCAACTACTTATGAAAAAAAAGGAGATCATAAATTTTTTATTGTTGTCCAAGCGCATGACTATACCAAATATATTGAATGCTACTTAGATAAAGGCAAAAGAACACGTGAAGAAGAGGAAAAACTTATAACTGAGTGTGTTTTAAGTTTACTTGCAAAATCATGTAAATTTAATTTTGACCTTCCTCACATGCAGGAGGAGATTAAAATGACTGAAGTTAAAGCGAAAAGATCATGGAAAAAACTTTTTAATAATAAAGTTGGATTTATATCAAATAATAAAAATAATCCTGAGTTAATCTTTCCTGGTTCATTTAATCCGTTACATGAAGGTCATATAAAGATGAAAGATTTAGCAGAAAAAAAGACTGGAATGCATACTACATTTGAAATATGTGCTAAAAATGCTGATAAGCCACCTCTTACTTTCTATGAAATCAAAAGAACACTCGATCAATTTCATGATAATGAAAGTTGGATGCTTACCTCTGCTGGAAGGTTTAGTGAAAAGGCAGAAATGTTTCCTAATTCAGTTTTTATTATTGGTGCTGATACCTTAATGAGAGTTTTTGACGAGAAATTTTATAAAAATTACAAAGATATGATTGAGCACATTGATAGATTCAATGATCATAATATTAATTTTTTAGTTTTTGGAAGAAAAGTTGGTAAGAAATTTATTTCTCTTGATAGCATTAGTGTGCCAGATATTATTAAAGATAGGTGCACAGGATTCGATGAGGGTACATTTAGAGATGATGTATCTTCTACAGAAATTAGATTAACGCAAAATTAATTATGAGGAGGTAGCTTTGCTTCAACAAACCATTCGTGAATCCTTTTAACTGGATTGAATTTTTTTAAACGCATTTTTTTATTTTCTAAAGTAAACTTTCTAGTTTTAATCGCAGTATAGTGATACGTATGACTATCTCTAGTTTCATTTTCAGGTATTAAATAGACCTTTGTTTGTTTTTTGTCCGCCATAATTGAGACAAATTATACACAAAGTTTAATATTTATGAATTGTTATTTATTTTTATGTCTTCAAAATTATATACAGAAAAATCATTTATATATTTAAAAGATTTTCTTATATCAGAGAATGTATAGTCTTTTCTTAGTAACTGATCTTTAAATTTTTTTGAACATTGCTCAATATCAAATAATTGCTGAAAAAACTTATATGGAAAGTTGTCTATAAAATTGTGACTATTTGAAAAATCATAAAATAATTTGTCAGTATTTCTTATTTGGTTAGCATTTAAATCGATGTCAAAAAAATCACAAAAGCTCTCTATTAGCAATTGTGTTGCTTTAATTTTTGCTTGATTTGAATATCCTGCAATATGAGGTGTAGCTAATAGAGCTTTTTTAATATTTCTCTTCGAGCAGTTTGGTTCATTTGTCCAAACGTCTCCAATATAATCAATTGATTGATTATTTAAAACGTAATCTTCATCAACAATCTCTCCTCTGGAAGTATTTATAAGATAATTTAAGTGACAATCCTCAATAGATAATTTATTAATTAGTTTATAAGATGGATGGATGCCTTCTTTTGAATATGAAGCATGAATAGAAACCACTTTACAATTTAAAATATCTTTCAAATTTTTTTTATGATTGTATTTGCTTTTATAAGGATCGTAACAAAAGTTCTTGATACCTAAGATATCAAGAGTTTTACTTAAAAGAGAGCCTATATTTCCATATCCTATAATTCCCACACTATCTGCTGAAGAAAAATTTTTTAATTTGATTAAAAATCCCAAGCAAGCTAACACATAATTTACAACAGCAAAAGAATTGCAGCCTTTTGCTACGAAACACTTCCTATCAATAGAATTCCAATTAAGATAATTATTATCAATGTGATCAAACCCAGAAGTTGCAGATCCTATATATTTTATTGGCGTATTTTCTATCAAATCGCTATCAATATATGTGGTTGATCTTATAAATATTGCATCGCAGTCTTTTAACATATCATTTGATAGATCTGAGTCTTTAAAAAAAAATATTTCCCAATCATATTTTTTACATAGATCTTTTGTAAATGTTGATATATATGGAATATCTTTATCAATAGCTAATTTCATAATGTCTATTAATTCGTGTTCTTAATATTTAGTCTTAAACAAATGGAAATTACCATAAAGAGGAGTTCTTTCTTTTGTTATTACTCCAATAGAGATTTTTTCTAGTATTTCTTGATGAGTATTACTCTTGGTTTTTAAAAATGTATCATTAAATTCTTCTATATTAATGTCATAAAATATTCTTCGCATTAAACTTCCAGCCAGAAGAATTCCATCACCAGGTAAAAAAGTTAAAGCTAAATCTGACAAAGTCTCTGCTAATGATTTTAAAAATCCATTAATAACTTCAGTTGCGATCTCTTCTTTTTTAACAAATTTTTCATATATTTCTTCAGAAGATATATCTTTGTTCACTAGTGATTTATAAATCGAAGAAATTGCAGAACCTGAAACAAGACTTTCGAGGGTGATATGATCCTCTAAATTAACATTATAATTTTTTTGGAGCGACAAACTTGAGTTTGTTGTATTACCAACTTCTGTTGGAAGAACAATATTATTATCAATTGATAATGATGCTCCAAGTCCAGTGCCTGGTCCAATAAATAGTTTTGTGTTATTAAATTTAGTGCCTTCCTTTATAAAATTTATGTTGTTTGAAATGTAAGGATAGCTATAAGCTATTGCTTCCCAGTCATTGAGTAAAATACAATCGTCAAGCTTGAACTTTTTTTTAATTGCATCAGCATCAAATAAAAAATCTCTATTGGTCATAGAGATTGAGTTATCTATTTTTGGGCCTGCGATTGAAATAATCAAAATATTAATTTTTTGATTATCTACTATTTTTTCAATAAAATTATCGAAATTATCTTGATTAAAAGGTAATTTATTTATTTCAGAAAGGTCGTCATCAACATCCTTTACAATCGCATAACGCATGTTTGTCCCACCAAGATCTACAAGTAGAGCATTATTCATTTAGTTTTTTATAGGTTAATCCATAACCATACTCATATAATGGATTGTAATATTTATCCTTTTTATTGAGTGAGTTTTTTGATGTTTCGCTTGGCCACGAAAATGAAAGCTTTCCATTAAAGTCATAATTTATTGAGCCATCAATATTACTAAAAATTACATCATTAATGCCCTCAACTGCAGTTCCCGGCAGCCATATGGATACAAAAGAGTCTGAATATTTAATTTCACTGTCAACAATTAAAGGTCTGCCTGATATAAATAAAGATACTACTGGTATTTTGTTTTTCTTAAACATCTTCATTTTTCTTAATAAATTACTATTATTTATGGAAAAATTGAGATTAGTAATATCACCCTCGCCTTCTGCATAGGGAGTTTCACCATATACAAAAATTACAGTGTCTGGTTTATTTTTATATGAACCATCTTCAGAATATTCTACAGTTCCACCATTTTGTTTAATGAAATTTGATAAGGATTGATAAATACTTTTGGTATTTGGAAAATCTTCATTTGAAATATTAGTTCCTTCCCATGATTTGCCTTGCCATGTAATTGTCCAGCCTCCCATTTGGTTTTCAATATGCTGCGACATGTCACCAACAATGAGGTATTTTTTATTCGGATTCATTGGAAGATTCTTATTACTATTTTTTAATAGAACAATTGATTCACGAACAGCCTTTCTAGCAAGCGCTCTGTGAGATTTACTTCCCAAATAATTTTTATCATAATTGTGAGGTACTCTTTTATCTAATAAACCTAGATGTTCCTTTACTATTAAAATTCTTTGAACTGCATCATTTAATCTTTCAATTGGAATAATTCCATTCTCAACTTGATCGAGAGTATTCCAATATAATGACTCCCACTCAGTAGGAACCATAAAGATATCGACTCCAGAGATTAAGGCATCCGGACAATTAGTATCCTCGCAACCTGGTATTTGACCATGACCATTCCAGTCTCCAACAATAAATCCATTAAAGCCCATTTGCGATTTTAAAACATCGGTCAATAAATATTTATTTCCATGCATTTTTTTGCCATTCCAAGAATTAAAACTTGCCATGATTGAGAGTGCGCATTCATTAATTGCATCATAATAAGGTCTTGCATGAATCTCTTTCAGTGATAACTCGTCAATAATGGTATCTCCTTGATCAATGCCATTATTTGTTCCACCATCACCAACGAAATGTTTAACAGTTGCTAAAATATGATCTTCATCTAAAAAAGATTCATTCTCGCCTTGTAAACCAATAATAAAACTTTTTCCTAAACTTGCTACTAAATTAGTATTTTCAGAAAATCCCTCATAAGTCCGGCCCCACATATTATTTTTTGGAACAGCTACAGTAGGAGCAAATGTCCAGATAATTCCAGTAGATGCAACCTCTCTAGCAACAGCACTTCCGATTTGTTTAACTAAAAGCTCATTTCTTGTTGCACCAAGACCTATGTTATGTGGAAAAATTGTTGCTCCAATAACATTATTATGTCCATGAACGGCATCAGTTCCCCATAAAATTGGAACCTTGATTCCATTGATGATTGGAGAGGAATCATAGTAACTTTTACTGAGATTTTTCCAATCTTGTATGGAACTATTTTTATTTTCATTTGGAAAACCTCCACCTCCGTTAAGAATAGTTCCGAAATAATATTTTTTAGCTTCCTCAGGTGTAATACTATTGATTTCAGGCATAATAATTTGTCCTACTTTTTGCTCTAAAGTCATATTGTTAAGTATTTCTATTGTTAAATCAGATTGAGTTGGTAGTTTACATTTATTCGTATTAGACCAATCAACTTGAGCAGATATAAAAGAACTAAATATTATTAATACAAAAAACTTTTTCATAAACTTATGCGAATGTTGTATAAATAATTCCAAGGACCAAAACGATAATCATAGTATTTATATTGAAAGCCCTTGTTGTTGAAAAATTAATATTATTTAAATTTATCGCTTTTTCTTGATTCTTATATCCTTGTAAGAAAGTAGTAAGCCAACAACCTATCGCAGACAATCCAAATACAATTGACATTCTATGTATGAAAGGTAATTCTGGAAATTGAATGCTTATCAATATTGATCCAAATAAAGAAATTAAAGCCGCTATTAATACTGATAATGAAGTAGCTTTTTTCCAAAATAAAGCAACTAAGAAAATCACAACTATTCCTGGAGAAAAATAACCAGTAAAGTTTTGTATATATTGAAAAATAGATTCAAAACTACCGAGAAGAGGCTTTGCTATTAATGTTGCAATGATAAGTGATACTACAACTGTCATTCTCCCAACCTTTATTAGATTAAATTGAGATACTTCGTTGCCCTTAAAATATCTGTATATGTCCATAGTAAATATAGTACTTATGCTGTTACTCATAGATGCCAATGATGAAACGATAGCAGCTATTAACGCTGCAAAGGTAAGGCCTAATAGTCCGTTTGGTAATAAAGACATCATTGTAGGATAAGCTTGATCAGACTTTTCAAGAACAGGAAAAAGTATAGCTGCGCATATTCCTGGCAACACAATTACTATTGGCATTAGTAATTTAAGATATGCAGCAAACATAACTCCTTTTTGAGCTTCTTTTATATTTTTTGCACCAAGTGCTCTTTGAGTAATGTATTGATTAAAGCCCCAGTAGAAAAAATGGCCAATCCATACTCCTAAACCAAGTAGTATCCATATTCCAGGTAAATCCTTGTATGATGGATTGTCTTTTGATAAAACCATATCAAATTTTTCAGGCATTTCATTCATTACAATTCTAAGTCCTTCAAAAATTCCAGAAGATTCAGAGATTATATTTAAAGCAATGAAAGAGACTGCTAATCCACCAAAAATTAAGAGAACTACCTGAACAACATCGGTCATTGCAACAGCCTTTAATCCTCCTGATAAAGAGTATGCTAGAGAAAAAAGAGCCAAAATTACTAAGCCATAAAAAAGATCTAATCCCGTAAGAGCATTAATAGCTAAAGATCCAAGCCACAACACAGATGTTAAGTTAATGAATATATAAACAATTAGCCAGAAAAATGAAAGCACTAAACTAACTCTTTTATCAAATCTTTGTTCTAAAAATTGAGGCATAGTATAAATTTTCTTTTCTAAAAACAAAGGTAAAAAGAACTTTGCCATCACAATTAATGCTATTGCGGCAGTCAATTCCCATACAGCTATCGCCATGCCAACAACAAAGCCTTGTCCAGACATTCCAATTATTTGTTCTGCAGAGATATTCGCCGCAATCAATGAAGCTCCTATTGCCCACCAAGGAAGTGATCTTCCTGCTAGAAAATAGTCTTCAGCACTTCTTTGTGACCCAGTTCTATTTCTTGATACATAGGTAGCAAGACTTACAATTCCAATGCAATAAATTCCAACAATTACCCAATCAAGTGTATTAAACATAATCCCCCATAGATGAATTCTGTAATAGATAATTGTAACAAGATTTAGATCCTTATCTAAGTCTTAAATGTTATTAAAAATTAATAATTTGTATTGCTTCGGAATGCTCCTCAGAAAAAATACCAGAGACCATTATGAACTTGAGATTCTTATGGTTTTTATAAAATTTTTTTAATACTTTTTCAACATGAATGAGCGTCTTATCATGATTATTTAATCTTGAAAGGTAAAAAGAAAGAGTTCCTCCAACAAGAGACATTTGACGCAAGGTAGACTTATTATTGGTGAATGTAAAAATAGGAATTCCATTTGGTTTTGCATTAGAAATATAGCTTGCAGTTGAACCAGTTCTTGTTACAGCAATTATCCCATCAGCTGATGTTGACTCAGCAAGATTTTTTGCAGCAACTGCAATATTTTCCCAGTCTGAATTAGTTATGAGATTATCTTCGTAACCTAAAGTTTTAAATTTCTCTGTCTTATTTGATATTGACTTTAGAAGGTTAACGCATTCTACAGGATATTTACCAATACTTGTTTCACCTGATAACATTATTGCATCAGCCCCTTCATATATTGCATTAGCTATATCTGTGACTTCAGCTCTGGTTGGGGTTGGATTTTGTATCATAGATTCAAGTAAATGAGTTGCAACTATAGATCTATTTCCCCATTTAGCACATGCAAACATTATTTTTCTCTGTATATTTGGCAAATCAGTTAGACTTGTCTCAATACCTAAGTCACCTCTTGCAACCATTACGCCCCATGCTGATTTACAAATTTCATCAATGTTGTCTAAGCCTTCTTGATTTTCAATTTTAGCTATTACCTTTGCCGATGAGTTTTTCTTGTGAAGAAGATCATTCAATAACTCTAAATCTTTTTTATTCCTTACAAAAGATGCTGCAATAAAGTCTACTTTGTGTTTTATACCAAAATTAATATCTTCAATATCTTTAGTTGTAATAGATGGTAAGTTAACTCTGACACCGGGCAGATTCACATGTCTTTTTGAACCTAGCTTTCCTCCATGAAGAACTTTACATAATAAGTTATCAGAATCTTTAGATAAAACTCTAAAATTAATAAGGCCATTATCAACGGATATTCGTGAACCAACTTCAACACTATTTACCAAATCTTTATAATTCACTTTAATAGATGAAGTTTCCACATCTATTTGATCTCTTATTGTTAATGTTACCTCGTCATCAACTTTAAGCTCAATTGGTAAAGAAGTATCACCAGTTCTTATCTCAGGTCCTTGTGTATCCAATAAAATTGCAATTTTTTGTGATGGTGAGCTAATTTCAGAATTAATTTTATTTATTCTATTAATTACCTTTAGTGCTGATTTATGTGTTGCATGTGACATATTAATTCTAGCAACATTCATTCCTGATTTTTGAAGCTTACGAAGTACAATTAAATTATCAGTTGCAGGACCGATAGTGCAAATTATTTTAGAACGAGTAAAACGCATAGGAACGAATGATAATGAATAAATTGCTTTATGCAAGACAAAAAAAAACAGAGGCATGCTCTGTTTCTTTAAAGTTCGAGTTCCTCAGGGGTCTAAAGTGAGATTTTCTTTAGCTCCTCGAATCCTTTCTCTTGGACTCTTGGTGGACTCACAAGCTCTTTTTTATCGCCGACTCTTGTAAGTGCTTTCTCCCTTCGGTCTCTTCCTCTAGCTTCTCTCTTGGTCTCCCGTCTGCAGTTGGTCACAAGTCGGTCGCTATTGGTAAGTTATATATTACAGCGTCATTTAATTTTGTCAATACTTTTTTTAAAAAAAATATATTTTTTTGTAAATTAAATTTGTATTTAAACAATTAAGTCCCTTTTACAATCGATACCAATCTTTTAGCAGAATTTTTTACAATTTTAAGCGCATTTTGATACTCAATCGATTGATAACATTCAATTGCTTTTTGATACGAAGAAAATTCAACTACAACAGTTCTTGAATAACCTTTCTCTTCAAACTCTGTCTGGATACCTCCCCTTACAATAAATTTTCCATCGAATTTATTTATTACATTTGTAGCTATTTCAATATATTTTGAATATTCGTCAGCCACAATCACGTCAGATCTTACAACCCAATAACCTTTTGACATTATTATTTTCTTTTAAGTCTCATTTCATGAAGAATTGGTTCTGTATATCCACTTGGTTGATCAATGCCTTTGATTGCTAATTCGCAAGCAGTCTTAAAAGCAATTCCATCATAAGAAGGAGACATTTTTTTATAATTAACATCATTTTTGTTCTGATCATCAACAATTTTTGCCATTTTTTTCATAATGTTAATAACCTCCTCTTTTGTGCATAGTCCATGATGAAGCCAGTTTGATATATATTGACTTGAAATACGACACGTTGCTCTGTCTTCCATAAGTCCAATATCATTAATATCTGGAACTTTTGAACAACCAATCCCTTGGTCAACCCATCTCACTACATAGCCCAGAATACCCTGAGCATTATTTTCTATCTCAGCATTAATTTCATCTGTTGTAAGTTTGTTTTGATTATTTAATAACGGAATCTTTAATAAGTCTTCGAGTTTGGCTTTTTCTCTTTTTAATAACTTAGTTTGTTCCTCATGAACATTTATTTGATGATAATGAAGAGCATGAAGAGTTGCCGCTGTTGGTGATGGTACCCAAGCACAATTTGCTCCTGACATGGGGTGAATCATTTTTGTCTTTAACATTTCTGACATTTCATCTGGCATTGGCCACATACCCTTACCTATTTGAGCATTGCCTTGAAAGCCGGTTTCGAGACCAATATCAACATTCCAGTTTTCGTATGCAGTTATCCAATCTTGAGTTTTCATCGAAGCTTTTGTTACCATTGGTCCTGCTTCCATGCTTGTATGAATTTCATCACCTGTTCTATCAAGAAAACCTGTATTTATAAAAATTACTCTTTCTCTAGCTTCATAAATACATTCTTTTAAATTTACAGTTGTTCTTCTTTCCTCATCCATAATACCAATCTTTATAGTATTTTTTGGTAAATTAAAAATAGTTTCAATTTCAGCAAACAAATCACATGTAAATTTAACCTCCTCTGGACCATGCATTTTTGGTTTAACAATATAAATACTTTTTGTCTTAGAATTTTTATAAACTCCATTGCCAATAATGTCATGCACGGATATACATACAGTAAAAAAAGCATCCATTATGCCTTCGAAAACAGGATTTCCCATTTGATTTTTTATCGCAGGATTTGTCATTAAGAGGCCAACATTTCTAACTAACATAAGACTTCTTCCAGGAAGTAAGATCATTTTCCCATTTTTAAGAAGATACTTTCTGTCAGGATTTAATTCCCTAGTAATATACTTACCATTTTTATCAAAAGATCTTTTAAGATTCCCTTTCATCAGACCCAACCAATTTCTATATACTATGATCTTATCTTCTGCATCTACTGCAGCAACAGAATCCTCACAGTCTTGAATTGTTGTAACTGCAGATTCCATTAAGATATCCTTTATTCCTGCAGCATCCTCTTGACCTATAGGATGTGATCTATCTACTTGTATTTCAAAGTGAAGATTATTGTTTTTGAATAAAAGTCCATATGCTCCTTCTCCCTTATCCATATATCCAATATATTTATTTGGATCTTTCAACGTTGTAATAGTTCCATCTTCCAAGGCACAAGATAACTCACCATCAATAAATTCAAAACGGATCACGTCTTTATAATTTCCAATGAGTAAAGGTATTGAGTCATCTAAGAATTTTTTTGAAAATAATATTACTTTTTCGCCTCTTATTGGATTGTACCCTCCCTCTTTTTTTGCGCCATCTTCCTCTTTGATTACATTTGTTCCATATAGAGCATCATATAAACTTCCCCATCTTGCATTTGCTGCATTTAAAGCAAATCTTGCATTCATAACAGGAACCACAAGCTGTGGTCCTGCAATTTTTCGAATTTCAGGATCAACATTCCAAGTACTAATTTTAAATTCGTTCTTTCTTGGAGCTATATATCCAATATCTTCAAGAAAAGTTCTATATTTAACAATGTCTAAATTATTATTTTTGTGCCAGTTATTAATTTGATTTTGTAATGACTTTCTTTTAGCTAATAGATCTTTATTTTTTTGTGTGAACTTTTTTAAAAGTAATTCAAATGAACTCCAAAAATAATGCGGAGATATTTCTAAACCAGGTAAAATCTCATTTTTTACAAAATCTTCCATATTGGGATCAATTATTAAATTGACCTCAGCTGGTTTATGTTTGATTGGATTAAAAAAAAGATTAAATATTTTTAAAATAAACTTCATGTAATCATTATAACAATTTTAAAAAATTAACTTACAATCAATAATTCAGATGCCTAAACCTTCAGTAATATCATAATTCCATATTCCTCTTGTTCTTAAAGAAACAATATTAGTGTATTTCATCAAGCTATTTCGAAGAAAAATAGCTAAGGGATTACCTAAATGATTAAATTTTGCTTGATTAAGTGACATCTTGTGAATTTTTCTTACTCTTTTTAATCTAATGTGGTTATATTTAGTTTGACTTTTTATAATGTCATTCTTGTATAAGTTAATTAAATTTCCAAATATATAAGCATCCTCAAGAGCTAAACAACCTCCTTGTCCAAGAAAAGGTACTATTGGATGAGCGGCGTCACCAATTAAAGTAAGATTTTCTATATATAAGTCTTTAATTTTAGGTCTAATGAAAACTCCCCACTTAAATATTTCACTAGAATTATTATCTAAAAAATATTTTTGCATTAATTTTGATGGTAATTCTTTTGAAAGATCATCCAATGAACCTTTAAACTTCCATGATTCCTTTAACGCTTTAGATTTTTTTATGACCGCAACAAAGCTGATTTTGTTTTCTGAAATTGGGTACGAAACTATATGAACGTTCTTATCAAGATGAAAGATTATATCTTTTTGGTTACCAAATAATATTGATCTCCAAACTGAATATCCACTATAAATAAGATCTTCATCATTACTGATTTTTTGTCTACATTTTGACCTTATACCATCCGCACCAATTGTGTGAAAAGGTTTGTATATTTTTTTATTTGTAAAATTTAAGGATTTACTATCAAGACTTAAGTCAGATAATTCGTGATTAAATAAAACATCTCCATCCATTGAAATATACTTTTCGTATAATATTTTATGCAATAAATCTCTAGACGTTGTTATAACATTTATAGGTGTGTTTGCTATTTGATTTGATCTTGAGAAAAAGATTGCATTTCTTGGATTGCATGATTTTGTTTTAATATTATTAAAAACGTCTAAATCTTTTAAAACTCTTAACCCATTGGGTGATAAAGATATCCCAGCACCATATTCAGATATTTTTTTTGACTTCTCAAAAATTAGGCATGGTATGTTATTTTTTTTTAAAATTATGCCCAAAGCAAGGCCAGATATGCCTGCTCCAACAATAGCAATATGTTTTGAAATATCCTTCATTAGTTCATTATGCACTAATAATAAAAAGGGAGCTTAAAGCTCCCTTTAATTTAAAATTTCTAAACTTATTCTGAAGACTTTAATGGTGTTCCGAAATAAGCCCTTGCATTTGAACAAGACCATCCCTCTAAATTAGCATATGCCTCTGAATCAACTAATTTTGTATAAAATCTCTCAGCATTTGTTCCTCTCTCTGAAATTGATGAAGAATACATCAATCTAATGAAATCAACTCCATCAGGTAATTCATATCCAGAATCTGGGACAATCATTTTTCTCCCAACTGTATCTCCCTCAGATTGTGCATAAATTGCAAAATCTTTATACATATCATAGACCTGTCTCATATCAAAACCTTCATCAATTGAACAATCTGAATAAGTGGCCCACATTATATTTCCTATATCCATACTGGCTGGCTCAGAAATGACCCACTGCCATGTATCAACTTGTCTACTGTTCGTTACAGGCAAAGATTCGAGAAGTTTTGGTCCACCTTCCGACATCCATGTTTCAAGTCCATTATATTGAAGAACTGAGGTTGGCCATGTGTTTACCCACATTACATCAAGACTTTCCATATCACTATTGAAATATGGTTGAAGTAAAGCAACTGTCATTGTGTCGTATGTATCACCTTTTTCTTCAGCCCATTTAGCAAATTTTTCATACCAGTCCACCAAGTCATTAATATCTTTATATTGATTGAATTTACCAATATAGTACTCAGCTTTATTTACTTCAGGTTCATATTTATATTTTGGTGACTCATGATCATCAGAAGTCACAAAAAAACTAAACATTAAAGTTAGGCTTAAAAGTAGTCTCATTATTTTTCTCCCTAAATATGTTGACTTATAAATATATCATTTGATCATCATAGGTTTGAGAAAATTATGTATTTTTTTTGTATCTAATTTATAAGGCCGAACAAATCATACATTGAAACAAAATTCCAGATTTCTTCTGAGGCATTAACGTTATATTCTTGAGAATTTGGCCAATTATGACCCATAGTTGGGTGCAAAATTAACTTAACATTAACATTGTTCAAACAATTTAAATAAGTATCGTATGTAACTAAAGAAAAATCATCATAATCAATAAATGTTTCAGGATTTGAGTTACATGAATTGTAATTAATCCAATAATCAATTACGTCAGGAATACTTTTTGAGCCTCCATTTCCTTCATATGGAACAACGAAATCAAGCAATCCATGAATTTGTAAAATTGGTGTTGGATGGTTAGGTGAACAATCATCAAATGTGTCATAAGTCATTGAACCTGTTACTGATGCAATTGCGGCAAATTTATTACTTAAATTGCATGCAAGATGATAGCTCATATATCCTCCATTAGACATTCCAGATGAATAAATTCTATTTTCATCTATTACAATTTTTTGTTTTACTAAATCAATTAATGTTTCAAAAAAATCCAAATCATTCACATCACTTTTTGATGTCCAACCACCTACATTCCAATGAGTGGATAATGTTGAAGTTGTAGCACCTTGGGGATAGATGACTACTAGATTATTTGCATCAGCTATTGATTCATAATTTGTATAATTAAAATGTCTATAGGCGGATGATCCATAGCCATGAAGTGCAAAGAGGACTGGTACGCTTAAATTTTCATCTAATTCAGCCGGACTATAAATATAATAAAAACGAGCTCTGCTGTCATGCTCTAATTCACATCTTTGTAATCCTGATACTGAAGAATTTGTACATGTCTCAAAAAGGGAATTTGAATTTTGGTCATCAAGATTATTATTTGAATTTGAAGGTCCAGATGAGCTACCGCCACATGAAACCAATAAAAATAAAACAAGAATTTTTGTGGGTATTTTTTTCATTAAGTATTATATTAAATTAGCCATATACAAAAAAAAAGGGAGTAAATTTACTCCCTTTTTTTTAAAAGATATTTTTAATTACTATAACTAATAATATTTCTTAAAACTGAAATACTGATTAACTCTCTGTTGTCTGAAACTTTCTCTGAAAATTCAGCAAAGTCCTCACTTGCATAAAGGGTTTCCGCCGATTCCATTGCCTGAGACATTGAGCCAGCACTAGTGTAGGCATAATGACTATAATAATTGACATCTCCACCAATATTTTGTCGAAGACCATATGTGCCAATGATATCGCCAGCTTCTTCAAGTTCTGCGATTAATTCAGTATATGCCATTGCATATGAAGATGGATCATTTACTTTCATCCTATAAACAGTATTAAATCCATTATTTTCTGGTTCAGTGCTGCCACCGGATATCAATTTCATATGTAAAGATTCTTCTACATTTGTCAACATTGATGATGTTTCACTTAGATGCATTATAAATTGAGGATCATTAAATAATTCAGTTGCAACTCCAAGACTTTCAGCATCATCATAATCTAAGACAACAGCATGAGTTGCATCATCGTATCCATTAAAAACATACTGATGAAGTGAAACAGTAGCAGGAAATGATTTACCCCAATCAGAATTCATCAGATTATCTAATGATTTCGAATAACTTGCTGGATCAGAAACATTTAAAGAGTAAATTGCAATGTAGCCTGCAGCAACTATTGACTGAGAAGATATAATAAATAATGTAAATAAACTAAAAATTATTTTTTTCATTCTTTTTTCTCCTATGATTATTAAAATTTTATACTACTGTAATTTAATAAACTTTTGAAAAAAATTATATAAAAAATCTTTATATATAAATGGTGCGGTACGCCGGTCTCGAACCGGCGGCCTTCTGCTTGGCAAGCAGACGCTCTACCAACTGAGCTAGTACCGCATTGGTCAGTTAATATACTCCTTTAGGCACATGCTTTCAACAGAACATAATCTTGTTTTTACGGAAGTGATATTTTTTGAATATCATCAAATAGGCCAACATTATTTCTCTTTGAAATAACAAAATATGAAGGTTTAATGTTAGTTGGTATAGATATTTCAATGATATTGGAATTGACCGGCCCTCCCATCACATCACTATCTTCGAATCCAATATGAGTTGCATGTGCATAAAATGGATTTCCAATACCGAGAGTATATAAATATTCTTCATTTTTATTAAATATCTTTACTGCGTAAATATCATTATCATCTACCAACCTAATTTTTTTTATTAAGCTTTTTTTTGGTTTGTTTTCGATGACCTTCTTTAGAGAAAACTCACTTGGAGTGCCATCGAAAATATACACACTAGTTAATTCATTATCATCTGTATGAAGCTTAAATATTTTTTTTGACTCAAGTATTTCGTCTGCATTTAAATTAAACAAACATAAAAAGACACCTACAAACAAATTATATTTTTTCATTATTACCACCTTGCCCAATTAATTGCCCATGTTCCTCCTATTGGTCCAACCATATAACCATAGTCATAGTTTGAATACGTTGTTGAACTTGGATTATACGACCAAGAACACCTATCGTTGGCCCAGTATCCATCACACCAATAAAAAGAGCTATTAAAGAGACCTTCATAAAAGTCATCATTGTTCAAAACATCATCTGGAGCCGTTACTGTTCCAGAGAGATCTTCAACTCTCCAAGTATATATTTTTACTGAATTATCTGATGGTCTCACAAAACTTACAGAAACTTGATTTTGTAAAGAAGTATTTTCAACACCATCTTCATACCATTTTAGTGTTAATTTCGAGCTGTCAAAAACTGCATTTACCTCTATTTCAACAGATGTTATTGTGCCAGTTGCATCAGAGGTATAATCAAGGTCTCCGTCTGTAAATCCCTGATTATGAATTGAACCAATAGCAAAACCTTCTGCATTTACCTCTCCATATTGATCTGTATTAGTCTCCATAACTGTTAAATATTTTGGTCTGTAATTATCAAACTCGCCATAGTAATTGCCTTCAAAAAGACCAACCTTGTTGCAGTCAGGATTTCGTCCAGTTCTATTACCATTGGCATCATATAAATTATATAAACAGTCACAAGTGGCTATGTCTTCATCATTATATAGACCAACTGTGCCATCAGACCAGTTATAACAAACTTTGAAAGTGCTTCCAGGAACATTCAATAAATCATCAATATGATGCTTCCATTTAACTTGTGAGGGATCTGATTGGGTAGTAGTGTTTACGTTTCTATCTGCCCAAAAGCTGACATCTCGATCATCAGATGATAAGTACTCATCTCCCATCTCACCATGAGCATGTCCAAGCTCATGCATTAAAACATAATCAGTTCGGCTATTAATAGGTTGTATATTAGTGTTTCCTAAATTTACGCCTCTACCGCTTGTCATTGTTAAAACTGAAATTAAAGAAGGATTTGTAAAAAGATCATCAAATACAGAAACATTAATATCATTTGATCCAATACAAAAGATATTTTCATCCCAGTCATAGCAACCAGTTTCAATCGAAGCTAGTGAAGTGCCATCAGGATTGACAGGCTCAGCAACTATTACATCAAAATATCCATCGATAAAATGTGAAACTTCAGAATCATTTAATCTATTTATTGATCTTAGTAATGCATCTCTAAAACTTTCAACATCATCTGAATTTAGTGAGTCAGCAACAAATAAGTAATCAGTTCTACCAAGTGATGCTTCACCTCCAATTAGATAATAGACATAGTAATCTTTGTCTGTTGATGTTCCCGAATCAAAACCATCACTTTTATCATCATCTTGCGCAACAGTTACGACTCTCTTGTTTGCAATTATCCAAGTTCTAAATGAGTCAATATTACTAAGCTCGCCATCAGATACTAATATTTCTGTTTGATAATATCCAGCAGAGGAAATTGAACTTAAGTCGAGACTTATATTTCCTCTCCCTTCACCTGTTGAGGTAAATACTGCTGGAATATTTTCTTGATTTATACTTGCAGAAAAAATCAAATCTTCATTTGAGTTATCAACATCAAAGTAAGATATGGTAAAAACAGGGTTTGAATCAAATAATAAGTGATCTTTATCAAGGTTTGTTTTATCTAGAATATTTACCTCAGGCCTATCATTTACAGATGTAACATTAATGGTAACTGTTGCACTTCGAGTTATATTTTTTTCAACAGCTGTAACAGAATATACAAATTGATCTTCTCCAAAATAATTAGCATTAGGTTCATAACTAATATCTGATCCTGTTAATGTTAATAGCCCATTTGACGTTGTACTCGTTAGAGAGTATGTAAGAGTAACCACCTCATTAGCCGTTGCTGCAATTGATCCATTAAGAGTTGTATCCTCATTTATGGAAAAAATATTTGCAGGAAGTGTGATTTCAAATGGCATAGATGATCCACCACCACCACCACCTCCACCACAAGATGTTATCAAAATTGAAATTAAAGTGATTCTGAGGAAATGCACGAGTAAATTATATCTTATTTGAAAAAAAAAGAGGGCATGTGCCCTCTTTTAAACTTTAAATATAAGACCTAAAAACTTACTCTAAAACCAGCTTTATATATAGGTCCATGATCTTGATATAAAAATGTCATTTCTTTATATCTTGAATATAGCTCAACATCAGAATCACCAATATTAACTGCTTCTAAAAATACTTGTGTACTTTCCGAAACAGTATATGTTGTGGTGAAATCAATTTGACCTCTAGCCGCTATATATAGCGGATTATATTGATCCATTCCAGTGAATGTTTCAGCTTTGTAGTTATAAGAAAGTCTTGCTCTTAATTTTTCATCTTCATAGAAAACTGAAAAGTTTGCAGCATCACCAAATCCTGGTAGAGCAAATTGCTCACCTAAAGCTGCAGGATTAGCATCTGTATCTCCTCCAATAAATGTAGCGTTTGCTAAAACTCCAAAGTTATTCTCGAATAAATGTTGCACAGCTATTTCAATACCCTCAAGCGTTCCATCATATAGATTAACTGGTTGTGCAATATTAAAGATATAAAGCGGATCGTTTTCGTCACTTAAGAAAACTGCATTAGGGTTAGTTGCATCTTGAAAACATTCAGATACACATCCAGCAGGAGTAAATGCAAAACTAGTTAGATTTGCAAAAGCCCAATCATATTGATTTGACCATCCACATGCCCAGTATCCTTGTGGAGCTGTCCACTGACATAAGGCGTCTGCATTTTCTTCTGTTGCCAATACACCTCTTGGCCCAGCTAATATGTTAGTGGTACCATTGTATGGGCCACTTGTTAATCCACCACCATGATAGTCACTTATCTCTTTCACAAAGAAATTCAATGCAAAGTAACTTCCATCTGCATAGTAATGTTCGTAAGCAACATCAAAATTAATTGATTCATACGGTTGTAAGTTTGGATTTCCAGAGCTTATTGTTACAGGATATCTTGGATCAAATACTCCAATACTTGTAGATGAATCCAATTGTTCAAGAGAAGGTCTAGCAATTGTTTTGCTTAGTGATGTTCTAACAACTTTATTATCTGAAATATCAAGAGATATATTAAAATTAGGTAATAAATACTCTGAATCACCTACTCCAGTGAATGAAGTATTAGAAGTTACAATTCCAACATTAGTTCCATACTGGAACGCACCGAAGCCAAGAGCTGTATTTGTTGGAACGAGTGTATCTGCTGTGGAAGATCTATCTTCTTCCTCATATCTCAATCCAAATTGTGCTCTGTAAGCAACGCCATTTCTAAATACAGACTCAAAATTAAAGTTGACAAATAATGAGTTAAGTTCTTCAACTATAGATCCATTAGAATCTCTTGTTCCAAAACATCCATCAACAACGCCTCTTGTTGATGTTCTTGGATCATAAACACTTACTCCAGATGCCAATCCATTTGGATTGCCATCTGCATCAAAGGCATCGTTTGCAATACATTCTGAAGGCCATTGATAAGGTGTATTTGCATTATTCCACCATGATCCATCTCCTGATGAGGTATCACCAAGAAAACCAGCTGCGCCAAACCAATATAGTGCATCTTCTTTGGATATACTTAAGTAATAGAAATTTGTACCAGATCCTAAATAGTTTGATTTGTTCACAACAGTCCAAACATCATCTGGCATAAATGCATAAGTCATATTTACAGGGTTACCAGGATCGAGTCTTCCATTTAGAAGTTGATTCATCCATTTTTGATTGTTGAACTTGGTATCCATTTGCGACATACCGAACTCAATCGAAGACAGAGATTCCATAAAAATACCGTCATTGTTGTCCCATGTACCAATCATTTGAAATTGCTCTAAATTACTGTCTCTATCTTGGTAATGAACAATTGCCTCACTTGGACCCATGTCGCTCCCATCAAATTGATTTGCACCAGTTTCCCTGCCTTGGAAAAATTTATCCATATTCCATGACAAAGCTCCAACTCTACTGTCAGTGAAATCAAAAGATCTTTCTCTTAAATATCCAGATGCTTCTCCAACAGGATAATAATCCCATCCTTGCCATGCGCCATTAGCGAAAGTAAGAACATTATTAGCTGTTCCTCCAGGAGTTCCTTTAAAGCCAGCAAAGGAATCATGATAGTCAATCACTAAACTTAAATTATCATTAACTTCTATATCTAAATTCAAACCAACAGATTTATTATTATTTTCTGAATTACCATATTCAAAGTTGTTTGCAAAACGTTCACCGTTGCCTGGTGCTAAAGAAGTTGCACTCATCACTGCACCTTTTTCATTGATGGTCATTTCAGTTGTATTCCAACCTGCAAAATATGACCCTGCAGTAATACCTGTAAAATCAAAACTTGTACTTGAAGCTGTATAGTCAAGTGTTAATACAGCTTTTCCAAAATCATATTGAAATGCAGCTTGAATATTATCTCTTTCACTTACATTATCTTTATATTTATAAGATAGAGATTCAGGATAAAAATACACGCCATCAGATCTCTCATTTGCTGAGGTTATAACAGCACTAGCTGGAACAGTTCCGCCACGAACATCACTTGGAAGCCAGGTTATTTCATTAGTACCCTCTTCTCTATTGCTTCGCTCTTGATGGGAACCTGATATTGAAAAACCCCATGCGTTGCCACCAAACTCTCCATTAGTGATGTAAATAAAATCTACTTCCGGTGTTTGATCATTTCCAGTAACATTTTTTGTGTGATTATTAAGTCTGAAACTTAAAGCTCCACCTTTCTCTGCTCCAATAGGCTTTGCTGTTACCATATTAATAGTAGATCCTAAGCCACCACTAGGTAAAACTGCATTAGCTGATTTATATACCTCAACAGCTGCAATACCATGACCAGAAATATCTCCAAAGTTAAAAGATCTTCCTCCACCATACTGAGGCGGAACAGTTGGCATAGTTCTTCCATTTAGAGTAACCAAGTTAAATTCAGGACCTAACCCACGAACAGTAACTTTAGTCCCTTCATCATTACTTCGTTCTGTTGTAACACCAACCAGTCTTGCAAGTGCCTCAGCTAAGTTTCCATCAGGAAATCTACCTAAATCCTCTGCAGTTATTGCATCTACAACTCCAACATTATTTCTTTTAATATCAATAGCGTCTTTTAAACTTGATTTAATACCCGTTACTACTACTTCTTCTACTTCTTCGTCTTCTGCATCTTGCGCAAAAACATTCAAAGTTAGCGGTAATAATAATAATAATGACAATAAGTATCTATTCACTTTTACCCCCTAGGCATATATGTGTGTATTTGATGCATTAATTAAACTTTTTTGGATAATGTATGTCAAGTTTTATATATAGAATTTAAATATATAAATACTGGCTATTAAGCAAATTAGCCATCAAGAAATTTGATAGTCTCCTCACCAAATGTTGACCACCACTCCATGCCCATTAAATGTATTTTTTCAAGATTTTCGTGAGAACCATCGTCTAATAATCTATTTATACTGCCAAGAGATGAATTTATCCTAAGGTAATTTTCATTAAAAATGTCTTTAGAAATTTCGTTATGAATTTCAGAGTCTAGTAACATCCCCATAATGTCGTTTCTTAACCATCCTACTCCTCCCCAATTTTTTGAGGCCTCACCATCGATCTTATTAGTGGGCTTCCCAGAACCTATACTAAGAATTTTTATATTATTTGTGTCTAGAATTTTTCTCGCGTACGAATAACCAATCATAGTTGGATTATTTGTGATTACACTTCCATCAATCATCCATGAATTATCTGCCATCTGATGAGTTGGAAAATACATTGGAGCAGCGCTAGATGCAGCTATAGCGTCTTTTAGTAAAATATCAGGAGTATCTACGGAATTGAAAATTGCATTAGTTCTTTTTTCGATATCATAAGCAAACGTTAAAAATGGCTTTTTAGTTTCATTTAAAGTGTAATTGCTAAAAACTTCATCTAATAACTCTAATCTACCTTTATTGTCATATCTTGGTCTTGCCTGAATTAAAGAAACTTTATCCCTAAAAAAAGATTTCTTCATAATTTTTTCTAAATATCTTTCAGACCAAAAAGTTTTAACTTTTGCCGCAGAGAAACCACCAAATGCAAAACAAGCAGCATTAAAAGCTCCTGCGCTTGTACCAACAAACATATCAAATATATCTGAAATTTTTTGACCGCTTTCAGCTTCTAGCTTTTTTAAAAAGACCATAGAAGCAATTGTTCTTACACCACCTCCATCTAAACAAATAATTTTTTTATTATTGAATTTATACAAAAAATCAAAAAAATTTTTCATTTTATAACTTTCTTTTTAAGGTATTTAGATGCATTTTCCAAGCTACCTAGATTTTCAACGTTTTTAAATCCTAACTCTATTAAAATGTCGCCAGCTTTTCCAGAACGATTTCCACTTCTGCAATATAGATAAATCTTTTGATTTTTTTCAAACTCATCTTTAATGCTAGAAATATCCTGCCACTCTATATTAATTGCATCCTGGACAAAGCCATTTTTAAATTCAGAAACAGTTCTAACATCAATCACAATATAATCCTCTGTAATTGAAATAAGAGAAAAGATCAAAAAAGACAGTAAATGATATTTCAAAATTTAATTACTCCAATACTTACCAATAATATCAGAGGCTTTTTCGGCAATCATAATAGTTGGTGCATTTGTGTTCCCTCCAACTAGTGTTGGCATGATAGATGCATCAATAATTCTGAGTCCTTTTATGCCATGAACCTTTAGTTCATTGTCAACAACAGCCATTTCATCATTTCCCATTTTACAAGTTCCAACTGGATGGTAAATGGTATCTGCTTCCTCTCTAATGGCCTGTTCTATGTCTTTATCATCATTTATATCTATTGGCCTCATCACATGATTTTCTGTATATTTTGCAAAAGATTCATGATTTAAAATTTGCATCATTTGTTTATATCCAGCAATCATATCTTTCATATCATCTGGGTGGGATAGAAATTTTGGATCTATTTTTGGATCATCATAAGGACTTGAGGAATTTAGTGTTACCTCTCCTCTTGATTTTGGTCTTAATATACACATATGACAACCAAGACCATGTCCCCAAAGTTTCTGTCTGCCATGATCCACGACCATTGTTGGAATAAAATGTAATTGAATATCTGGTATTTCTTTTTCTTTACTAGATTTTATAAACCCTCCAGCTTCAGCAATAGTTGAAGTAAAAATTCCAACTTTAGCAAAGATGTATTTAATGATCTCAAGAGGAAATTTAAATAATATAGATTTGAGTGATAGGCCTATAAGTTCGATAGAGTTATATCTGTGAACAGATAGATAGTCTATGTGGTCTTGGAGATTTTTTCCTACACCAGGAAGTTCGTGAAGGTGTTTAATGCCATGCTTTAAAATTTCATCAGATGGTCCGATTCCAGATCTAAGCATTATTTGAGGTGACCCAAATGCACCTGATGATAATAGAACCTCCTTATTAGCCTCAAGAGTAAAAAACTCACCATTTTTATCAATACACTCAACTGCGCACGCTTTTTTATTTTGAACAACAATTTTGTTAACATTTGTTTCAGTTAGTACCGTTAAATTTTCTCTATCAAGACATGGAACCAAATATGCTTTAGCAGCACTACATCTTTTTCCGTCTTTTTGAGTTGTTTGATAAAAACCAGCTCCCTCCTGATCTTCTCCATTAAAATCATCATTATATCCAAAGATCTTTGATGCAGTTTTTACAAAATCTTTTACTGGAGTATTTTCATGACGAATTTTTGATACATTTAAAGGGCCATTTTGCCCATGAAAATTATCATCAAACTTTTCATTATGTTCTGCTTTTTTGAAGTAAGGTAATATTTCATCATATGACCATCCATCATTACCAAGATTTGCCCAATGGTCATAATCCCATTTATGGCCTCTGACATATAACATTGCATTTATTGAACTTGACCCGCCTAAAGTTTTACCCCTTGGTTGAAATCCTTTTCTGTGCTCCAATGATTCAGAATTTACTTTATGCAGACCTCCGGTGGAATCTACAACTGCAGCTTCTGGTTCTGTAATTACAACTTTTTCAAACTCTTTTTGAGGAACAGTGTCATAGTTCCAACTTAATGGAGTATTCTCACCCAAAAAAGCAAAACCTAAAGGAACATGAATTCTAGGATCTTTATCTTTTTTTCCAGCTTCGATAAGACAAATTTTAAAGTTTGGATTCGCACTTAATCTATTTGCTAAAACACATCCAGCTGAACCAGCGCCAATTATTATAAAATCATATTTATTCATAAGTTAAACTTGCTTAAAAAGATATATCTTACAAGTTTATGGTTTAGAATCTAAGCTGTAAACTTTGAAAGAAAATTTTATGAGTAATTTTTATATATTTATATGTATTTGGTTAATTATTGGTTTTATTACATTTATATATTTATTTTTTGAGAGCGCACCCTACGGAAGACATATTAAAGAAGGTTGGGGAATTTCGATACCTGCCAAACTGGGTTGGGTAGTAATGGAGTCTCCCTGTGTATTGTTAATGCTGGCTTACGCTTTAATTGTAAAAGATAAATTAGAAATTATGCACATAGCTTTTCTTTTTTTATGGTTGTTGCATTACATCCACAGAACATTTATTTATCCTTTTAAAATTAAAATGACAAATCCAGTTATGCCAATTTCAATAGCTGTATCTGCATTTTGTTTTAATCTAATTAATGTATCTATTCAAGGTTTTGGTATTTTTTATTTTACTCAATATGATGAGAATTGGATCTTTAATCCTGTCTTTATAATTGGTACATTAATTTTTTTCGTTGGAATGTATATTAATGTCAAATCAGACTATCTCATTAATGAAATGAAAAAAAATAAAGGTCCTGGATACCATATACCCAATAAATTTCTATATAAATATATCTCTGCACCAAATTACTTTGGAGAAATTATTGAGTGGATTGGCTGGGCTATACTTACATTTAGTATTTCAGGAGTTGTCTTCTTATTATGGGTTGTTGCAAATCTATTCCCTAGAGCAATAGGCCATCATCAATGGTATAAAAATAAATTTGAAGATTATCCAAAAGAAAGAAAAGCTATTATTCCTGGAATTATTTAATTAATCCCATTTCCTTGACTTGATTTGCAATCTCTAGAATAGATTCTTCAGATGATCTTGGGTTCCATCCAAGAAGATCTTTAGCTTTAGATGTTTTAGCAACACTTCGAACTCTTCCTATAAATGGCAATGTTATTTTTAACTGATTACTAAAATTTGCAAGGAATTTTGCAAGCCAAATAGGTACAGAAAATGTTGGTGCTTTGTTATATCCATTATCTCTTAAGAGTTTTGCTATATCCTTATACCATAAATCCCTCTCAGCTAATGCAAACCTCTCACCATTACTTGAATCATTTTGCATTGCTAAAATATGAGCTGAAGCAACATCTCGCACATCGACATAACCAAACTGAATTGGTATAGCAACAGGCATTTTCCCTGTAACGACCATTTCAATTGCTGCATTTGAGACACCCAGATCATCGGAAAGAGTAGGTCCAATAACTAATGCAGGATTTATTACAGCTAATTGAAACGGATTGCCTTCATGTTCTATAAAATCCCATGCAGCTTTTTCAGCTAGAGTTTTACTTTTAGCATAGTTCGCAATTGTTGGACTATCAGGATTAGACCAATCAGTTTCATCGTAAAAAGTTTTCTCTTCATTCGTTTCAAAGATTGCAGCGACTGACGACGTTAAAACAACTTTCTTTACAGCATGTTTCTTTGCAAATTTCATTGCGCGCAGGCAACCCTCAACTGCAGGTTTTACAAAATATTCTTCAGTATGATTTTGTAATGCTAGAGGTGATGCGACATGTAAAAGAAAATCACACCCCTCCACTGCTTCATCCCAACCAGCATCACTTGTTAAATCAAAAATAAATAAATCTAAATTTTCTGTAGATGTATTATGTTTTTTGAGTGAATCGAATACTTCATTTTTTCTTTCAGGAGATCTTATTGATCCATTTACATAATATCCTTGATCTAATAACTGTTTAATGCAATGAAGTCCGATATAACCCGTTGCGCCTGTTACCAAAACTTTTTCCATAGTTATTCCATATTATTTTTTATTAATTATATCTCGATTTCTCTATTGCAGCTGCATATCTAATGACGAGTTTATCCTCCCATCTCTTTGCAATGATTGAAATGCCTACAGGAAATTGATTTATGTCAAAGTACGGGATTGTTATATGCGGCATACCATTATGAGCTGCATATCCACCACTGCTGAAGTATGGCACTTCACCCATAGCCTTATAGTCACCTCCTACATAATTTATTTTCCATGCAGGCCCTCTTGTTAAACCTATGAAAGCATCTAATTCATATTTATTTAATAATCTAATAGTTTGTTTATATGAGTTTTTAATTTTTTGTTTTGCCAGCTGATACTTTATATAACTATCACTTTCAATAGACTTATAAAAAATATCTTGACCAAAATATGGCATCATTAATTCTTTATTAGAGTCATTAAATTTAATAATTTCTTCAAGAGTTTTATTAGATGAACTAGAATTTTTCAAATATTTTTCTAAGCCCACTCTAAATTCATAGAGAAGAATATAATACTCAGCATCTTCGGGATAGATTCTTTTGTCATCTATATCTATAACGATCCCTCCCAAAGAAGCTACAATTTTTTTTATCTCATTGTGTAATTTTATAACCACTGGATCTTTGCTTTTTGAATTGAGCAATCCAAAACGAACACCGTCCAATCTTAAATTACTTATTTCTTCTGAAAAGTTATAATTAAAATCAGCTGGAATAAGCAGAGTAGCCGGGTCATTAATATCAACTCCTGAGATAACTTCCAAAGTTTTTGCAACAATTTCAACAGAGTTTCCCATTGGTCCTGCAGTATCTTGTGAGGATGAAATGGGTATGATTCCTGATCTGCTAACTAAACCTGTTGTAGGCTTCATACCAACGATTCCATTAATTGATGAGGGGCAAGATATTGAACCATTTGTTTCAGTTCCAATTGCAATATCTACAATCCCAGCAGCTACTGCAACTGCGGAACCAGAGCTTGATCCACATGGATTATAATTATCATGAAGAAAGTGTCTTGTTTGTCCTCCGTAACTTGACCATCCACTTACTGAATCTTCAGATCTGAAATTTGCCCATTCAGATAAGTTTGCTTTACCTAAGATAAAATAATTGGATCTTAACAACTTGTTAATTATGAAAGCATTCGATTTTGCAATGTTATCTTTTAAAGCAATTGAACCTGCTGATGTAACTCTGTTTTTTATATCAATGTTATCTTTAATTACGATATCAATTGAGCTTATGTTTGAATCTTTTTTATAAACTTCAATTAATGAATTTTTTTCATCATTTGCTATTGAAAAAAAAGATATGATTAAGAGAGCTTTAAAAATAATTGGTTTTTTAAACATTCTTCAAATATGATCTATTCAAGCGCTTCTTTAACACTTGGATGAATGATATGTCCATCAAGAATGTTTAAACCATTATTCAAATGTTTATCTAAATTCAGTGCATTAGCTATTCCATTATTTGCAAGATTTTCCACATATGAAAGAGAAACTTTATTTAGAGCTTCTGTTGCAGTTAGAGGCACTGCGCCAGGCATATTTGTAACACAATAATGCAAGATATCATTCTCTACAAATGTTGGATTGTCGTGAGTAGTAGGCCTACTAGTTTCAAAACATCCACCTTGATCAATTGAAATATCAACCATAACTGTCCCAGGCTGCATTGGCTTGAGCATATCCTTTGTGATAACTTTAGGTGCCTCTTTTCCGACTACATATACGCTCCCAATAACAAGATCAGAATCGTTGATTGATGACTGAATTGAATCTTTAGAAGATAAAATATATTCAACATTATTTGATCCAAATTTTGATTTTAATTCGTCTAATTTTTTTTGAGATGAATCAACAACTTTTACAAGTGCTTTATTATCAATAGATTTTAAAATGGATTGAGTTCCTGCAACGCCGGCGCCAATTACTGTTACAACTCTGGGGCTCATTCCATTCATTTGTCCAATCATGACACCTTTACCCTTATTGTGTTTTAAAAGATGATACGATCCAACTATAAAAGCCAATTGACCTGCAATAGTGCTCATTGGTGCTAATAGTGGCATTGTACCGTCCGGAGCTGTTACTGTTTCATATGCAATACCTGTAACCCCGGTATCAATCAATTTTTTTGCGTTATCTGGATCTCCTGCTAAATGCAAATATGCAAAAAGAGTTAAATCGCTTCTTAAAAACTTATACTCATCTGGAATTGGCTCTTTAACTTTAACTATCATTTCTGAAGACTTATAAACCTCTTCAGCTGAATCAATAATTTTTGCTCCAAAATTTTTGTATTGAGCATCAAAAAATCCAATACTTGCTCCAGCATTTTTTTGAACAAGTATTTCATGACCAGAATTGACCAAATACTTAACAGAGTTAGGAGTTAATCCTACTCTGTTTTCATTGTTTTTTACTTCGGATGGAACACCAATGATCATATTATGTAAAATGTAACATAAAAAAAAGAAGCTGCCTAAGACAGCTTCTTATTTTTTTTAAGAATTAACTTCTTGTAGTAAAATCTGGCATAAATTCTTTATCTTGGCTATTGTAAAAAGTCCAGCTGTGATATACATCTGGCATCTCTGCACATGATGCAAACTCACTAAATTTAGGAAACATCTCGCCTCTAACATCTTTTTCAAATGAAGAATTTGCTTTATCCATTGAATCAGAACTATTGGTGAAAGTTGCCCACAAAAAATCTATATCTGATTCTACATGAGAACCATCTTCATTTTTATGTGCAAAATAATTACCTATAGAATAATTTGTGCCACCATAATCAGAATTACTTACAGCATTTACAAAACTAGGTAAAAATTCTTTGGCATCAGAACTATCTGACTCCTCTTTAAAATTACATTGATAAAATTCACTGTAAAAATAGCCACTCTCATTAGAGTCCCCATAAGTATTTACTTCTATAGGATATTCTGCATCAAAAGAATTTCTTCCTGCACCATCACAAGTCATAACATTTGAGAATTCTTCTGCCCAAGATTGAGCCTTTTCATTTTGTGCCCATGCAGACCACTCAGAATCAGCATCTGCTTCTGAACTCCAATTAAGTTCCCACCACATGGTATCTCCAAATGCATTGGTTTCAGCTGCAGGCACATAGCCCCATGCACCTAAAAGTGAATCTGATGTTATGAGCTTTTGCCATGCAGCTATCATAGTCATTGCATTTTCTGCACTAAAATCTGCTCCTGCGGAGCAAGCCATAAATTCTGCATATGCATTACCGTTATAACTTGAGCTGTCTGTTGTTGGCTCCTCAACCATTTCATTTGAGCAACTTGTTACAAATATAATACTCATTAGGAAAGTTAAGACTATTTTATTATTTTTAAACATATTTCTTCTCCTCATTAATTAATATGTGAATTATTCTCTTAAGAATCTATTCATAAATTTTATAAGATCTTCTGTAAAAAGCTCTTTTGCGTTTATAAGATATTACTATATAAAAAAACTAACATTACTTTTAAAATATATAATTTTTATAATTTAATAAAATATCCAAAATAATATATGAAGACAGCAAAAGATTTAATTGAAAAATGGCATAAAGTTTTCTTAACTAATGATCTGAATTTATTAGAAGATATTATTGCAGACGATGCAGTTTTTTCGTCACCAGTTGTTTTTACACCACTTGAAGGAAAAGAAATTACAATAATGTATTTGCATGCTGCAGGCCAATCATTCAATATGGACAAATTTAGATACACCAGAGAAATTCATGATGGTATGAACTCTGTATTAGAGTTTGAAACTTTCATTGATGATGTATCTGTAAACGGTGTAGATATAATTAAATGGAATCAAGACGGAAAAATTACAGACTTTAAAGTAATGATTAGACCATTTAAAGCAGTACAAAAAGTGCAACAAAAAATGGTCGAAGCCTTAGAAAGTCTTAATTAATTTTTATCTTTAGGTCGTGATTCATTAACAACTAACTCTCTTCCATCAACTTCAGTTCCGTTTAATGCTTCGATGGCAGCTTCAGCTCCATCACTCATTTCAACAAAACCAAAACCTCTTGATCGGCCAGTTGCTCTATCAGTGATAATTTTTGCAGAAGTCACTGTCCCATGCTCTGCAAAAACATTTTCTAAATCTTGGTCATTTAATCCCCAAGAAATATTTCCAACATATATATTCATTAATTTATCCTAGTGAGAAAAGGCAATCTTACATTAAATATAGAGAAAATAGTAAAAAATTTTTACTTAATTTACATATCCGAAATAAACAAACACTGACCAAAGACTATAGTAAATAATTGCGCCTACTGTTAATCCAATTATTAACGTTGATATTTTTATAAATAATTTATTCATACATTAATGATATCAAAAGTTATAATACTAAACTATGGAGATTAATTGGGTATTGGTTGGCTGGATTATTGATATGGTCTTGAATGGAATTGTGTGGCTTGTAATTGCTGTAATTGCCGTACCATTAATTGATAAGACTGACAAATGGACAAGAAAATCTGTAAAATTAATGGGTAAAGTTGATGATTGGGCAAGAGAATTTTTAGAAAAATTGTTTGAATGGATAGAAGAGAAGAATCTTACAATTTTATTTGCTTTTTTATTAATGATTATTTTGGGTATCTTAGCTCAGATAGGCTTAATACCAAAATTGATAAGTTAATTAGTTCATTTTCACTAATTAAAATTATTTCCAAGTGCCGTATTCACTTCTTCCTTTTTTTCTCAATCCATGAGGACCAGCAAAAAAAATTGTAATTGGCTTAATGCCTGGTTCTAGGTCAACTCGGTGTAAATTGTCAGCACTTCTGAAACCTATATAAAATTTTCCACGCCATTTTCTTTCTTTTTTAATGTTTGTCTCCCAGTAACCACCACTTAAAATAACTGTAATATATGGGAAGGGATGATTATGCAGTCCAATTCCATGGTCATTATCTATAATATGATTAATAAATATATTGAAAGGAAACCATTTTGGTCTTTTTCTAAATAGTAAATAATACCTGTCAGTCCATGGTTTAGCTAAATGATATTCTGGGTGTGAAAGACCTCTGTCCATCACAACTCTTTTTCGTCCTAATTTCTCTAGTATCTTAAGAAAAAACATATACATAATAATGCCACAACAGTTAGTCAAAATAAATTTAACTCATGGACACATACCCCATAAAAAAGCCCTCTAGTGTGGGCTTTATAGTAAATTGGCATCCCGTATGGGATGCCTTAGTTTCTTTAAAATTAATAATTAAAAAAATTTATATGCATGGAACATCGGTACTTCTATCTTTCGCTTCTAATGAATTAATCTTCCATCCATCAGAAGTATTGATATAAACATAATGTGTCCTGCCTTCGAAAAGCAATTTATCATTGTTATTGTATCTAGAGTAATCAGCGCATAATAAATAAGTATCATCTTCAACATTAGTTACGCTAATATTATCTATCACGCTGTATGCGTAACCTTCTTGTATATTGGCTTTGATGTCTTTAAATAAACGAATTATATCTTCATCTGTTTCCGCAATGACATTAAATGATTTTGAATCAACTGGGGTGTCAAAATAAGTAGCAATACTTTCAAAATCATTGGCAATAAAATCATCTACATAGAGTCGATATAATTTTTGTATTTCAAATCTATTTAAATCATCTTCACTATTTACAGAACAGCTTACTGCAAAAAAGATACAACAAATCATTATCAACTTTTTCATAACATCTCTCATTAATAGATAATATAGATAGTGCCAGACTAGCTTGTTAAGATAAATTATATATTTTATGTATATTGTTTATAGCTAATTAACACTCCAAAGCCTCTCAAAATTCACGACCACTAGATATATACCCACCCCACCCGGCTGGTACTCCTGCCCTGCCCATAAAAGAATATGACTACAGATTGACTACAATTTATTTGTTTTATGACTACCTAGTAAAAAATTAATGTATGCAATTCTGCATCAATACTGACTACAATTTTAGGGGATATGACTACATTTTTTTCTTAAATCATAAAAAAAGCCCACTAGTGTGGGCTTTATAGTAAATTGGCATCCCGTAGGGGAGTCGAACCCCTGTTGCCGGGATGAAAACCCGGTGTCCTAGGCCTCTAGACGAACGGGACAGGATAAAATGAGTATTATATGGAATCAACAAAGATTATCAAACCAAAATTATTTTAATTTTTTCTTAATTCCTGATAGAAATCCTCGCATAAAGCTTGCTTCCATTTCATCTGGTTGCAGTCTTGTAAACATTCTTTTGATTCTTGATATGATCTTCTTAGGATTTTCGGGATCAATAACATCTATTTCTATTGCTGTATCAATAAAATGCTTTATTAATCTCTGAAGTTGCTCTGAGTTTACTTCTGGGTAATCTCTCCACTCTCTTGGTCGAACGTTCGATGATGCTTTAAAAATCTCGTATAGTATGAGTTGGACTGACATTGCTATATTTAAAACTGGATATTCAGGATTCGCCGGTATTTCTATTAACTTATTAGCAAGCTCTAATTCATCATTTGTGAGCCCCCTATCCTCTTTACCAAAAATAATGGATATTTCTTTTTCAGAATTTGCCTGTTCAACAATTTCTGTTGAGGCTTGTTCTGCATTAAGTATCGGCCACTGGATTGACCTATCCCTTGCAGAAGTTGCATAAACAAAAGTACTATTTTTAATTGCATCTTGTATTGAACTATATAGTGTTGCATTTTCAAGAATATCTGTTGCATTTCCAGCAAGAGCATTTGCATCACCAGAGGGAAAAACTCTTGGATTAACAAGGGATAATCTTTTCAAACCCATTGTTTTAATTGCTCTAGCTACGGAACCTATGTTGCCGGGATGAATCGTATCTACTAAAACAATATTTATTAAATTAGTTTTAAAAGTCATACAACTATTATCCTTATTTCTATTACAATAGCGACATGTCTAAACAAGCTTTATTAAAAGTAAGCCAATTAGCCGCACAAAAAGGTGCTGCTGAGTTGGAATTCGCTGTTAAGAAAGTACATAGTTTAGATAATTCTAAAGGTGGTCCAGAAGGTTATATCAAAGCAATAGAAAAAAGAGTTGAAGATTTAGTATTTGAAGAAATCCAAAAATTCCATAACGAAGACAACCTCTTGAGTGTTCATCACGGTTATATCATCAACAACTCTAACGTCACATGGGTTTTGAAACCAATAGACGGTAGAGAAAATTTTATAAATGGGTACCCACATTTTGCAATATCGCTTTGTTCAATAATTGATAATGTAACAACCTCTGCAATAGTAATAGATCCAATAAGAAGAGAAGAATTCTCTGGATATCTTGGTGGAGGAGCAAACCTCAACAATAATAAAATTAGAACAAGTAATCAATATGGATTTGAGGACGCAATGCTATCATTCTCAAAGCAAAAAAAACCTTCTAAAAGTTATGATTTCCATAAATCTCATAAAGAAATTGCTAACCAAAATCTAAATATGCGTCAATCAGGATGTCTTTCACTTGATTTAGCATATGTTGGTTCTGGAAGACTGGATGGAACATGGGGTTATGACTTAGATCTAATAGATATGGCTGCAGGTGCTTTAATTTCACAAGAGGGAGGAGCATTAGTAAGTAATTTTGATGGTGATCCAAATTTTATTGATGGCAATAACATTATCTCAGCAACACCAAAGATATATAAATCAATGGTTAAGTCAATTAAACCCTATTATAAATTTTAAGGTAGATTCTCGAATTCAGCTCCCTCTGGTTCAGGAACTGCGAGATCTTCTTTGCTTAAATTAAGGCTCATAAGCATATTCGCAACAACGTATATAGATGAATATGTTCCAATAATAACTCCTAGAATTAATGCAAGACTAAATCCTCTTATTAATTCTCCGCCAAAGATAAATAAAGCAAATAAGACTAGTAATGTTGTAAAAGAAGTAACAATAGTTCTTCCAAGAATTTGATTTAAAGATAGGTCAACAAGATCTTCTGGATCAAGAACCCTTTCAGTTCTAAAGTTTTCTCTTATTCTGTCTGAAACAACAATAGTATCATTAAGTGAGTAGCCAATCACTGCAAGTAATGCTGCAAGGACAGTTAAATCAAAATCCCAACTAAAGATAGAAAAGATGCCCAATATTATTACAACATCATGTCCTAAGGCAGCTACTGCTCCAAGTGCAAATTTATATTGAAATCTGAAAGCAACATACATAAGAATCATAAATAATGCTATAAGCATCCCGAGTCCTCCCTGATCTCTTAATTCATCGCCAACTTGTGGGCCAACAAACTCTACTCTTTTTAAATTAATAGGTACACCTTCATTGCTTAAAATATTAAATATATCTTCTCCTACAGAACTATTTCCGCTTTGATCAGCAACCTTTATCAATACATCTAGGTTGGTACCAAAATTTACAACTTGAGAATCAAGATACCCATTAGTTTCAAGATCTTCTCTAATTGACTCAAGGGAAACAGGAGACGAATATGAAACTTCAATTAAGGTTCCACCACTAAAATCTAAGCCCAGGCTAATACCTCTAAGACTTAAAGATAAAATTGAGATTAAAAAAATAGAAATAGAAATAGCGCTTGCTAATCTTCTATATTTCATAAATTTAAGATTTGAAATCTTCATACTCTAAGTTCCTTGATATTTCTATTGCCGTAAACAATATTGACCATAGCTCTTGTACAAATAATAGCTGTAAACATAGAAGTAACTATTCCAATTGATAGTGTTATTGCAAAACCTTTAACAGGACCTGTGCCAATTATGTAAAGAATTAATGCAGTAATTAAAGTTGTTACATTAGCATCAAATATAGTTACAAAGGCTCTTGAAAAACCTTCTTTTATTGCTGTTTGAGGCTCTTTTTCATTTAATTCTTCTCTAATTCTTGAAAAAATAAGAACATTAGCGTCAACAGCCATACCAACCGTCAATACAATTCCAGCCATGCCAGGTAATGTTAGAGATGCTCCTAACAGAGACATTATTCCAGTTATAAGAACTAAATTTATCATTAATGAAATATTGGCAGCCAAACCAAAGAGTCTGTAATAAAGAATCATGAATAACACAACCAATGAAAATCCAATAACTATTGATTTAAGTCCAAGTTCAACGTTTTCCTTACCAAGACTTGGCCCTACTGTTCTCTCCTCAACAAATTTCATTGGTGCTGCTAGTGCTCCCGCTCTTAATAAAAGAGCCAACTCACTTGCTTCTGCTGGTGAGCCAACTCCAGTAATCCTAAAACTTGTGCCAAGGACAGCTTGAACGGTTGCCAAGCTAATAATATTTTTTTCAATATATGAACTTTGCTCAATAATACTCTCACCAAATGAATTAGAAACAAGTTCAGATTTAGTTTTTTGCTCTACAAACAGAACACCTAATTTTCTTCCGATGTTGCCAGAGGTAGCTTTTTGCATTGCTCGCCCTCCCTCCATATCCAAAGTAATATTTACTTGCGCAAAACCGCTCTCATCAAAACCTGTGCTTGCATTAGTTACTCTATCGCCAGAGACAATCACAGCTTTTTCCAAAAATGCTGTTTGATATTCGTTTTCTTTAAAAGGAAACTCTTCTTTTCTTAGAGGTGATGTTCTTGAATTAGCTTCCATTCTAAATTCAAGATTTGCAGTTTTTCCTATAATTTTTTTTGCTGCTGTTGGGTCTTGTACTCCTGGAAGCTGAACCACTATTCTATTGGAACCTTGTCTTTGGACAATCGGCTCAGAGACGCCGAGTTCATTCACTCTATTTCTTAATGTAATTAAGTTTTGACCTACAGCATAATCTCTAATTTCCCTAAGAGCTATATCAGAATATCCCAACATTAAAGAATTGGTGCTTGGTTTTTCAGTTATTATGTATTGAACTCCGTTAATAACTGGACTGTCGTCTCTAAATTTTTTAAGAGCCCTGTTGTAACTTTGTTTATCAGAAAATTCAAAAAATAAATTTAAATTTTCGACAAATGATGTTTCAAACTTTATTCTTTCTTCTTTGAATGACTTTCGGTAATTGTCTAAAAGAAGCTCTAATCTAGATTCTTGAGCAGAATCAATATCTACCTCAAGAAGGAAATGGACACCACCTGACAAATCAAGACCAAGTTTAACTGGATTGGCGCCAATGTCTTTTAGCCATTGAGGAGTAGATGGCTCCAAAAATAGTGCAATTATCACTTTATCTAATAACGAATTTTGCAATAAAGTTTTAGAACTAAGTTGAGTCTCAACATCTTTGAACTTAATTACAATCTTATTTTCTCTTAAAAAAATATCTTCGTATTTAGTTTGTGATTGTGTTAAAACTACCTCAAGTTCATTTAGTAATGATTGGTCTGCTGATTTTCCTGAATCAGTATAGGCAACTTGGATAGATGGCTGAGTAGGATATAAATTTGGAAGTGCATATATTGATCCGATTATCAATATTACTAGAATAAATAAATATTGATAAATTGAAAATTTGTTCACTTTAATTTTTAATTAATGGACTCAATGGTTCCTTTAGGAAGAATATTTGCTATTGCTGATTTTTGAAGTTTAAAAACAACATTTTCACTAACTTCAATTGAGATATACTCACCTTTAATTGCTTTAACTTTTCCTATAATTCCACTTGCTGCTATGACTTCTGAGCCTATCTCAAGTCTTGATAACATCTCATTAATTTCTTTATTTCTTTTTGATTGAGGTCTTATTACAAATAAATAAGTAAATAAAAGTAGAGCTCCTAAAAATATTAATGGTGTAAATAATGACGGTTGAGATGTTTCCATATAATTTCCCTATATTGGCCCATCGGGCATTTCTAAATCCCGTTTATTATAAAAGTCTTTTAAAAAGTTCGCGAATTTATTATCTTTAATTGCAAGTCTCATATCTCTCATCAATGACTGATAATAATAAATATTATGATATGTTGCTAACATAGAACCAAGCATTTCGTTTGTTCTGTGCAAATGATTAAGATAAGCCCTACTATAATTTTGAGATACTTTAGAGTCACAGTTTTTATCAATAGGTTCATCAGAATTCTTATATTCAGAATTTCTTATGTTTATAACGCCTTCAGATGTAAATAATTGTCCATTACGTGCATTTCTTGTTGGTAAAACACAATCAAACATGTCAACACCATACCTTACAGCCTCAACAATATCCTCTGGTGTTCCGACACCCATTAAATATCTTGGCTTATCATTAGGGAGCTTATCAGATATATATCCTAAGATTTCTTTTTTCTCTTCTTTTGATTCTCCTACACTTAGGCCACCAAGAGCTACTCCATCAAAATCTATTTCCATTAACTGATTTAATGATGCCTCTCTTAAATCTTTATACATTCCACCTTGAATTATCCCAAACAATGCTGATTTTGATTGATGAGCATCCTTACACCTTTTTGCCCATCTCATTGATAGTTCCATGGACGTTTTTGCTTCATTATAAGTTGACGGGTAATTAGTGCACTCGTCAAAAGCCATAATAATGTCAGAGCCAAGATTTTCTTGAATCTTTATTGAGTCTTCAGGTCTAATAAATATCTTTTTTCCGTCATATGGCGAACTAAAATTTACTCCTTGTTCAGAGATTTTTACCAAATCTCCCAAACTCCATACTTGAAACCCTCCAGAGTCTGTCAAAATTGGTCTATCCCAATTACAGAATTTATGAAGACCGCCTAGGTTTTTTATTAAATCATCACCTGGTCTTAACATAAGATGAAATGTATTGCCTAGTATAATTTCTGATCCAGTTTCAATAAGATCTTCAATTGTTAAACCTTTAACAGTTCCATTAGTCCCAACTGGCATAAAAGCAGGTAATTGAATTTTACCCCGAGTGAATTCTAATTCTGCCCTTCTTGCAAAGTCAGAATTATTTAATAAATTAAATTTCATTTTTCTTTAGCAACATCGCATCACCGTAAGATAAGAATCTATATTTCTCATCAATTGCTATTTTATATAGTTGCTTCATATTGTCATAGCCAATAAATGCAGATACAAGCATTAACAAGGAAGATCGAGGTAAATGAAAATTTGTGATCAATCTATCAACCACCTTGAACTTATAACCAGGATATATAAAAAGCTTAGTGTAGCCACAATACCCAATTTTGCTGTTATTCATATATGCTGTTTCAAGTGCTCTTAATGCAGTCGTTCCAACTGCAAAAACTTTTTTTCCCAATTGCTTTGTTTCATTAACTAAATGAATCACCTCATCACTTACTTCAAAATACTCTTTGTGAATATCATGTTCTTCTATATTTTCAGTTTTTACTGGTTGAAAGGTGCCAGCTCCAACACTTAAATTAACTGAAGCAATTCTTACCCCCCTTTTTTTTATTTTTTCTATTAACTCATGATCAAAATGTAATCCAGCAGTAGGAGCAGCTACAGACTCTTGCAGTTTTTTGTCTTCATAAACAGTCGCGTACCTCTCTTTATCTAAGTCTTGGTAACCTCGCTTAATGTAGGGAGGAAGAGGTACATGTCCAATTTCATTAAAAACCTCTAAAGGAGGTAAATCAAATTGCAATATATAAAAATTATTTTGCCTATCTATGCATTTAACTTGATATGAGTCTAAATTAATTAATGTTCCAATTTTGATGCTTCTGCTGGAACGTATCTGAACAAGTGCCTTGTTATCTTCCATGATTCTTTCAAGCATTATCTCAACAGCACCTCCTGACTCTTTAGTACCAAATATTCTTGCTGGAATTACTGAAGTATTATTAACAATCAAAAGGTCGCCGCTGCTAAAATAATCTACAATATTTAAAAAATACTTATGCTCAACTTTGTCAGAATAGATTAATAACCTGCTAGAACTTCTCCTATCCAATGGATAATTGGCAATAAGTTCTTCTGGTAAATGATAATCAAAGTCAGATGTTTTCATGATGGCAGATTTTAAATGAGATAATACTTAGCTACAATGCTCAGCTGGCCCCATTGGCGGAATTGGTAGACGCGCGCGACTCAAAATCGCGTTCCTTCGGGAGTATCTGTTCGACTCAGATATGGGGCACCAATGTTAATGTCGAAATAAAAGCATGTATGTAATAAATATACATTATGAGTTGTTAAAAGGAGTCGCAATAATATAATTATTAAATGGTAGCTAGCAATACAATTAAAATAAGCAAAAAATTTGTTATTAAAATTGGTTCATCTCTGCTTACTAAAGAAAGTGGAGATGTAAATAAAGTTATTCTTAAAAACGTAGTAAAAGATATAGTATGGCTTATCAATAAAAAAAAAGATGTTGTGATAGTATCTTCAGGAGCAATTTCGTTAGGCAAAGGACAGCTTAATCTTGGAGAAGACTTAACACTAAGCGAATCTCAAGCTGCTGCTGCTAGAGGTCAAATTGAATTAATGAGTGCTTGGAAGAATGAATTCAAAAAATATAATATTGAAGTTGCTCAATTGCTTTTATCCCCTCTAGATACTCAAAATAAAAACTCATCTAAAAATGCAATTGCAACAATTAAAAATCTCATTAAATTTAAGTGTGTACCAGTGATCAATGAAAATGACTCTACATCAAATGAGGAAATCAAATTTGGAGATAATGATATTCTTGCCGCAAAAATTTCAAGAATGATACAAGCTGACAACTTAATTTTATTGTCTAATGTTGATGGTTTACTAAAGGATCCTCTAAAGATAAATCAAAGTTCAAACTTAATAAAAGAAGTAGATAAAATAACTAATTCAATTAAAAATTTAGCTGGCGATGCTTCCAAATATGGAAAAGGTGGAATGATATCAAAAATCAAAGCAGCGCAGATATGCATTAAATCAAAATGTTCAGTTATTATTACTTCAGGTATAAAAAATGAGCCTATCAGAAGTCTTTTAAAAAATGATACTAAATCAACAATATTTTTAGCTACATAATGAAATCACAAAATAAAAATATTGATCAGATTGGAGTTCTTGCAAAGGAAGCATCAAAAGATCTTGCAAAAATTCCTTTTTCACAAAAAAATGATGCTTTAAAGGCAATGGCAGCATTCATTTTGGAAGATAATAAATATATTTTGGAAGCAAATAAAATTGATCTTGAAAATGCAAAGTTAAAGAAAATGCCTGAATCATTTATTGATCGACTAATGCTAAATGAAGATCGTATTGAATCTATTGCGAACACATTAAAAGAAATTGAATCGTTTGAAGACCCTGTTGGAAAAATTATTGATTCGTGGGAGAGGCCTAATGGTCTAAATATATCAAGAGTATCAACTCCACTTGGTGTAATTGGGATAATTTACGAGAGCAGGCCTAATGTAACCGCAGACGCTGGAGCTTTATGTTTAAAGTCTGGAAATGCTTCAATCTTGAGAGGTGGATCCGATAGCATAAATTCTTCTATAGCAATTCACGATAGCCTGTTGAAGGGCCTAAGACATGCTGACATTAACGAAAATGCTATTCAAATTATAAAAGATACCGATAGAAATATTGTTAAAAAGATGCTTCAAGGTATCAACAAAACAATTGATGTAATTGTTCCTAGAGGTGGTAAAAATTTAGTAAGTGAAATTGAAAAGGAAGCAAAAGTTCCAGTTTTTGCACATTTAGAGGGTATTTGTCATATTTATATTGATAAAGAGGCTGAACCTAGAAAAGCAATAGAAATATGTATTAATGCAAAAATGCGAAGACCAGGGATTTGTGGAGCTGTGGAGACAATCTTAGTTCATGAAAATATTACAACAACTTTCTTTTTAGAATTAGTTAAATCTTTATTATCTGAAGGTTGTGAGATTAGAGGATGCAAAAAATCTAGAGCATTATCTGAGGATATAATTGATGCAAAAGAAGAAGATTGGAGCACTGAGTATTTGGCACCAATTGTGAGCATAAAAATAGTTGATAATTATGAAGCGGCATTTAAGCATATTGAAAAATATTCATCAGGGCATACCGAATCAATAATTACAGAAAATATAAATTTAGCAAAAAAATTTCAACAAAACCTTGATAGCGCAATCTTGATGCACAATGCCTCCACTCAGTTTGCAGATGGTGGAGAGTTTGGTCTTGGTGGAGAGATTGGAATATCAACTGGAAAATTTCATGCTAGAGGTCCTGTTGGCATCAATCAATTAACTAGTTTTAAATATACTGTCTCTGGAGATGGGCATATTAGAAAGTAAATTTTTGAAATAAAACTACAAAAAAATAAATTTTTTTATGTAACAAAATATATTTTAACTAATATTTGACAAATGTTAGCATTCTAATATTTAATATACTAAATCAATCGCTTTGATAGAATCTTGGTGTTTTTTGGGCACAGAAAACATGACATATATTCTATACGCCCGATAAATCTTACGCTTATGTAAGATGTAAAATACTAACGAATTAACACTAGAAAGTTACAGCTTTTATTTTAAAA
>CACHRR010000007.1 GCA_902582355.1 uncultured SAR86 cluster bacterium
CTGCAATTGACGAAAAGACCATGGAAGAACTTTTGTTCTATCAAAATGGAAATAGTGTTTTTAAGGAAGTTTGTCCTTTAGTAGCAAAATTTATATTATCGCAACTAAAAAAACTTAACATTTCTCCTATAGAAATATCTAAATTTTGGCTACATCAAGCTAATGCAAGAATGGTGAACTTGATAGTTTCAAAAATAATTAATTCAAATAACTTTGATACCAATTTAGCTCCACTTCCAATGGAAAAATTTGGTAATTTAGCCAGTGCTGGTTCACTATTTGCTTTTAATCTTCACAATAAACTTAAAAAAGGTGAGAAAGGTATAATATGTTCTTTTGGTGCTGGTTATTCAGTATGTTCTTTAATTGTCGAAAAGGTATAAATTATGGGTGAGTATGATGCGGTTTGGGTATTTCTAATATCATTATTGTTTGTATCTTTTTACATTTATATCGAAGCTAGGCCAAAAGGATCTCACTTGTTTAAAAGTATCTCCAATACAATTGGAAGATTTTTTAGAAATAGATAATTGCCAAAGATTAAGTTACTATTATTTTTTATTGTCTTTGCTGCTCTCATTATTGGTGCAACAGCTACTGGAACTGCATCTGAAGACGATTGGTATAAATCATTAAATAAATCAAGCTTAAATCCACCTGGTTATATTTTTGGGATTGTATGGCCGTTTTTATATTTACTAATGTCTATATCAGCTTATAGATCTTATGATCAAATTAAAACACTATTTTTTATTCAACTATTTTTTAATACTCTATGGTCTTGGTTGTTTTTTTCATTTCATCTCACGCTAATTTCTTTAATAGATATTATTTTATTATTAATAATAAATATAAAGATTCTTTCAATATTATTTAAGGTTGATAGGCTGGGATTTATTATCTATACACCCTACTTTATTTGGTTATTTTTTGCGTTGTATTTAAATTTTTATATAGTTTTGTATAACTAGATAAATATACCCACAACCAGGCCTGTCATACATGATGCCAAAGTTGCGCCAACTAAAGCTTTCAGTGATACTTTTATTAGATCATCTTTTCTTTCCGGAGCCATTGCAGTTATTCCAGAAATTAATATTCCTACAGATGACAGATTTGCAAATCCACACATACTATAAAAAGTAATTAATTTTGACTTTTCAGAAAGTATTCCATTTTCTAGTGCAGCCATTTTTGGATATGCAACAAATTCATTTAAAGTTGTTTTAATTCCAAGTAACTCACCTGCAACCAAAGCTTCATTCCAAGGTATGCCCATAAACCATGCGATGGGTGCAAAAATATATCCAAGCATTATTTCAATAGACATATTAAATCCAAATTGACCAAATACAGCGCCTAGTATTGCATTAACAATGAAAACTAATGCTATTACTGCAATTAAAATAGTTCCAACATTTAGGGCAATGTTTGCTCCATCTGATGTACCTCTAGTAACAGCATCCATAGTACTGTTATAAACTTTTGGGACTTTATTTTCATTAAAATTTGTAATTGTATTTGATGGAATCATAATATTTGCATACATAATTGCTGCAGGAACAGATAATACTGAGGCAGTTATAAAATGTTGTATTAAATTTTCATTGATAAATGTTGATTGAAGTATAGTTATCAAGGCTACCATTACTGATCCAGCAACAGTCGCCATTCCAGCAGTCATTAAAATTAATAATTCTTTGCTAGATAATTTTGAAACATATGGCCTTATTAATAAAGGTGCTTCTACTTGACCAACAAATATATTTGCTGCTGCACCAAGACCAACAGGTCCTCCAATTTTAAATAACTTTTGACATGCCTTTGATATTAAGTTGACAATAAATGGAAGAATACCCCAATACCATAAAATTGCTGAAATACATGCCATTACAATAATATATGGAAGAACTCCAAAAGCAAAAGTTTCAAGCAAGGATCTATATGGATTTGAATCATCACTTGGAGGATATCCAAAAACAAAATTTGAACCTTCGATAGTTGCCTCTTGAAGAACAACAACTCCATAACCAAGAATCTCAAAAAAATTAATTATAAAAGGAACTTTTAAAAGAATTATTGCTAGGATTATTTGAGCAAGTATTCCAAAAACTATATATCTGTAATTTATTATTTTGAAGTTATCTGATAAAGGAACTGCTAAAGCAATGAGACCAACAAAGCCAACTATGATTTGTATCACCTCAAATATAATCATGCCTTAGTATAGTTTAATTTCTTCCAATCTTTTATTTAAAAAATCATTAGCTAGTATTCCACTATCATTATCATCATAAATCGATTTTAACTTTACTGATGGCGATGGGTGAAGAAAAAATGGAATACTATATCTTGATTTTGAAATTTTTTTATCCTGATTAATTACTCTATGAGTTGTGCTTTTTAATTTTTTTTCTGTTACTAATTGAAGCATATCACCAATATTACATACTATCGCATTTGAACTTGGATTTACTTTTATCCAACTACCGTCATTGTTTAAAACTTCAAGTCCACCTTCTTCGGCACCAATTAATAAAGTAATTAAATTAATATCTTCATGCGCTCTAGCTCTATGAGGATTTTCTGACGCGTTAACTGGAGGATAATGAATTGATCTTAATAATGAGTTTCCTTTTTCAATCCATAAATCAAAATAATTACTATCAAGATCAAGTGATAAGGCAATTACCGATAAGACCTTAGAGCCTATCTTATGAAGCTGAATGTAAAGTTCATCAAAATTTTTATTAAAATCTGGAACTTCTTTGATAATTAAATTTGCAGGTATTCTTTGATCAAAAGAGGGATCAATTTGTGGCCCGTGATGCCAAAATTCTTTTTGATCTGGAATTTTTTCACCAACAGCTGTTTCAATTCCTTTTGGCGTATAACCTCTTGCACCCTTTGACCCTATAGATGAATACAAAATCTTGGTTTTATAATCTAAGTCAAAAAAACTTTTACTGCTTTTGTAACATTTATTTATAAGACCTTCATTAAGACCATGGTCAGTTATTGAAAAAAATCCATGATTTTTAAGTGCTGATTTTAATAAATTAATCGAACGTATGTCACCTTTTTGAATCTCTAAAAAAGATAATTCAGGTATTAAGTTATTCATATAAATATTTTAACAAAAAAAAAGAGTGGATTACCCACTCTTTTTATCAAGAACATAAGTCTTAGAATTTATATTTAAATCCTAGATTCATTTGATAGTTTGATTTTGCATTTCTATACTGAATTTCTCTCCCAGACTTTGGTCTTACTCCCTCAATAATTGGTACATAACTCGAACCTGATTCATCAATTGTATCAACAGAAAATACATCCGATCTATTACCAAATCCATATTCATAGGTAACACCTTTTTCATCATCAATGAAATTTAGCAAGTTAACAATATCAAAATAGACTACAAATTTACCAGGACCAAATGCAAAGTCTTGAGTAATTCTTAAATCCAGTCTTGTTTGATATGGTTGAGTACATGCATTTCTTGGCATAATTTCACCTTTGTATTTACCCATACATTTACTTGAATTCACATAACTCATTACATCATCTGCTACAGCATCGCTGCTAAAACCAACATTAGGATCAGATTTAGAAGTTGGTACATAGACAGAATCCCATGAACCCCAATGAACTGTGTAGTCGTTATCATAAGTTGATAAGCCATTCCACGCATTCCAATCATAAACATATGAGTATGGTTCACCTGATTTTCGAACAAACACTAAAGAAAATCTTGTATCATTGGATCCAATAAATTGAGTCGTGTAATCTAATGCAGCCACTAATTTATGCTCAACCATATTATCCGATCTTGAAACTGAGAGATTTTCAGTATCGTCTGTCCAAATTTGATTTGCATAAGATGATTCAGCTTGAGCGCTTGTTAAAGACATTAAGTCCTCAGCATCCATATTTGTATAACCAATATGCGTGGATAAATTACCAAAATCTTTATCTACCATTAATGTGTATGCAGTTGCTTCTCCTTTACCATGATTGGAAAGATGAATATTTTCACTACTATATCTTTCATATGCTCTTCCAGATGCGAAGTTACCACCCTGAACATGACCCAGATCTGTGTATAAAACTGATTTATTTACTACATCTTTGTTTACCTCAAATGTTATTGCGTATCCATCTTGAGTGACAATATCAAGAGCTAAGTTACCTCTATAACTTGATGGTGACTCAAAGTCTTCATCAATAGTTTTTACTCCAAATCTACTATCACCACCAAAATCTGGTTCATATTGACAATCAGCTCTTAGCCAAAAGTGATTTGATGGATTAACCATGGGACAAGGCACGCCTGATGCAAGTTCATTACCATAATGTCTCTCGTACGCCCATCCTGCTGCACCTGAGTTTCCATATGCATTGTGATAGAAAACCAAAGGCACTCTTCCCATGAATAACCCATATCCACCTCTTAAAGTAGATGAAACAATATTTGAATTTTGGAACCAAATATCTGATGAATCGAGTTCAAATGAAAATCTTGGTTGAATAACAGTATTATCAAAAGTGGTGTCATTTCTTATACCATATCTTTCAGAAAAAGTTGCATTATATCTTGGCTTATCAGGTGAACTCATTGAATCACTTCTAAGACCAAGAACAACCGTTAAAATGTCACTTACATAAATAGTATCTTGTATATAAAAACTTTCGCTTTCAACTTTCATAGTGTTACTAACACAAGAAATATCATTTACGCCACCTGGGCATAGTTTAGTTCTTAGGTAATCCCAGATTCCTGCCTCAAAGTCATCTATGCTATCAAATTGAACTTCTCCATTCCATCTTGAGCCAAAATCATTTCTTGTATCATCTGTTTTTATTTCAACGCCACCAGTAATGACATGTTTGCCCATGTCATAAGTTGCTTTGAATGAAATCGTTTCTCTAGCAGTTTCAATAAAATTTATTCCTCTATACCTGTCGCCGCCCAAATAAACTCTTCCCCTATTATGATCAATCCTTACGTCAGGAACAGCTATGCCGGATTTTATTGTTGAAATTGCAGTATCATCTTCAACAAAATCAAATGTTGAATATCTAAATTTTGTTGATAAATTATCTGTAATATCTGAATAAAGAGTAAAAGACAATCTGTCTATCTTAGGATCTTTTTTATAGCCGTAATCACTGAAATATAATCTATTGCTTCTTCCACCATATAAACTAACGTAATAATCCTCACTTTCAGAGTATGTAAGAACTGCTCTATTTTTATCATTGATAATACCAGATAATTTAACTGTCAAAGATTCTTGAGTTTCAGGATAACTATAAGCATTAATGACGCCAGGCTCAATTCCGTATCCTTGTGCAATTGATTTAATTCTATCAGCCTCAGCATTAGAGAGAAAACTAGCTTTTAAAGGAGCATCAGAATCAGAAGTTCCCCAAAAAGTCTGTTCAATAAGTTCATTTTCTTCATAACCCACAAAGAAAAATAATCTATCTTTTATAATTGGTCCTGAAAAAGTGAATGAAGTAAACTCTTCTTCAAATTGAGGATAAGACGAACCATCTTGAAAATCTCCAACATCGCCCTGATCTCTACTGCTGTAGTAGACGCTTCCTTCAAATTCATTACCTCCTGATTTTGTAACGACAGCTATTGAACCTCCTGTAAAGCCACCTCTTGAAGCATCGTAAGGTGTAATCTCTACTGAAATTTGATCAACAAACTCCATACTTATCGGATTTCTCATAGTTGCAAATCCATTGTCATTTAAACCAAATGGATCGTTATAACTAATACCATCAACAGTAAAGTCATTAAATCTTCCATTTCTACCCATTACAATAATTTCTGCATTTCTAGACCCTTCATTGTTTACGACAACCCTGGGATCAAACTTTGCATAATCTTGAATTGAATTTGTTGCGGTTGGAATTCCTTCAATTGCTTGTCTATCAAGAGCAGTACCTGATGAAAAATCTAAACCCTCAATAGCTTGAGCTGTAACTGTAACTTCTTCGATCTCAGAAATTGATGCCAAAGAGAAATCTACCTTTGCTGGCTTACCAAGTATTAGAAAAAGATTATCAATTGACTGAGCTTGAAAACCACTCTTAGTTGCAACTATTTTATATGGTCCTCCAATTGGTAAGAATGACAAAGAGTAATTACCTGAGTCAGAAGATACTGTTCTTTTAACAGTTCCAGTAGGTGTATGAGTAGCAACAATGCTTACTCCTCCAGTATTTGTTGTTCCCCGAATATTAGCAGTAGTATCAACTTCAGAAATGATTAAGTTTGAAAATACTAACAATGCAGGCAGTAAAAATGATAGATAGATTTTTTTCATGAATTCCTCTCAAAAAATAAAAAAACTTCAAATTAGATTCTAATTCAGATTTATCATTTTGTGAAATTAATTTAGTTACATTTATGTAAATATTTTTTGGTAATGTAACTTATATGTAATATTTATAATGAAATTGTCAAAGAATCTAAATAAGGCTGAAGACATTTTGGTAACTCGATTTTTGAACTTCCGTTATATCTATTTTCAATTAACGCTACCAAAGTCCTTCCAACAGCTAATCCTGAACCATTTATTGTATGAACGTAGTGATTACCATCATTACTTTTAAATTTGATATTACCTCTTCTAGACTGAAAATCAGTAAAATTTGAGCACGAGGAAATCTCACGATATTTATTTTGACTTGGAATCCAAACCTCTATATCAAATGTTTTTGCTGAAGAAAATCCAAGATCTCCAGAACAAAGCTCAATTATCTGATATGGCAATTCTAATAATTCAAGAATTTCGCATGCATTTAGCAAAAGATCTTTTAAACAATTCATAGAATCAGAGGGATTAGTAATTTGAACAAGTTCTATTTTTTCAAATTGATGTTGTCTAATTAAGCCACGCGTATCTTTTCCATAACTTCCTGCTTCTGATCTAAAACATGGAGTATGAGATGTTACTTTTAGTGGCAATTTTTTTTCTTCAAGAAACTGATCTCTAAATAAATTTGTTAGGGGAACTTCAGCAGTTGGAATTAAGTATAATTTTTCATTAACTTTAAATAAATCATCTTCAAATTTTGGAAGCTGTCCTGTGCTAGTTAAAGATTCTTTGTTGGCAATAAAAGGAAGATAATACTCTTCATATCCATTTTTAATAGCATTATCTATCATAAATGATATTAGTGCTCTTTGAAGTTTAGCAATATCTCCTTTGAGTACAGAAAATCTGGATCCTGCTATTTTTGATGCTAAATCAATATCAATATCTTTTGTTATCTCTAAGTGATCTAAAGTATTTTCAGACTTTATTGAACCATGTTTACTAACAACAACGTTATCAACTTCATTTTTTCCATCTGGCACTGATTCGTCAGGTATGTTTGGAAGCGAAAGAAGAAAATCATCTAGCTCTTGAAGTATATTTTGCAATTCAGAATCTTTTTTTTCTAACTCTTCATTTTTTTTATCAATAATATGCTTTAAAGGTTCTACATCTTCTCCACTAGATTTTAATTTTCCAAATTCTGCTGATAACTTCTTTTTTTCGGATTTAAGATACTCAACTTCAACCTGGAGATGCTTCCTTTTGTTATCATGAAGTTGAAATCTAGCTTTATCTAAAATGTAGCCTTTTCTTTTCAAAGCTATTTCAACTTCTTCAAAATTATCGCGTAATTTTTTTATATCTATCATTGTTTACTTAACACCGCTCCAAAATATGTTGCAAGAATAGTAAATAAAACTGTCAGCATTATATATGAAATAGCTCCTATTAAATTTGAATTTATCATCAAATTTACCTGATGGCTAAAAGCTGACATAGTTGTAAATGATCCCAAAAAACCAATTATAAAGAAGTAAAAAGTAGTATTTTTATCCGGCAATGTCAGTCCAGCAATAAGCCCAATTAAAAAACAACCAGCAATGTTTATAAATAGAGTTCCAAATATTGAAGACAATAATAGTTGCTTTTCAAATATTTCATTAACTCCGTATCTTAAAATAGCGCCTAGTGCGCCACCAATTCCAATAAAAAATATATTTAATATCATTGATTTTTAGAAAAAGTAATTAGATTGTCAATTCCCATATTATCTTTATATTTTATTTCTAGTGTTTTATTGTCTATAAAATTGAAAAAAATTGGAATTTTATTTTCATAAATCATAAATGAAGAATCATCTATTAATTCAACGTTATCATAAGCACTTTTTTGAATAAAAAGATTAAAGATAAAATTATTTTTTAATTCGTCTTTGCTTATAAATTTAATTTGATTGAATTCAAGATCATGTATTTCAATTCCGTTATTATTTATAAAATAAATTTCTTTAAATGGAGAGGTTATTTCAATTTCTGTACCATTAGAATTTACTTTATAACTGCCGAGTGATTCGTCATAATTATTTGTAAATTCATTAAGACTAATTTGTTTAAAACTCAATTGATTCTCAAAAAAATCTAAAGCTTTTTCATAAGAGTTAGAAAAAAGACTCAAGTGGAAACATAGCAGCGGAAATAAAAAAAATAATTTCAAACTAATCTCTTTTTGGAACTAGAACTTCTCTTGAGCCATTTGAGCTCATCTCAGATACAAGTCCAGCCTCTTCCATTGATTCGATGAGGCGTGCAGCCCTGTTGTATCCTATTCTTAATTTTCTTTGAACTGCAGAGATTGATGCCCTTCTTGATTCAATAACAAAGTTTACAGCCTCATCATATAATTCATCTTGCTCATCAGATGAATTTGATTCAATTCCTGACCAACCAGGTATTGGACCAGTATTTTGATTTGAGGAAATTATTTCCTCAACGTAATTTGGTTCCGCTCTGGATTTCCAATCATTTACAACTCTGTGAACTTCATCATCTCCGACAAATGCACCATGAACTCTAACAGGCACGCCAACCCCAGGGGGGAGATATAGCATATCTCCATATCCAAGCAACTGTTCTGCACCACCTTGATCAAGAATTGTGCGAGAGTCTATTTTGGTAGAAACTTGAAATCCAATCCTAGTTGGTATATTGGCCTTAATTAAGCCTGTAATTACATCTACAGAGGGTCTTTGAGTAGCTAAAATTAAATGTATTCCTGCAGCCCTTGCCTTTTGAGCAATTCTTGCAATTAAGTGTTCAACTTTTTTGCCAACTAACATCATCATATCTGCAAACTCATCAACAACCACAACAATTGATGGAAGAGCCTCAAGGTACTCATCTTCATTTTCATCAAGAGGATTTAAAATTTGTTTACCATTTTTTTCCGCATCTTTAATTTTTTTATTAAAACCAGCTAGATTTCTCACTCCCATCATCGACATTAATTTATATCTTCTATCCATTTCAGCAACACACCATCTCAAACCATTTGAAGCGTCAGTCATATCTGTAATAACAGGAGTAAGTAAATGTGGGATGCCATCATATACAGCAAGTTCGAGCATTTTTGGATCGACCAAAATTAGTCTTACTTCCTCAGGATCAGATTTGAATAACAAGCTAAGTAGCATTGCGTTCAATCCAACTGATTTTCCAGAACCAGTTGTTCCTGCAACTAATAGGTGTGGCATTTTTGCCAAGTCAACAACTATTGGGTTTCCAGAAATATCCTGCCCAAGTGCAACACTTAAGTTTGAAGGTGAAGATTTAAAAGCTTTTGATGAGAGTATTTCAGTTAATCTAACCATTTTTCTATTATTATTGGGTATTTCAATTCCAACATATGATTTACCTTCAATAACCTCAACCACCCTTACACTACTTACTGAAAGAGATCTTGCTATATCTTGAGCAATATTTGTGATTTTACTGGCTTTTGTTCCAGGAGCTGGTTGAATTTCAAAACGAGTTACAACTGGTCCAGGTAAAACAGACTCAACTGATGCTTCAATACCAAATTCTTCAAGTTTATCTTCTAATAATTCTGCGATTTGATTTAATTCTGATTCAGATAATGAGCTTCCATCATCAAGCGCTCGGTCAAGAAGTTCAGTACTTGGCATGATAACCTTATCTTTTATTTCATCTTCTTTTGAATCAACAATTACTCTGTCAACTTCTTTTAATTTAGTTTCACTAATAGGGAGGTCTGCTTGTTTAAGATCACTCTTAAGTTCATTATGTTCTTTGTCTTTTATTTGAGCTTCATTTGTTATTTTAGGTTTAGATTGCGTTTTTATTTTTTTTTCTGTTTTGGTTTGTAAAGTGGTAACAATTTGTTTTGATTTATCTAATATCAAACTGATTACATTAGTTAATTTTTTTATAAACTTTAAAAAAAATTTTGCCATGAATTTACTTAATAAAATTAAAAATTTCCCTACATGGTCAGCCGTATTTAACCAAGAAAAATTAAATGAAAGTGATGTTGCTGGAATTAAAAATATAATTAAAAATATTAATGATCCAATATTTCCAATTTTTGAAGATAAAAATTGTTGAGTTTGATTTCCAACAAAACCTCCAACACTATTTGCAAAATAAAAATCAATTACAGAACAAAAACAAATTATAAGAAAAATTGAACTTATAAATCTAACAATTATTTTATTAAGGGAATTATAAGGATCTAGGAAAAATAAAGTTTGTATTGCCCAAATACATCCAATAAGTAGCAATAAATATGCTCCATATCCAAAGAGTATTAGTAAAAAATCTGAAATTAATGCCCCCAAAGGTCCGCCTAAATTATTTATGATAGATGATGAGTTTTTATTAAAAAAACCTGAGTCTGATATGTCATATGAGACAAGTGATATAAAAATATAAAGTGAAACAGCAATTAAGAAAAAACTAAAAAAATTTAGTAATGTATTTTTAATATATGGTGGCATTAAACTTATTATCTTGTTATTTTCTAATTATAGACATAAACAATAACAATTACTTATTATTCAATTATAATTTATCTGATGGAAAACAATCATAAAAAATTAATAATTTTAGGGTCCGGTCCTGCCGGTTATGCTGCAAGCATTTATGCTGCCAGAGCAGGATTGAATCCAATTATTATTGCAGGCATGCAAGAAGGCGGTCAGTTAACGACAACTACGGATGTTGAAAATTGGCCTGGTGATAGTGATGGACTTCAGGGACCTGAATTAATGCAGAGAATGAAAAAGCATGCAGAGCAATTTGATGTTCAAATCATTAATGATCATATTAATGAGGTTATTCTTTCTAATGAACCATTTAAATTAATGGGATCATCAGAGTATTCTTGTGATTCATTAATTATTGCAACTGGTGCAAGCGCAATGTACTTAGGCCTTCCATCTGAAAAGAAGTATCTTGGTAAAGGTGTTTCTGCATGTGCAACATGTGACGGTTTTTTTTATAAAGATAAAGAGGTTGCTGTAATTGGTGGAGGAAATACGGCTGCTGAGGAGGCCTTATATTTATCAAATATTTGTTCAAAAGTTTATCTTGTTCACAGAAGGGATCGACTAAGAGCTGAAAAAATATTGCAGGATAGGCTTTTTGCTGAGCAAGAAAAAGGCAAGATTGAAATTTTATGGGATACACAACTAACTGAAGTGCTTGGAGATGAAATGGGTGTTACTGGTGTAAAGTTGCACAATAATGGCAATGAATATTCCATTGATTTAATGGGTGTATTTATTGCAATCGGCCATAAACCTAATACAGATATTTTTGAAGGACAGTTAGAGATGGATAATGGCTATATTATTATTAAGTCAGGATTAAATGGATCTGTAACCTCTTCTTCTATTGATGGAGTGTTTGCTGCAGGAGACGTATCTGATCAAATATATCGTCAAGCAGTAACATCAGCTGGCTTCGGTTGTATGGCTGCTTTAGATGCAGAAAAATTTTTATCAGAAAAATAAATGAAATATAAAGCCTACTTGGTTGAAGAAATTGATGGAAATTTTATGGGTTCTATAAAGAATTTGGATAAACCTACTTTAGAAAATGGACGAATATTAATTAAAGTAAATAGTTCATCGTTGAATTATAAAGATGCCTTAGCATGTTCTGGAGCAAAAGGAGTAGTTAGGTCATATCCTTTTACACCAGGAATTGACGTTGCAGGAACGATAATCGAATCCTCAGATAATAAATTTTCTGAAGGTGATATGGTTATTGCAACAGGCTATAAGATTGGAATGTCTGAATTTGGTGGTTTTGGGGAAATAGTTCATCTGCCCAGTAATTGGGTTCTAAAAATGCCTAACAATCTAAATTGTGAAACTGCAATGTCCTACGGGACAGCAGGAATTACAGCTGCAGCATGTGTAAAAAAAATTGTTGATGCAGGGTGCACAAAAAGTCTTCCAGTTTTAGTCTCTGGCGCAACTGGTGGTGTTGGTTCGGTTGCTGTTGGTATTTTATCTAAAATTGGATATGAAGTTCATGCAATTACCGGAAAGCCACAAGAAAATGAAATATTAATGAAAATGGGTGCTAAAACTATTATCGATAGGAATGAGTTTTTACAAGATCCTATAAAACCAATGGATAAAGCTTTATATTCTTCAGCAGTTGACACTGTTGGAGGAGATATTTTGGCTAAAACCTTAACAATGGTATCTAATCATGGAGTTGTGTCATGTTGCGGCAATGTAGCTGGTGCCTCCTTTACATCATCTGTCTTTCCATTCATTTTACGTGGTATTCAGTTATGTGGAATTGATTCTGCTGAATCTTCTATTGAGTTAAAAAAAGAGTTATGGGATTTGTTGTCAGATAGTTGGTCACTTGACCTAACCAATCAAACAAAAATCGTGGACCTTAATGAAATTGATAAAGAAATTGAAAAAATTTTACGAGGAAACCAAATAGGAAGAGTTGTTATTAAACATGGAGAATAATTATGAAAGATGACTATGATGAATATTATGAATCTAAAGAAGCAAACCAAGATAGCAAAAGCGATGCAAAGGTAGTTTTATTTCTTATAATTGTTGCAGTTATTGCAGCAACCTATTGGGTAGCGGTTCAATAAACTATCTTGGTTTCATCCTCATTCCTGAATCTAACCTTATCGTTTCTCCATTCAGATAAGTATTTTCAACAATATGAGTTGCTAGCTCGGCAAATTCGTTAGGCTGTCCAAATCTATGAGGAAATTGTGTCGAATCCAAAAGTGGATCTCTTACTTTATCAGGTGCTAGTTGCATCAAAGGTGTATCAAAAATACCTGGTGCAATAGTACAAACTCTAATGGAATGTCTTGCTAAATCTCGGGCAGCTGTCAAGGTTAAACCTATTACTCCTGCTTTTGATGCGCTATAGGCAGACTGACCAATTTGTCCTTCATAGCCTGCTACAGAAGCAGTGTTAATTATTACGCCCTTCTCACTTTCTGAAACTTCCTCATTTTTATCCATTAATTCGGCGGATATTCTCATCACGTTAAATGTTCCAACTAAATTAAGGTCTATTATAAATTTGAATGCATCAAGAGGATGTGGTCCATCTTTGCCTAATATTCTACCTGGATAACCAGTTCCAGCACAGTTAACTGCAATATGTAAAGCACCAAACTTTTCATGGATTTTATTAATGGAACTTATTACAGGCTCCTCTTCCATTATATTTGTCGATAAAAATATAATATTTTCAGCTCCAAGCTTTTCTATAATTTCGTTAGCCTTTTGCTCATTTATATCAAGAATGGCAACCTTTGCACCTTTTGAAACTAATTTTTCGACTGTCGCCTGACCTAGACCTGAGGCTCCTCCGGTAACAAGTGCAACTTTGTTATTGATATCCATATTTTGTTCCAAAGCATAATTTAAAAACTCTAATTATATCTTTTTTTGTTTCGGTATATATATTTGGCACAGTAATTGCATATATATTTTTGAGTACTTTTTTTAAGGAGAAATTAATGAAAAAATTATTACTTATGTTAACAATTGTTTCATTGCCTTCATTTGCAGGTGTTAGTGCCAACGTTGGTATTACATCTGATTACATTTGGAGAGGAATGACACAATCAGACGGAATTTCAGTTTCTGGTGGTTTTGACTACGAAGCTGATGGTGGTTTCTATGCCGGAGTATGGGGAGCTAACATTAACTGGGGTTATGCAACAGATGATGATGGAGTTCTTACAGAATATGGTTCAGGAAATGAATTTGATGTCTATTTTGGTTATGCAACTGAAGTAGGTGGAATTGGAGTTGATATTGGTTACGTATCATTTATGTATCCAGGTATTAGCGAATACGACTTTGAAGAGATTGTTCTTGGTCTAAGTATGGGTGATCTTGGTTTTACATATGCAATGGGTCAAGATGATTTTCCAGATTATACTGAAATTTCATATGGTATAGGTCCTGTTGGAGTCTCATATGGTCAATATGATGATATGGGTGATAACTTACTTATTTCTTATGGATTTGGTTGTGGGTCTTATGACTGCAGCTTAGCATATTCAGACTTTTCTGATGAAGGCTACAGCGGCGTAGATGAAGATGCACTAGTATTTTCCATCGGAGCTAGTTTCTAACAGTTTTATTTTATGAAACTTGTTAGCGCAATTATCAAACCTTTTAAGTTGCAAGAAGTGAGAGAATCTCTTGTTGCAGCTGGTGTTGAAGGTCTTACCATAACCGAAGTTAAAGGATATGGCAGACAGAAAGGTCATACTGAGCTTTACCGTGGTGCTGAATACTCAGTTGATACATTGCCTAAGATGAAACTAGAAATCCTTGTTGCTGATGAAGGTGTTCAAAATGTTACAGATGTAATTATGAACTCTGCTGCAACTGGAAAAATTGGTGATGGAAAGATTTTTATTACCAATCTAGAAGATGTTATCAGAATAAGAACAGGTGAAACTGGTTCTGATGCCGTCTAATTAAATTATAGGAGAAATTATATGGAAGAAATTAAATTTGCGTTAGATACATTCTACGCCATTATGGCAGGCGCATTGGTCATGTGGATGGCAGCTGGTTTTACCATGCTAGAAGCAGGACTTGTTCAAAAGAAGGATGTATCTGAAATCGTTACTAAAAATCTAGGTCTATACTCAATTGCATGTATTATGTATTTAGCCTGTGGTTTTATGCTTATGTACCCTTCTGGTGGTGCATTTGGAGGTCTATTAGAAGGTTATTTACCTGCTATTGGAACATCACTTGGTCTATCAACAGGATTGCCTAATGAAGAAATAGGTATGCCATATGGTATGGACTATTCGCAACAAGCTGACTTCTTTTTCCAAGTAGTCTTTGTTGCAACAGCTATGTCAATTGTATCTGGTGCTGTAGCAGGAAGAATGAAACTATTACCGTTTTTCTTATTTGCTATCGTTCTAACTGGTTTTATCTATCCAATTCAAGGATATTGGAATTGGGGTGGAGGCTTTTTAAGCTCAAATGGATACTCTGATTATGCTGGTTCAGGTACTGTTCACTTATGTGGTGCAGCAGCTGCTTTAGCAGTTGTAACTGCATTAGGACCAAGAAAAGGCAAATATAGTTTTGATGGTACTTCAATGCCAATGCCGGGTTCAAATATCCCAATGGCTGCATTAGGTGCATGGATACTATGGTTAGGATGGTTCGGATTCAATGGTGGATCAGAATTAATTGTTAGTGATGAAGCAAGTGCTATTGCTGTCAGCCAGGTATTTTTAAATACTAATATGGCCGCTGCTGGTGGTGTTGTTGCTGCAATGTTAACAAGCTTATATATGACAGGAAAAATGGACGTTACTATGGCAATTAACGGCGCTATTGCTGGACTAGTTGCAATCACAGCCGGACCAAGCGCTCCTACAGGTGGTGCTGCAGTTCTGATAGGTGCTGCTGGTGGTGTATTAGTGTATTTTTCTATTTTGTTCTTAGACAAAAACTTAAAAATTGATGACCCAGTGGGTGCTATTTCAGCTCATGGTGTTGTAGGTATTTTAGGAATAATGGTTGTTCCGTTTACTTCTGATGCATCATTTGGAATGCAAGCATTAGGTGCTATTTGTATTGCAGGTTTCACTTACGTAATGAGTTTACTTACTATTTATGTAATAAACATAGTAATGCCAATAAGAGCAACTGATGAAGAGCAAGATATGGGTCTTGACGTTTCTGAGGTAGGTGTCGAAGCTTATCCAGAATTTAAATAATTTAATACTTATGACAGCATAAAGTGCTCCCCCAATAAGTCAGAATATTAAATTTTTAGAGGAGAGTTATTAATTTAACTCTCCTCTTTTTTTTGCTCTCATTTAACTGAAACAGGATTGCTGTATTGTTTAAGCAAATAAGGATGTATTTCTTCTTGAACAAGACTCATTCTTTTTTCTAAGTAATTCATACCATTCTCAATATCATCTACTTCACATTTAATATTAGTATTCTCTTTTCCTTGTATTATTGCTGCAGCATAATTTGTAGGATGAAGTTTATATAATCTTTTTATAGAATTTGTAATTTTTGTTGAGCATATTTCATATGAGTCGGAATCAAAATTTAAGATATTACCAATACTTAGATGCACGTTTCCTTTATGCCCCCTAATACCATGGACAATACTCTGAAGATCTTCTTTAGGTTGCTTAATGTACTTTTGATTCAAATCAGTTAAATATAATTCTCTAGCTTTTAAAATATCATTTGGATCTTTTTCATAGGATACTGAGACAGGAACAATGTTTAAATCATTTAAATATCTATCAATTGGTATCTTTTTTCTTCCGTTTAGATGAATCATCTTTAAGACTGATGGATCAGTATAATCATCACCATCTTTTGATCTGCCTTGCTTTTGGGCAATCCATATGCAACCTTTTCTATGATAAATAGTGTTGAAAATATACTCGGATGCTAAATTTAAACTTTTGTATATTTCTTTTTTAGATTTATCACTTCTATCGATAATAAAACTTTTATTCAGTCTCATAAGATCAGATGCCCACTTCTCACTCAATAAATTGTTGCCAACAGCACTATGTGTAGTTTTGAGGCTATTTTTGTGGAGGGTTAAATTTAATAATGCGGAATCTAAGGTTATATCTCGATGATTAGAAATAAATAGATATCCCTTATCTTTTGAAATATTTTCTATTCCTGAAATTGAAAAATTATTTATCGTTTTATTAACTACTTCTGAAACAAAACTTTCAAAGAAGTTTTGATACATTTCTACATTATTAATATTTTTAATTTTATTCTTTAAAATTATGCTTAAAATATTTCGGGCAAAAGGAAGATATTTAATATTTTTAAATTCGCCAGTTTCAAACAGCATTTTTAAAAATCTTCTATTATTAGATAGATCTAAAAGTACTTCATTAACTTCACTATCTTGATAAGGTCTTATAGAATCAAACTTATTCACAGAAAAATTATAGCTTGTAATAACGATTAAAATAAAAAAAGTTAAAAATGAAACCTTATCTTGATTACGACGGACTGGCGGTACTTGCTCATAGGGGTGGAGTTGAAGAATCTTATGAAAATACTCTCGAATCATTTCAGTATTCACAATCTATAGGTTGTAAGTTTATAGAGACAGATGTTCAAGTATCTGCAGATGGAGTCCCCTATATTTTTCATGATAAAGATCTTAAGAGAATATTAGATCTCGATAAAAGATTTGATTCACTTCTTTCAACAGAAATCGATAAGCTAAACATATTTGAAAATTATAAAATTCCAAAGTTGGAAGAAGCGCTTAATGAATTTCCTGATATAAAATTTCAAATTGATTTTAAGTCTGATGAAGTCGTACAACCTGCCCTAAACATAATAGAAAAACTTAATGATTTAGATAGAGTTTGTATTGCAAGTTTCAATTCAAGCAGACTTAAGCGAGTTAGAGAGCAATATCCAAATTTGTGCGTCTCTAGAGGACCTATTGAGGTCTTTCAAACTCTTTTATCAAGTGTTCATTTATACAAAAAATTTATACCAGGTGAATGCCTTCAGATCCCAATGAAATATTACGGCGTTAGAGTCGTGACTAAAAAATTTGTTAATTATTTAAAGACTAATAGTCTAAAAATTATGGTTTGGACAATTAATGATGTAAAAACATTTAAATATCTTATGGAACTAAATGTAGACGGAATTATTACTGATAGGCCACAATTATTATTTGATACGCTTAAAGAAAATTTATAAGTATTTTTTAGCAAATCTTGTAATAACTGCATACATGGGAATAATAATTCCAGTTGTAATTAAGATTTCTACAGTAGTAGAAAATTCAATCAAGCTTCTTATCAGTGGGGCAATTATAAATCCAGTTATAGCCCCAAGAATGCTATAGAAAATAATTGATTTTTTACTAAAAATTTTCATTATTCTTTAACAAATTTTAAAAATAATGCTCCTAGAATAAATAGAACTATCAAAGGTATTAAGGCAATCCTAATATTGTTAAAGACAACTAAAAATACATTCACCAATAAAGGTCCTATGACTGAGCCAGCTCTTCCAAAGGTATTATAAAATCCAAAAAACTCACCTGATTTATCTTCCGGTATAATTTTGGCAAATAAGCTTCTTGATGAGGCTTGTATACCACCTTGTACTGATCCTATTAAGCCTGCCATAAAATAAAATTCATAAGCGTTATCTAATCCCATTGAATAAAATATAACTCCGATATAAATTAAAATACTCATATAAATGACCATTTTATCTCCATACCTAGTTGAAACATAACTCCAGATAAATGTAGCTGGAGCTGCAACAAATTGAACAAGAATTAATGCTAGAATGATAGACTCTTGACCAATTCCAATACTATTTGCAAAAATTGCTGCTAGTGACATGACTGTGTGAACTCCATCAATATATAAAAAGAAAGCTATCAAAAATAAAACTATATTTTTTTGATTAGTTATATCTATAAATGTCTTATAAATTTGTTTAAAAGCATCAATAATCTTTCCTTCTTGAATTTTTGGTTGCTCATAATTTATAAATAATGGCAAAGTAAAAATAATCCACCATATTCCGACTGTTACGAATGATAACTTTATTGCAGCAGCACTATTTTCTAATCCAAAAAAACTTGGGTTCATTACCATAAATGCATTAATTACAAAAAGAGTGCCTCCGCCTAGATAACCAACAGAGTAACCAAATCCTGAAACTTTACTAATGTTATGTGATGAACTTATATAAATTAAGATTTTGTCATATAAAACAATTGCAGCTGAAAAACAAAATAATGCTATTCCATATAATATTAAAGCAAATAGCCATTCATTTTCTGAAACAAAAGCAAAAGAAATAACTAAAAGTGCACCCAAAAATGAAAACACTGAAAAAAATGTTTTGGTCAAATTTTTTACATCAGTAATAGCACCAATTATTGGCATTCCAATAAGAATAACTAAATTCATGATGGTAAGGCCTGCCGTAAAATATTTTGCTGAGGTTATCTCATCAATATTCCCAGCCCAATAACTTGAAAAAAATAGAGGGAAAAATGCAGCAATAACCGTTGTTGCAAATGCTGAATTGCCAGCATCATAAGCAATCCATGATTTTATTTCTTTTGTAAATGTTAAGCTTTGATTATGATTCATGCGGATAAGAATTTAATCACATTCTAACTTATAAAAGTCTTTATTATCAGAATATTATGTTATATTTTGTTTGATACTTATGGATGATAAAAGCACGGTTACATATGGAATGTTTTTTGCAATTCTAATTGCAGTAATTGTTTTTTCACTTGGAATAGGAGCTTGGTTATTTTTTTAACCTGGCGGCCAATTTAAACTTCTTCCAGATAAAAGGTGCAGATGAAGATGAAATACACTTTGTCCAGCTTTAGCCCCGTTATTTACAACTAATCTAAAGGTATCATCTAGATCTAATTTTTCTGCCATTTTTCCAGCCACAAGCATTAAATGGCCCAGTAACTGTTTATCTTCTTCGATAGCATCTGATAATTTAGGTATTACCTTTTTAGGAATGATTAGTAAGTGAGTAGGTGCTTGAGGATTAATGTCTTTAATTACTATAGATAGATCATCCTCATACAAAATGTCTGCAGGTATTTCTTTATTAATTATTTTCTCAAAAAGCGTTATTTGCATTCTATTTACATAAATGACCTAAAGAACCTAAATCCTATATAAAAAATTGCTGCTGTCATTAGAATTGCTAGAAATACGATCAATAAATCTCTTAAGGTTTGAAGAAGACGTCCTTGTCTGCCAGCTCTAATTAATTGAAAAAGTAAATAAAGAACCGCTATGGTGCTTACAACTAATATAAAAACATTCAACATACTTTATTATCCTATTAATGAACCTACGCCTGTTACTAAAAAACCAAGTGCAATCCCCCAACAAGCGCAAGCAATAACATCTGCAATATAAAATCTTACAGCTTTTAAGTCAGAAATACCAAGTAAAAATGGAACAAGCGGCCTTATTGCAGGAACAAACCTTCCAAGAATTACTGTATATGATCCAGTTCTATCTAAGAATTTTTGTGCTCTAATAATAAGCTTTTCTCTTTTAACCATAAATTTTGATGAAAGCAAACTTGGTCCAAGACTTTTACCAAATACAAATCCCGTAACATCTCCAATATGCGCACCTAATGTTGCAACAATTACAATTAAATATAATGGCATAAGATCCAATCCATATACAAAGACGCATATAGAAAACAAAATTGCACTAGAAACTATTACCCCAGATAAAATAAATGACTCTAAAAATGCAAACATAAATATTACCACCCAAGCTAGTTGATTATTGTTTGCAAGGAATTGTTCTATGTTTTCAAACATGATAATTAAAATATTCTATTTTACTTCAATGTATTTAACTAATGATATAAATTAAACTAATAAAAATATTATGAAAAATATCGAAAAATTTATTATTGATATTCCTGATAAGGAAATAGATTTTTTAAACCAAAAAATTGATTTGACTAGATGGCCTGATGAAATAAATCATAAATGGTCCCATGGAACAGATCTACATTTTTTAAAAGAACTAACAAACTTTTGGCGAAATGAATTTAATTGGCGCGATCATGAAAAAAAAATTAATGACATAGGTAGCTATAGATATACAACAAGGTCAGGACTTAAGTTACATTTTCTTCATTCTAAATCAGAAAAAGATAACGCTATTCCACTAGTAATGACTCACGGGTGGCCAGGAAGCATTCAGGAATTTTTAAAAATAATACCAATCATTCAAAAAAACTCTGTTGTACCGATTGATATTATTTGCCCTGCTCTTCCAGGATTTGGATTTTCTGATAAACCAAAAGAAGTTGGTATGGATTCTAAACAAATTGCCATTTTGCAACATGAGCTATTAATGGCTCTAGGATATAAAAAATATATTGTTCAAGGTGGTGATTGGGGAGCAACTGTAAGTAAATGGATGGCCGAACTTTATCCAGATCATTGTATTGGCATCCACCTTAATATGATTATTGCTTGGCCGCCTGCTGATGAAGATCCATTAGAGAACACTTCACAAGAAGAACAAAAATTAATGGCAAATTATGAAAAATATAAAGAGCATGGAAATGGATACTATGAGATACAAAAAACAAAACCACAAACACTTGGTTATGGTTTAAATGACTCACCTGTTGGACTGGCTGCTTGGATTGTAGAGAAATTTTATGGTTGGTTTGATGGTGAAGAGAATAAACTAGTTGTTTCTAATGATGAGGTTTTAGCAATAGTATCTTTGTATTGGTTTACTGAATCAATAACTTCATCAACAAGGTTGTATAAAGAAAATGGAGACTTAGGATTTTCTTTTGAGAACATTAAGCAACCTATGGCAGGCGCAGTTTTTGAAAGAGACTTAATTGCACCTCCAAGAGCATGGGCTGAAGAAATCTATAATGTAGTTCAATGGAATACTCACAAAGGCGGACATTTTGCAGCCTTAGAGCAACCTGAGTCACTTTCTAAGGATATTATAGAATTTATAAAGAAACTAAAGATCTAATTTTTCTAGAACATCAGCAAAAGAAACATATTTAAAATTCTGTCTCTTAACCTTATTTTTGCCATCATTTATTCCATCCTGCAGGACAAATAAACCCATAGGATATTTATTACCAAAATTAAAATTAATAACGTCTATTCCATCAGTATCATTAACATTATCAATGTCCTTGTTACTACCAACTTTGAAACTGCCTAGGTAGTTATAAGGCTCTTGTCGGTTATAAATATTAAAAGAACTATCACCTTGAGATGAAACGATAACATATCCATCTTTTTCAGAAGATTTATAAACCGTTACTCCTTCAGGATCACCATCTATATTTCCAGATCTATTATCAATAATAATAGGATTTGAAAAATCTAATTCGTTATTTATCTTATAGGCTCTTAAAACACCCCTATCTTGTTCTTCAGATATAAAAAGAGTTCTGTTTTCATCGTCGTAAACACATCCCTCAGATTGAGTTGCATTTCCATTATTAAATGTTGTTAAAAGAGTCATTCCAAAAGGACCATAATTCCACATCTGTACCTTTGGTCCTTCATCTTCTGTTAAAAATGCTATTAATCCAAATCTCGAATCAATACCTGCACAAACTCCATAAACTACCATGTTTGCTTTAGCATTTATATAAGGCTCCTTTGAAATTTCAAAATTATCATCCTTTACAGCTTTATCAATGTTGGTATCTTTGTATGTCCATATATCAAGAGTGTTTGTAGTTCTATTTGATGCAAAAATAAATGAATAACTGCCTATATCTTTATTATCATCATCAGTAACATTCATTGTTCTAACATCAATATTATTGACATCTCCAATTTCTGTGTAGCCTATTTTTTTTGCTTTTAAGTTATATGTATATATACCGCTTTTCTTATCTGTTCCAAATACTAGTGATCTATTTGGATTTAATTTATTTAGCCAGATAGCAGGATCATCTGCAGCATCTCCTTTTGAGATTACTTGAGGAGTCTCGTCGATTGCAGGAACTATATGAATAATTTTATCTATAGGATCAGATATTGCAGATAGCGAATATATAAATAATGTTGTTAATAAGTATTTCATTTCTTATAAAAATAAGGCAAGTTAAAGACTTGCCTTATTATTTAAATTTATTTGAATTATAAATTATATCTTATGCCAATTGAATAGGTTGTTCCATACTCGTCATATTGAGATAATCTGTTTGGAGTTCCCCAATAGTAAAACTCTGGTTCATCAGTTATGTTATTGATATCAAATTTAAGACTTAGATTGTCATTAATTTTATATTTAAGATTAAAATCAATTTGAGTGTGATCATCTGTGTACCTAATATTATTATTATCTAAATCCTCTTGAATGGTTTCGCTATCATCATCTGCAAGATAATCTAAATAAGGCGATCTTGAAACAGACGATAGCCTTATATCAAATTTATTTTTATCGTAACCTATAGAGATATTAGAAACATCTTCTGATAATTTTCTGAATGGAAATGTTACAGTTCCATTATCTACATCTAATGATGAAGTTCCATCAGTAGTAGTAAAGTTCATTGAAACAAACAGGCCATCAAAGGGTTCTGGCAGCATATTTAGCTCTTGAAATATATTTAATTCAAAACCATCAACATCAGAGTCATCTGTATTTACAAATGTCAATAATTCGTCAAAAAGCAAACCATTTACTGTTGTATTAGCCACTGCAAGTGGATAAATTGCATTTTCGATATCTTTCTTAAAATATCCAAATGATGCGAAAGAGCCATCACCGTAATATTCAATTGATAAATCAAAATTAGTTGCTTCATACGGGTCAAGATCTGGGTTACCCATCTCACCTCGATAATTACCATCATCTCTTTCTCTTATATCTGCTATCAAGTTTGCTTGACCAAAACCCGGTCTAGATAATGCTCTCCATATTGCACCTCTAATGATAGTTTGATCATCTAAGAAATATTTAACATTTAAACTTGGCGAGACAAACGTGTAACTCTTTGATGCTGTTAACACATCATCTACATCACCATCATTATATCCAAGAGTATCGAAATCAGTATCTTCAACCCTAATACCTGCTATAACAATTGCCTTATCAAAATCCATTGTACCCATAAAATATATCGCGGTAATATCTTCATTTGTTGTAAAGTCTTCTTCAAAGTTATCATAATCAGGACCACCAGTGTATTGACCCTTTCTTGCATATAAAAGATTTTCATCAGCATGAGGACCGTACTGTTGTCCGGCGAATGGCCAAGATCTTATGTATGGTCCAAATTCAGATTGAAGTAAAGCTTGCACATTATCATCATCAACTTCTATTTGATTGCTATCACCTTTTTTCTCTCTAGACTTATATTTAAAACCATATTTTACTGTTGTTGGAACATCCATAAACGTAAATCCATCTTTCGTCATATCTATACTAAACGCTGTTTCAGTATCTTTGATTAAACTCCAATCTTCTTCCCATGCATCAACATTTAAATCAGCATAAAGCACACCTTGAGCATATGATGAGAGAGATAAACCGACTTTTTGAGGATCTTGATAAAAGAATGAGCCACAAGGACCTCCGCAATCATCAGTATCAATTCTATCGCTTCTAAATGTTACATCAACATTATCTGTATCATTTTCTTCAGCGTAAGAGTGACTAAACTGCACTTCTGCGAACCAGCCGTTTATCAATGTCTCACCGCCCAATATCACGGTTCTTATTTCACGTGTTTCTATTCTTTTTCTAACTTCAGCATCTCTTCTAACTCTATTAATCTCGCTTGAGCCTGCATATACGTTACCGGTTCTAAGAGAGCCAAATTCTTCTTTATTCCTTAATTCATCATCATCATATTTGTTATATAAAAGATTTGCATAAATTGATGTATCGTCATCTATCATCATATCGATATCATAAGTAACACCTGTTCTTTCTCTTGTTAAATCATAAAACCTCATCTCCCAATCATCATCAAGAAAGATATTTCCGTCGTCTGTATCCCAAGCTGGAAAACCGGTTTCGTTGTTGTAGGTAACAATCTGCTTAGATGCGTATGTAACACCAAGAACATGTCCAATATTTTCATTAATCATTGAACCATAAGTAAACGCCATTTTTGGATTATCAGAATTTTTAGATTGCTCATTGTATGAAGTGTCTGCTTTAAATTTTAGAAGTGTTCCGTCAATTGAAGTAGCTCTTTTAGTATTAAACTCAATTCTTCCGCCAATTGAGTCAGCATCTTTATCTGCTGTTAGTGTCTTGTATACTTCTATTGAATCTAGCAATTCAGTTGGCAGACCATCAAGCATAACAGCCCTACCTCCCTCTGGAGCAGGAACAAGAGCACCGTTAACTGCAATTGAATTAAGATCACCAGATATACCTCTTATATTTACATATCTGCCTTCGCCTTGATCGTTTTCAACTGAAATACCTGATAGTCTTCTTATGGCTTCAGCTGCTGTTGTATCTGGAAAGTCACCTAAAGCATCAGAATCTACGACAGAAACAATTAAATTTGATTGTCTTTGTTTTTCAATAGCAGAAACAATACTAGCTTTTGTACCAACTACTACAACTTCTTCAACTTGCTCATCGTTAGTATTATTTTCTGACTCTTGAGAAAATAAAGATAGTGATAGAAACAATGGGAATATATATTTTTTCATGAAATCTCCAATATAATGAAAAATTTTAAATTTAGAGTGCAACAGAAATAACATTAATTTGTGAACATTATGTGAATTTTTTAAGTTCTTTTATGTTTACATTTATAGACATTTGTCCATAATTAAATAGTGGAGACTTTAGCAAAACAAGACAGAAGCAAAGAAAGAATTAATAAAATAATTGATGCTGCAATTAATATTGTTGAAGATGGTGAAATTGATGATCTTACTCTTGCAAAAGTAGCAGAAAAATCTGGTTTAAAAAGAACATCCACTTATAAATTCATACCAACTGTAGATTTCTTAAAAAAACTAATAATCTCAAAATGTATTAATGAATGTTTAGAAAACTTTTCAAAAAACATCTTAAGTGATAGTGATAAAGGAGATCTTATAAAAGTTACAAATTATATTATTTATAATATTTATGAATATTTTTTTTATTCTTCAATAGCACAAAAATTAATTCTTAGTAATACCATAAATCCGCCTTTAGACTCAGATTCAATTCATCAATTAGGTAAGGTCATTCAAGAAACTTACGAAGAATCCATAAGTCTCGATAACGTTTTTAATAAAGAAGGTGTTTGTAGAGTTGTTGCCCAGATTATTCTGTCAATATTTTCGTTGAATACAAAGGAAAGTGGTAAATTAAATGATATTGGTAAAATTGAAGCATCTAGAGCTGTAGTTGCATACATGACCAGCTGGATAAAGAGGTAAAATCAAACTCCGAATATTAATCTTAGAAAAACCCAATACAAGATTGTTAAAAAAGCTCCAATTGGAATTGTAATTAACCATGAAGTAATAATTCTTGTTATTGACTTGGTATTTAAATGATTAGCCCCTTTTGCCAATCCAACCCCAATAACTCCTCCAACTAGTGTATGAGTAGTTGAAATTGGAAATCCAACGTAAGAAGCAACAACAACTGTAGTTGCTGTAGCAAGTTCAGCTGAAAAACCAAGACTAGGCTTTAATGCAGTAATTTTTTCTCCTACAGTTTTTATTACATTTTTTCCAAGCATGCTTAAACCAAAAACAATCCCTGTTGCACCTAAAAAAAGAATCCAAGCTTGAACTGGAGACGAAGTATCTATAATACCATTTGAATTTACAGTGGAAACGATTGCAGCAAGAGGTCCAATTGCATTAGCAACATCATTTGAGCCATGAGCAAAAGCCATTGCACATGCCGAGACAATCATTAAAATTGCAAATGCAGATTCAATTCCATTTTCTTTGATTTTTGAAAAATTCTGTCTTAAAAGAGTATAAGTAATTGCAGCTGCAATAATTCCAAAAATTGAACTAAACGTATATACATCTGACTCTGATAACTCAAGTCCTATATTTTTCAGTCCTTTTCTTGCTATAACTAATGAAATAATAAAAGCAACATAAAAACTATATATAGGAATTATTTTAACGGCTCTTCCACCTGGATTAGCGCTATCAAGAATGGATTTTTTTGCACTTAAATAAATTAAAAATGCTAGGAATCCCGCAATTACTGGCGATGTTACCCAACTTGAAGCTATGCCACCTACTGTCCCCCAAGATACATAACTCATTCCTTTTGAAATTGAAACAAAACCAATTATTGCACCAACGATTGAATGAGTTGTGGAAACTGGCCAGCCTCTTCTTGAGGCAATAATTAACCATGTTCCTGCGGCTAATAATGACGATAACATTCCAATAATAAATTTATTTGCATCCTCATAAATTGTTGGATCAACAATTCCTTTTCTTATTGTTGAGGTAACTTCACCACCTCCAAAATATGCTCCAAGAAATTCAAATATTGCAGCAATAATGATAGCCTGTTTTAGAGTAATTGCCTTGCTTCCAACTGAAGTTCCCATAGCATTTGCAACATCATTTGCACCTATTCCATATGCCATAAAGAACCCAACTATAGATGCTATAATTACTATTGCAAGAGGGCTTAAGAACAGAGTTTCCATATTATTTATGAGATAAAATTTTACGCTTAAATGTTATCATTTGTGTTAAGAATATAAAACTTTTAGGTGTCATCTAATTTAAATATAAAATGAAAATTATAAATTTAGATCAAACTGATTATAAAAAACTTGATGCAAAATCTTACGATTTAGAAAAAAGAAGACTAAGAATTGAATTTTTGAAACTTCAAGAAGATGTAATTAAAAATAATAGAAGAATATGTATCGTATTTGAAGGTAGAGACACTGCTGGCAAAAGTACAGCAATTAGATTCTTTTCAGAATACTTAATGCCAAAACATTTTAATTACATTCAGCTAGGAATTCCAACAAAATGGGAATCATCTCACTGGTTCCAGAGATGGAAAAAGGTAATTCCAAATAGCGGTCAAATTTCATTTCTTGACAGATCTTGGTATACACGAGCAATAACTGAACCCATTATGGGTTATTGCACTGAAAATCAATACAGAGCGTTTATGAAAAAAGTTAATAATTGGGAAGAGCAATTAATAAGTGATGGAGTTGAATTAACAAAATTTTATTTTTCACTATCAAAAGATCAACAAAAAATTAGAATGAAAGCAAGAAAAAATTCTGAACTTAAGTATTGGAAGCTTACAAAAAATGATGAAAAAGTAATTACTAAATGGAACGCCTTCACATTATACAAAGAGCAGATGTTTGAAAAAACTGGAACTGAAGTTAGTCCATGGGTTTCAATTAATTCGAATAATAAAATGATTGCGCGGTTAACATCACTAAGATATCTATTGAATAAAACTGAATATCATGGGAAGAAGATTCTTAAGCCTGCAAAATGGTCAAAGTCTTTGAATAATTATTCAACAAGTCTAGAAGGAGTTAAATTTGATAACCTTTCATATGAGCAATTTATGATCATAAGCAAATATAGCGACGACATATAATGAAAATTGCTTCCGTAGATATTGGCACAAATGCAGTAAAATCTAAGATTTTTGAAACAACACCCACCTCAATTAAGTTTATTGATGGAATACGTTCCCCAATTCGTCTTGGAGCAGAAGTTTTTGAAGGGGGAAAGATATCTGATAAAAAACTAAGAGAATTAGTAAGTACGCTAAAAAGATATCAGAAAAAATTTACTAAAGATAAAATTGATCAATACGAAATTATTGCTACTAGCGCATTAAGAAATACCACTAACTCGGAAGAAGCAAGAACATATATAGAAAATAAAATTGAACATCCAATTCGAATAATTTCAGGTCTTGAAGAAGCTCAGTTAATAGGTTTTCATCCAAAGGCACAAAAAGAAAATAATAAAGCATATGTTGATGTTGGTGGGGGAAGTACTGAGATCTATATTTACAATAATCCAAAACATTCAATTCAATCTTTTCAATTAGGTGGTGTTAGATTAATGCTTAAAAAAGATAAGAGAAAAGAATGGGATAGATTGGATAAATGGTTAAAGCAATTCAATGATATAACAGAGATCATAGGACTTGGAGGTAACATTAGAGCCTTTTTAAATGCTCATAAATTAAAAAAAATGAAATCTGATGATTTTTTAAAAAAATATAAGAATCTAAGAAATCTTGAAATAGAAGAAAAAATTAACAAGTATGGATTTGCAAATGATAGAGCTGACGTCATTGATTTTGGATTAAAAATCTATGAGAGAATTATAAAAAAATTAGAGATTAAAACTATACAATCAACCAAATGGGGTGTCTCTGATTCAATTGCAGTTAAAATTTTCCATGAAATTTATTCAAAAAAAATATCAATATATAATGAAAAATGAAATTAAATAAATATATTTCTGAGTTTTTAGGAACAGCTTTTCTATTCTGTGCAGTTGTGGGCTCCGGAATAATGGGTCAATCACTTACCAATGATGAATCAATTATTTTGTTTGTTAATGCTGTTATAACTTTTTTCGCTCTTTATTTCTTAATTTCATCATTTGAGTCATACAGTAATCATTTTAATCCAGTTGTATCTCTAGCATTTTTTTTAAACAAAGAAATTTCTTTTAAAACGTTTGTACTATTTACACTTTTGCAGATTTTAGGAGCAATCATTGGAGTTTTGACTGCAAATATTATGTTTGATGTTGAATTATTTCAGCTCTCTAATAAAAACAGGTCTGGATTCAATATTTATCTTTCCGAAATTATTGCTACTTTTGGATTAGTATTTTTTATATTAATTTCAAATAAAGATAAAATTGCATTAATTGTTGCATCATATATTGGTGCAGCATATTGGTTTACATCATCTACATCATTTGCAAACCTAGCCGGCACGATTGGGCGTATGTTCTCTGACAGCTTTGCTGGTATAAGCCCCGAAAATGTTTTCTCATTTGGTTTAGCACAGATTATCGGATCAATTATAGCGTTTATAGTTTATAAATATTTCTTTAAGGATTCATTATAAAAATCTCTGTAAAAGATCCATATTCGTTTTTTGAATAAGTAACTTTACTAAAATCTTTTTCTAACATAAACGCTATCTTGTCTGAAACAGAAAAAGATTCTTGTAAATTTTTAGTTTCAAAAGAAATTTTTAAATAATTATCAATATTATCTACTTCAAGATTTTTTATATCTAAATCTATCGAGTTGTCTATAAATGATTTGATTTCAGCAGGATCATTTGACTGGTTAATAAATGAATTACTTAGCTGTTGAGCTTTTAGAACGACGTATTCATAATCAGATTTAGCTTTTTCAAGTTTTTTTGATGAAAAATTCAAGGACTGAATTGTATTAGTAAAAATAAAAAATAATATTAATGTAACAACCATTAATAAAGTAGCCAATACTAAATTTCTTTCCCTATTATTTAAGCTACTCAAAAAGTTATTCATTGTAAAAATCCAATCTTAATCTCACCAGAAATCAAATTTTCATTTGAAGCTAAATTCTCATCTATAATTTCTACATTTAAGCTTCCAACAGTATTTTTAATCAATCGATATTGAATCTCTGGTAAACCCTCTAAAAATAGTACTGCCTCATTTGAATTAAAATCTATATCTACACTTTTAAGATAATTTTCACCAAGAGAAACCAAAAAGTTAAAATTACTAAAATTCGAACTAGAGTTTTCTATTTCTGCTAATGGAGTAATAGATATTTGATTAATTAGTTGATCTATTTGAATCTTTGGAGTCACTACTCTATTAGTATTTTTGTCTATTGCTTTAAAAATATTAAATGTTTCTGATTCGTATATGCTTATTTGCTTATTATTTTGAGATAAAAATAAATAAGGAAGAAACAAAGAACAAAATATTAGAAATGTGCATAAATATAACTCCATTCTTGTGAAATTAAGTTTATTAAAAATATTTTTAATAGAGACTTCAAACTTAAATAGATTTAGTTCTTTAGCATTTTTATTGCTAACAAAATTAGATACATTAAATTCCTTTTTAGTCTTAAATATTTCCAAGGCCTTCACATCATTATCACAATAAATAATAGGATCAAAATCTGGATAGTTATTTTTCACTGTTTCAATATATTGATTTAATGAATCTTGTTCAATTGAACTACCTGTGCCATTTTTGAAGGAAAATAAAAACTTATTATTAAATTCTGTAATGGTGTCTTTTCCGTATTGTCTATTTAAAAAATAATCTGGCAAAACTAGAACTTTACAATTCAATGAATTTAATATGGTATTTAATTCTTCATACAATGTTTTATTAATTACAAAACCATTTTTATCAAAAATAAAAAATTCGTTCTTTGAAATATCGTCAACGATAAATGAATCAATATCTGACATGAAATTAGCTAGATTATTTTGTTTTGAAAGATTTTCATTATTCTCAAAAACATAGCTACTTATAATTGAAGATGGAACAAGATATATAAAAGTATCTTTTTGATTCAAAGAATCAAATTCATTTAAATTTGAAAAAGTGTTTCTTTGTTTATAGTTATCTGAGCTATGGTAATATTTACCATTACTGAAACTTAAATTATCTGGATATGCAACAATCGTACTCATCAAATTCCATTATAAATTCTTGAGATAATAAAACCATTATTATTGCCCTCAAAAATTAGTTTACTTATAGAGGATGAAACAAAATCTTCAAAATTAATCTCTGTATTAATTTCATAAATATTTGAATTAAATTTAATTTCTCCATATGCGTCCTCAAAATTCATATCAGGAAAATTATTCTTGAAGTTAATTAAATCGTCAAAACCTGAATCTGGTATATTATCCAAAATATACTTAGCCTCTTGTAAAGATATATTTGGAAATAAAGAGCTCAATAAATAATCGTCATTTATATTGAGGGTGTTAATGTTAATTGATATTTGATTAGCTTCAGGAAGAGCGCAAAAATTTTTTTGCATTATTGACCAATCAATTTGTTTCACTGCTGGGATACTTTTTAACTCTTCTATAGAAACCATTAATCTCATTCCAGTGTATTCTTTTGGATTATGAAGTGGTCCAGAATAATAATAATCCTCAAGACCATAAGCCCTTGGATTTGAATCATAATCAATCCAGTCAATGACCTGATCTATAATCTCTTCAATAACATTATTATCTACTTCTTCTAGTGAGAGAATTTTTTTGATTGATGCCGTAGATTTTTTATTTTCAACGAATTCACCATTATCGATAAGAACAATAGAATTTATATTTAGGCAATTACTTGCATCTGAGATTCTTACAACAATATCTGCACCATTAAGATTATAATAAAAGCTTTCTTTAAGAAGAGGATTATTTTTTGATATTTTATTTTTATTAAATCTAAGTTCTTTTTTTATTTTTTCTTTTGATAATGCCTCAATGTTTCTAAAGGCATTTAATGATAGTGATTGAAATTCAATATATTGTGCTCTTTTTAAAGATAAGAGATATTTATTTCCAAATAATATTGCTACTGATGATAGTAGCAAAACTATTAATAGTATTGAAATAAGAACAACTCCTTTAGTACTTGAAGACATAATCAAAATTTGGTTCTATTATCCATGTGTATTCTTTATTATTTTTTGTAAACTCGATCTTTATTAATTCTGGAATTTTTCTTTGAGTGATTGGATCGACCGGCCATTCTTGATACCACATTTTCTCATGCAAAAATCTTATATCTATTTCAGAAACTTCTTCAATTAAATTTGTTTTGAAGCTTTCATCAATATTTATTGGATTTGATGAAAAAAATTGTTTTCTAATCAAATTGTTATTCTCAAGACCATACTCAACTCTTTTTACAGGCGATATCTTATTTGAAATTGATTTAATCTGAGTATTAAAAGATATTTTTTTATCAAGATTGCTTCCTAAAAATGTTAAATTCATAGGGTTTCCAAAATTATCTCTTAGTGGCACATTTATAATTTGTCTTATGTCTCTTTTTAAAATTATTGATGATAAATTTAATGAGCGTGATACTTTAAGACGCTCTGAAGAAGTTCTTTCAATCTCAATAGAGGACTGAAGAATGTTTGATGAAATGACTGCAATCATAGATAGTATTACAAGAGAAACTAAGATTTCAATTAAAGTAAATCCCTTCTTCATTTAATTAAATAACCTTTTGTTGAATAAATATACTTATCTTGTCCTGCAAGCTTAATACGTAATTCATATTCAAAATAATCTTCATTTGAAGTATCGTATATTTCTTCATCCCAAACCCAATTTTGACCTCCCATAATCATTTCACCTTTTCTGTTTCCTGATCTTAGAGGTTTTTCAATTGTATTTAAAAGTGCAATGTGATTATTTGCTACCTCTTTAGCCAAATATCTCTGTTCAAGGTCATAGCTTGAAACTGAGGTAGAAATTATTAGATTGTAGATTGTTATAACCGAAATACTTAAAATAAATAAAGCAACAACTACTTCAATTAAACTAAAACCTTTTTTAATAACTGATAATTTCATCCTTAGTTTTTCCATTGCTAAAAATAATTATTCTTTGAATATATTGTGGGTTGTAAATATCTATTTGACCGCCAGAGTTTTCTCCAGATGGGTAAAAAATAATTACTGGTGTATCTAGCATTTGATTATCAAGTTCTATGATTGACCCATCTACAAATTTAAATGTTTTCCTAAGTGAAGTTGTATCAGACCAAAAAGTATTTTTGTAACTTGAATCAATTTCGTTTTGATTTTCTTCTGTAAGATACTTTGCAAATTGATTATCAGAACTTAGGTATAAGCCAATAATTTTTCCTGTAATAATACTTTCCTCCGTTAAATAGCTTACAGTTTTTTGAAATGAATTAGCTTTTTTCTCTATTAAATCAAACGTGCTAAAGTTTAAGGTAATTAATGTTGATGTTATTCCAATAATAATCAGTACGACAAGTATTTCAATAAGAGTAAAACCTGATCGATATCTTTTATTGTTGCATCCAATTTCCAACATCAGCATCCTCACCAGATCCTCCTTCAATGCCATCAGCACCTAATGTATATAAATCATATTTTTGAGTGCGTCTTGAAGGATATTCATAGATATATTCTCTTCCCCATGGATCTTTTGGAATTGCCGATATATAACCACCTTGAGGATACAAAAAAGGATTCTTTAATTCAGAATGGGGTTTTACTAGAGCATCTAAACCTTGTGAAGTAGAAGGATAAGACAATTCGTTAAATCTATATAACTCGAGTGCTTTATTAGTGTTTGCCATATCAGCCCTAATTTTTTCAAGATTCGCTCTTTGAAAAACTGGATCTACACTTACAACAACAACTGTCGCTAAAATACCTAAAATAACCAAAACAGCCATTAATTCTATAAGTGTAAAACCTTTTTCGTTATCTTTTAGTTTCATATTGCTAATGTATTCATTTGCATAATTGGTATTAGTATAGCTAGAACTATCATCATAATAAATCCACCCATAAAAATTATTACTATTGGCTCTAAAAGTGATAAAAATACAGACCTTTTATTTTCAATTTCAGATTTCATAAAATTCGAAACCTTATTAAACATCTTCTCAAGATTACCAGACCTGTAACCACTTGAAATCAATTGAATAAAAATATCTGGGAAAACTTGGCCATATTTCATAGAGGCTATAAAGTCTTTTCCTTCAATCACATCATTTTTGGCATTCATAACAATATTAGATAAATATTGATTGTTGAAAATCTTTGAACACTCCCCTAGAGCTATATCTAGATTAGTACCTGAAGCTAAAAGTAATTCCATAGTACTGGAAAATCGTTCTAATTCTGAATTAAGAATAAAGTTACCTAAAAATGGAATGGCAAGAATCTTTTTATCAATAAATATCTTATTATCTTTATTATTAGTATATTTCTTATAAAGGTAATATAGGCCTACAGCAAAAAAAAGTACTACTATTAATATTGGAATAATATTATTTGAGATTCCAATTAAAAACTTTGTTATAAATGGTAGCTCGGCTCCCGCCTTAATGAATTGATTGACGACTTGAGGTAGAACAAAAGCAAGCAAAGATATAATTACAATAAGGGAAAATCCAATCAAAATTAATGGATAAGTTAAAGCTGATATTACTTTTTGTCTTATTGAAGCGCTTTCCTCAAGATAATCAGCAAGTTTGGAAAAAACAGTATCTAAGTTACCTGAAGAATCCCCTGCTGAGACCATTGATATATAAGTATCTGAAAAAACGCCTGGAAATTTTTTCATTGAATTGCCTAATCTTTTTCCTTGTACCAAGTCTTCTTTGAGGTTAAATAAAACTTGTATTAAGTTTTTATTTCTAATTTGTTTTGCGGTGATATCGATTGAATCCACAATTGGTGTGCCAGCTTCGAGTAATGTCGCAAGTTGTCTAGTCATCAGCACAATATCTTTATTTTTAATTCTTAAAGTCTTGCCTAAATTTTTAGATTCAGATATTTTTAACGGTGTTAAATTAAGATCTTTTACTAACTTCCTTGCTTCTCTCTCTGAAATAGCACTGATGATGCCTTTTTTCTTAGTACCAACTTTATTAATAGCTGTATAACTATATGCTGGCATCTTCTTTTATATTATTTACTCTTATTATCTCTTCGCATGACGTTACTCCACTTACTATTAGGTCAATTGAAGCTTTATCTATAGATTGATTATCTTTAAAGACATAATCTGAAATTTCATTTTCAGAGGCGTTATTATGAATTAAATCTTTTAAAGTCTTGTCTATTTGAATGCATTCAGCAATAGCAATTCTTCCCTGATAACCAGTATGATTGCAATGATCACATCCTTTTGCAGAAAAAACAGATTTATTTTTATCCAGTCCAAATATATTTACAGATTCTGAAGTTGGCTTATTTTCAGTTTTGCAATGTGAGCATAGCCTCCTCACAAGTCTCTGTGAGATTATTGTTCTTAAACTTGATGCAAGTAAAAAGGACTCGATTCCCATATCTCTGAGTCTAGTTATTGCAGCAACCGCACTATTAGTGTGAACGGTTGATAGAACAAGATGCCCAGTCAAACTAGATTGAATTCCTATCTGAGCGGTTTCAATATCTCTCATTTCTCCAACCATAACCACATCTGGATCTTGTCTCAAAATTGCTCGTAAACCTTTTGCAAATGTATAGCCTGTTTTTGTATTCACCTGAGTTTGACCTATACCATGAAGAGTATATTCAATTGGATCCTCAACTGTAAGAATGTTTTGAGATGAATCACTTAAATATCTTAAACCAGAGTAAAGTGTAGTTGTTTTTCCTGAACCTGTGGGTCCAGTGAAAAGTATAATTCCTTCAGGATTTTTAAGAGAGCTTTTATAGTTTGAAAGAATTTTCTCAGGTAATCCTAAGTCATCTATATTTATTTGAGCAGCTTGTTTATCCAAAATCCTCAGTACAATTCTTTCACCGTATGATGACGGAAGCGTTGATACTCTTACATCAATATTTTTATCTCCAAGAGACAAAGATACTCTTCCGTCTTGTGGCAATCTTCTCTCCGATATATCAAGACCAGAAATAATTTTAATTCTTGAAATGAGAATTGATGCAATCTTACTATCTTGTCTAAGTATTTCTTTAAGAATGCCATCAATCCTGAAACGTATTATTAAAAAATCTTCATAGGGTTCAAAATGAATATCAGATGCCCTGCTTTTAATTGCTTGACTGATAACACCATTGATTAGCTTGATGATTGGCGCGTCATTATTTCCGCTTAAAAGATCTTCTGTAGCGTTGATACTTCCTGCAAAATCTTGCAGATTAAATTCATCAGTTAATTCCTCAGAAATATTTTTCTGATGATCGCTTGAGGTGAATGAATTAGTAAGAATTTCATTAAATTTATTTGAATCACATAACTCAAATCTAAAATCAGAATTTAAAAATCTTTGAATTTCTTGATAAAGATTAAGTGATATAGGTTTTGGCGATGAGACTACAATCCCTTCTCCATTTTGAAAAGCAATTACTTCATTTTCTTTTACAAAATCATATGGAAAAATATCTGTATTTATATTTTCTTTAATCGAGTTACTCACTTTTAGTCTTTGGGATTAGTAAGATCTATAATAATATTATCTTTAAGTTCTTGTTCAGCCTTAAAATAATTATATTTTTCAAGTGAAATCTCATTTGCGGAATCTGAATCAGTAAGAATCGTTGGTTTTAAAAAAACCATTAGATTTTTTGTACTAGTACTTGTTGAAGATGATTGAAAAATCCTTCCTAAAAGAGGTATGGATCCTAAAATTGGAACCTTGGAGACTACCTCTTGAACATCTTCATCTATTAGTCCACCTAAAACAATTATTTGATTGTTATCTACTAAAACTGTTGTTTCTATTTCTCTTTTATTTGTAATAATATCTAAACCACTTTGAGCAACTCCAGCAATACCTGAAACACCTTGCTTAATTGTTAAAATCACTGAGGCTCCCTCATTAATCTGAGGAGTTATTTCCAATTCAATTCCAACCTCTTGTCTTGATGTTGTTCTAAAAGGATTTGAATTATTTGTTCCTAGACTTTCTCCGGTTGTTATTGGTATTTCTTGACCAATAAACAATCTTGCTGGTTCATTATCCATAGCAAGAATTGAAGGAGTCGATAAGATATTTGAATCTGTATCATCTGCAATTGCATTTAAAATTCCAACAAAATTATCATCTCCTTTTGTTAGATCTCCGAAACCAGCTACTAGGCCTTGAGTATTTAGAAGAGATGAAATTGCCGTTGTTGTCAAAGTGACGTCTTGCTCATCGTCAGCTGCACCAGCAATTGCAAGCAAGTCTGCACCAGAACTAGAAAATCTTGTAATTCCAACTGGAATACTATCTTCGTCATTACCTGAATAAATTGCTTCTACTCCAAGTCTTCTGGCAGCAGTTTCAGAAAGATCAACTACAATTGCCTCAACCAATACTTGAGCTCTTCTTATATCCAATTTAGCGATAATATTTCGAATGGAGTTAAGATTTTCTTCTGCAGAAGAAATAATAAGGGCATTAGTTTTCTCATGATGAGTTATAACTGTTTTTTGTCCCTCAATATCACTTATAAAACTTCCAGATATTGAGTTTAGGATTCCAGCAATATCAGAGGCTTGAGCATATTTAAGGTATATAACATCCATAGAATCGTTTGACATAATATCTTTATCTAATGAATCTAGAGTGGACATAATATTTCTGGTAATTAAATCATTAGCAGATAGTATTACTGAATTTGAAGGTGAAAAAGGAATTGCAATAAATTTATTTATTGTTGGATTGTTTTGAGCTTTTAATCTGTCAAGAATTCTTACAGCCTCAATAGAAGATAAGTTTTCAAGCTTAATTATAGATATCTTAGCTGTATTATTTTTATCTAAGTCTGAGAGTAATTCTTTAATCCTTTCAATATTACTAGCTCGATCAACGATTAGTATTGAGTTTACTGAAGGAATACTGGATAAATGAGATTGTCTACCAGTAATGGGTTTTATCATTGGGAGAATTTCTTCGGTAGATCTATTTATTAAAGGTATTACTTCTGTTTCAAAGCCACCTCCATTTGAATAATCTCGAGTCTGATCACGTGTAGCTTCATTTTCAGGAACAACTCTAACAAAACTGTCTTCAGAAATCGCACTAAATCCATTCACTTGAATAGTTCTTAGATAGACGTCCCAAATTTGATTGCTATCTAGATTAGCATTTGAATATATTGTTACCTTTCCTTTAACTCGCGGATCCAGAATAATAGTTTTTTTTGAAAATTGTGCAATATCTTGAGTTACTTTTCTAATATCTACATTTTCATAATTCAAAATATATGAATCTTGGGAATATAAATTTTGTGCAACAATAAATAATGTTATTAATGTGTATTTAGTTACAAATTTATATTTCATAAGCTAATCCCAACAAGATTTTCAATTTTATATAATTTTTTATCTTTGCGAAATACTACTTCATCCTTTGAAACTTCAATTAACTCATATACTCCTTCAAGTTTTTCACCTTTTGAAACCACATACTCCTTGTTGCCTTTTTTTAAAATTACTGAAGAATTATTTGATCCTGCTCTATAACCAATTAATTTATAATCAAAATTTAAGGGACTTTCAATTTGATTATTGTTATCCCGAATGTCATTTTGATTACTTTGAAATTCAAAATTTGTCATATCTGGCACATTTAT
>CACHRR010000008.1 GCA_902582355.1 uncultured SAR86 cluster bacterium
AGCACCAGTATTTACGTCGTCTGCTAGCTTTACAGCTGTTGAAAATCAAACAAGTATTGGTACTGTTACTGCAACTGATGTAAGTACTGTTTCGTTTACAGTTTCAGGCTCAGAGTTACAAATAACTTCTGATGGAGTTCTAACTTTTGTAACTGCACCTGATTATGAGACAAAGTCATCATACACCGCTACTGTAACGGCTACTGATGAGAGTTCCAATGAATCAACACAGGATATAACTGTAACAGTTATAAATGATGAATCTGATGATGATACTGGCACAGGAACTGGAACTGGCACAGGAACTGGAACTGGAACTGGCACAGGAACTGGAACTGGAACTGGAACTGGCACAGGAACTGGGACTGGCACAGGCACTGGGACTGGCACAGGCACTGGCACAGGAACTGGCACAGGCACTGGCACAGGAACTGGAACTGGAACTGGCACAGGAACTGGAACTGGCACTGGAACTGGAACTGGCACCGGAACTGGCACTGGCACCGGAACTGGCACAGGCACAGGAACATAATATAAATTTTAACTGATGAGCCTTGGAAAAAAGGATATCGTAAAGGGTATCAAATCCAAGGCTCAGATTTCAAGGACCATTAGTCAGGAACTTTTAGATAAATTTATTGATATAATAATAAAGAAGTCTAAAAACTTTAACGTTAAGATTTCAAATTTTGGTACTTTTTATGTTCATATATCACCAAAAAGAATTGGCAGAAATCCAAAGACAGGAGAGGAATTTTTGATTGGAAAGAGATCTAAATTATCTTTAAAGGCATCAAACTCTTCTAAAAAATTATTAAACTAAATTGTGGTCGGGATGGCCGGATTTGAACCGACGACCACTACACCCCCAGTGTAGTGCGCTACCAGGCTGCGCTACATCCCGAAATTATATATACTATCATGCAATATCTTCAAGGGCTTAGTTATAAAGTGAATACATTAAAATCAGAAATTTTCTTGATAATAGTAACTCTAATTTTTTCAGTTTCTTTATTTGCAAATATTTCTTCAGCAGAATCCTTTTCTAATGATGATGCGCGAAAAAATACTAAAAAAGATGATTATAATTGGGAAGGAGATTCATCAATTCATACACAAAGTAAAATTTTTGGATTTGGAAAATTTAGAGAGACAATTCCTATTACAACCTCATCAGGAGTAGTTCAGACTAAGTTTCATCGCGGCGTTTATTTTTGGGAGGATATTCCATACGCCAAACCACCAATAGGAAATCTAAGATGGAAAGCTCCACAAAAAATAGAGTCAAGTTCAGAATTAATTAGACCTAAAACTGACAATTTTTGTTTACAAAGGACGTCACGTTTTGGCGGTTCTGCAGATTACGTTGATCATGATGATCTGATTTCAGGAAATGAGGACTGTTTATACCTTGATATTTTTGCCCCTTTGAATAAGTCTAAAAAATTACTTCCTGTTATGTTTTGGATACATGGAGGTGGAAATACCTCAGGTCTAAAAGATTTATATGATTTTCAAAAATTAGTAAAAAAACATGATGTTATTGTTGTAAGAATTAACTATAGATTAGGTCCACTAGGCTGGTTTACTCATCCATCAATACAAGGTCTTCAAAGTGATATTGATAAGGCTTCAAATTTTGGAACTTTAGATATTATTTCTGCTCTTGAATGGGTAAACGAAAATATAATCTTATTTGGCGGTGATTCAAACAATGTCACAATATTTGGTGAATCAGCAGGAGGCCATAATGTTTTATCTTTGCTGGTATCAAAAAGAGCAGATGGACTTTTTCATAGAGCAATATCAATGTCTGGTTATACAACATCTGTGACGACCCAAGATGCTTATAAACAGGACAAAAATTCTTTTAGTTCTAATCATACTAGTTGGGAAATAGTAAATAGAATTATTCAAGATATCCAAAATAAAAAAAAACAAAGCGAATATAGTCCTCATGATTTAAGAAAAATTTTATTAAATTTATCTGGCAAAGAGTTTTATAAATACTATGAAAATAGAAAGACCTTTGAAGAAATACCTTTGTTAACAAATGATGGAATTGTAATTCCAGAGATTGGATTGAGAGAGGCTTTATCAATGAAAGAGTATGTTAATAATGTGCCAACTATGATTGGCTCTAACAGGGATGAGGTAAAATTTTGGTTAGCATTTTCAGAATATTTTGTTGAGCTTGACTTTTCTTTAGGCGGCTCATTATTTGGATTGCCTAAAATTATTTTGAAAAATAAAGACACATATGAAGCATTCAACTATTATAGAAGTACTGCTTGGAAAGTAAGAGGTGTTGATGAACCCCTAGCTTTTCTAGCAAATGCTGGTAACGAAAATCTTTATTCATATAGATTTGATTGGGATGACCAACGAAGATTTATAATAGCTGATTTCAAGCAGCTTTTTGGTGCAACACATGCACTTGAAGTTCCATTATTGGCTGGAGATGACACTCTTGTTGGAGGAAGGCCAGTTTCTAACTTTGTTTATCCAAGAGGGATTTCACGTTTTTATATTTCTAGAAATATGATGAGATTTTGGACAAATTTTGCAAAATATGGTGATCCAGGATTATCAACCAACAATATAAAATGGAGGCTTTATTCAGATGATAAATCGCGGGCAACCTCTTATATTATTCTAGATAATAAAAAAAATTTAAAAATGTCATCGAAGATGTCTTCATTAGAAACTTTATCAAAAGAACTATTTGATGATTTAAGACTTAATGAAATAGAAAAGTGTGTTGTTGCATATCAAATGTATACTTTTGTTGGTAATGATTTATATGATGATAATATAAAAAATTATCCTGGAAAATGCGATAGAAAAACTTCGGAGAAATTTATAAAAGAAAATGCTAGTACAATTCAATATGATTAAAGACTCATTTCATTATATCTTTTAGTTTAAGTACCTCAATATCTTTAATTTTAATTAGATCTGCTACTCTCCTTACCAAACGTTCTTCATCGACATCTAATTTTCCATCTGCGTATGCTGTTTTCCACATAAACCTTAAAAGAGAGATTTTTTCATCTTTAGAATAATTTTTATTTATATCTTCAATAAATTCATGAAATGAAACACTATTTTTGCTATGTTCTTCAATTAAATTTAGTATCTCCAATTTATCTTTACCAACTTTAACAGATATCTTTTCAACTTCTTGCATTAGAACGGATAATTCATCGCTGCTTATTTCTCCATCTGATCGAGCAATCTCATATGCCAAAACAGCTGCAGTAAGCTCTAAGTCAAATGATGCTTGCTCAACCTTTTGATCATTTCTTTCTTTCTTTTTAAAAAAACTAAACATTTTTTTTATTGTATATATTTAAAAAATTATTACTAAAAAATCCCGAAACCAAATAATATATCAATCCATAGATAAAGAATAATAACATTGAGAAATATGATGTTAAATGTTTTTCAATGACAATACCAAACAAACCTGTAATGAGAGTTACAATTAAAATAACTAAGAGTGTTCCTCTGGGTGAAAATCGGTTCATTAATTTATGATGAATATGATCTCTACCAGCAGAACTCCAACTCTTACCTTTTTTTATTCTAGAGAAAATAAGCCCAATACAATCAAGGAAAGGGATCGCTATTACCCATATCATTGTAATAGGTTCAACATTATAGAATTGATTCTGAGAGGAGTAGATGGCAACCCATGCAATCCAAAATCCAATAAGATTGGAGCCACTATCTCCGAGAAAAACTCCACGTTTCTTCCCCAAAAAACCCATATTGAATATCAAAAAACCAATCATTGAACCTATTATCAAAACCAGCATTGAATCATATATTAATCCAGAGTGGAAACCAATAAGAAGCATAGCTATCATTGCACAACCTGAACATAAACCATTTATGCCATCCATCATATTAAAAGCGTTCATAACACCAACAACACAAAAAACAGTGAACGGAATTCCAAATAAACCTAAATTAATACTACCAAAACCAAATAAATCTCCTAATGACTCTATGTAAACGTCTGTACTTATTATCAAATATATGGAAAGAACACACTGAATTAGAATTCTGTGTATGGGTTTTAATTCTTTAATATCATCAATAACAAATATAAGAAGAAGAGGAATTGAAATAATTAATAATTGAAAAGTAAACTCCGGAACGTAATCGTTTAAGTTATTTAGGTCAATGTAAAGCTTTCCTGAAATTAAAACAGCTAATAAGATCCCAATACCCCCCGTTAGAGGAGTCGGTCTTTTGTGAAACTTTCTACTTCTGTCAGGTAAATCAACAAGTATTTTATATTTTTTAGCATAATTTCTTAGTATAGAATTGATGGTCATTGATGCAATTATGCTTATAATTATGTAATCTAATATTAACGTTAAATCCATATTTCTATTTTATAACTATTATGATTAAATTTAATACACAAATTCGAATAATAAAAAAAATATATATTTTTTGTTCAATTTTTTATATTTCATTTTCTTTGAATGCAAATCAAAACTTAGAAAATTTAGTTCTTCCTGCAGGTTTTGATATAACAATATATGCTGACAAAATTGATTCTCCTAGACAGCTTGCAGAAACTAAAGATGGTTATCTGATTGTTGGTTCGAAAAATGGAGATAAAATTTTTGCATTACATGATAAAAATAATGATGGGTATGCTGAAGAAAAAATTATTGTTGCAGAAAATTTAAAAAATCCTACTGGTGTGACAATTCATGAAGGAGATCTATATTTTTCTGAAATAAATACTATTTGGTTTATTAAAAACATTGATGAATGGCTAAAATCAAGTCATGAAACATTACCAGTTAAATCTATTTATATGAACGATTTACCTTCAGAAACATGGCATGGTTTTAAATATCTTGATTTTGGCCCAGATGGTAATCTGTATATACCGGTTGGAGTTCCTTGTAATATTTGCCTAAAACCACAAACAACTGATAAAAGATTTGCAGCGATTCATAAGTATAAGGATGGTAAATTAATTACTGTAGCAGAGGGAGTAAGAAATAGTGTTGGGTTTGATTGGCATCCTGTGACAAAAAAAATGTATTTTTCTGATAATGGAAGAGATTGGTTGGGTGATGATTCACCGTCATGTGAGCTAAATGTTGTTGATGATGAAGGAAGTTTTTATGGTTATCCATATAAACATGCAAAAAATGTAATTGATCCTGAGTTTGGATATCTTATCCCAGAAGTCAAAAAAGACTTCGTTGATCCTATTGCTGAGTTAGGCCCACATGTTGCTCCTTTAGGAATAACTTTTTATGATAAAGATGCATTTCCTTCTTACTATAAAAATAGTATTTTTGTAGCTCTGCATGGTTCATGGAATAGAACAAAAAAATCTGGATATAAAGTTATTTTTGTAAAACTAGATGAAAATGGTGATTATTTAGGTCAAGAAGACTTTATAACCGGCTGGTTGTCAAAAGAAACTGCATGGGGTAGACCTGTATCACCATTCATTATGGCTGACGGCTCTATGTTATTGTCAGATGATAAATTTGATGTTATTTATAAGATATCTTATAAAAGTTAAATGAAACTTGAAGATATAACTAATGATTTAAATTTAGCAAAAATGGCTGCTCGTGAGTCAGGAAAATTATTAGTCAAAAGTAAAACCCAAATTAATGAAAGATTGAATACAGACACAAAAGATACTAAATTAAGAGCTGATATAGAATCAGAAAATTTAATAAAATCTCTTCTTTCTGCAAATTCAGATTATCCAATACTAGCTGAAGAAAGTGGAAGTTCCTCCAAAGATTTAGGTAATATTTTTTGGGTAGTAGATCCGTTAGATGGAACAGCTAATTATCATCGAGAAATCCCGATATGTTGTGTTTCCATTGGTCTAATTCATCAGATGAATCCAATTTTAGGAGTTGTATATGATTTTAATAATGATGATTTATATAGCGGAGATAAATTAAGTAAATTATCTAAATTAGATGAGAATGAAATACACGTTTCAAACAAAACAAAAAAAGAAGATAGTATTTTAATAACTGGACTACCGCATGATAGTAATTTTTCGGAAAAATCTTTAAATAGTTTAATTAAAGATATGCAAATTTATCAAAAAGTTAGAATGATAGGCTCTGCTGCAATGGCTGCATGTTATGTTGCTTCTGGAAAAGCAGAAGTATACAAGGAAAAGGGAATATATCTTTGGGATATAATTGCTGGTGCTGCAATAGTTGAATCAGCAGGTGGAACTGCAAAAATATCAAATCAAAAAGATAATTTTCAAGTTGATGTTGTTTTTTCAAATTCAAAATTTTAAAAGGAAATCATGAAAGGATTAGTTTGGTTAAGAAATGATCTTCGTATGGATGATAATCCAGCATTAAGGGAAGCATGTATTCATTCAGATGAGGTTCATTGTGTTTATATTTATTCTGAAGAGCAAATGAAATTTCATAATGGAGCAGATTGTAAAATTGAGTTTATTATTGATAATCTTAAGAGCCTTAATGAGTCTCTAAAGGAGATAAATGTATCTCTTACAATTATTGAATCTGAAGGTTTTAATGATAACGCAAATAAACTGCTAAATATTTTATTAGACAGGTCAATAGATAATATTTATTGGAATAATATGTTTGGTACAGATGAAAATGATAGAGATGAAGAAGTGAAAGCACTTTTAAATAAAAATAATATTAGTTATAAAAACTTTGATGATCAGGTTGTTTATGCACCTGGAGCAATAAAAACTAAAGAGCAAAAACCTTACTCAGTTTTTACACCATTTAAAAGAAGATGGATTGAAAAATTTAACATTGATTTTCTTGATATTGAATTCCAATATACACCAAAGGCAAAGTCAGAGGTTGAGTCAAATGTTCACGAATTTAATTTTAAGTTCCAAAAAAATCATCATGTTGATATGTCTTTATGGAAAATTGGTGAAGAAAATGCATTAAATATTTTAAAGAACTATCTAGATAAGAAAGTTTTAAGGTATTCATTTGATAGAAATGATCCTATTACAGACGGAACAAGTAGGTTATCACCATATTTGGCTCTAGGGATAATTTCACCAAAGAGATGCATATTAGAGGCCTTAAAGAAGAATAATTTTGAGTTAGATTCTGGAGAAAAAGGAATTGTTAAGTGGATTGACGAAATAGTTTGGAGGGAGTTTTACAAAAACATAATGTTTTCTTTTCCAAAAGTTAGCAGAGGATCTCCATTTCAAGACTACACAAAGAACATTAAGTGGAGATTTAATAAAAATGAATTCCAAGCATGGAAAGATGGTAGAACAGGTTTTCCTATAATAGATTCCGCAATGAAGCAACTTAAATCTGAGGGCTGGATGCACAATAGACTTAGAATGGTTGTAGCAATGTTTTTTACAAAAAATATGCTTCATGATTGGAGATTGGGTGAAGCTTTTTTTATGGAGAATTTATTAGATGGTGATTTTTCTTCAAATAATGGTGGATGGCAATGGAGTAGTTCAACTGGTACTGATGCCGCACCTTACTTCAGGATTTTTAATCCAATCACGCAGTCAAAAAATTTTGATGGCGAGGGATTATTTATAAAGAAATATATCAAAGAACTAAAAAATGTAGATAAAAAAGAAATTCATGATCCTTCTGAAATTATAAGAAAAGAAGTAAATTATCCCTCACAAATTTTAGATCTTAAAGAATCAAGATTAAGAGCAATCGATGCATTTAATTCCGCAAAAAATTAAAATAAATCTATAGTTATAACAATATCTTATATGTATACTTAAGAAAATTTTTATAGTACTTGGAGAAATTATGGCTTCCTATCCTAGCGATTTAGAAATAGCAAATGCTGCCTATAAAAAACCTATTGAAGAAATTGCTGAATCTGTAAATATAAGTAAAAAAGGATTAATTAAATTTGGTGAAGATAAAGCTAAGTTAAAGTCTGATTTTATAGATTCAATTTCAAATAATGAAGATGGCAAATTAATACTTGTAACTGCAATATCTCCAACACCTGCAGGTGAAGGAAAAACTACTACAAGTGTTGGTTTAGTTGATGGACTTTGTCACATTGGAAAAAAAGCAATGATTTGTTTAAGAGAGCCAAGTTTAGGACCATGCTTTGGAATGAAAGGTGGTGCCGCAGGAGGAGGGTATGCTCAGGTTATTCCAATGACTGATATTAATTTACATTTCACAGGTGATTTTCATGCAATTGGAGCGGCACATAATCTTTTGTCAGCATTAATCGATAATCATATTCATTGGGATAATGAACTTAACATTGATCCAAGAAGAATTACCTGGAAGAGAGTAGTAGACATGAATGATAGATCTCTCAGAGATATAACATGCGGTTTAGGAGGAACAGGCAATGGTATTCCTAGACAAAGTGGTTTTGATATTACGGTTGCATCAGAAATAATGGCAGTGTTTTGTTTAGCTTCTGATATAGAAGATCTACAAAAAAGAATTGGAAATATTGTAGTTGGTTATACTAAATCTAATGAGCCAGTAAGAGCAAAACAATTAAAAGCTGATGGCGCAATTACTGCTTTGTTAAAGGATGCTTTTCAACCAAATTTAGTTCAGACTTTAGAAAATAATCCAGCATTTATGCATGGAGGACCTTTTGCAAATATTGCTCATGGTTGTAATTCAGTTATTTCTACAAAAACAGCACTAAAACTCGCAGATTATGTTGTAACTGAAGCAGGATTTGGAGCTGATTTAGGCGCTGAAAAATTCTTTGATATTAAATGTAGAAAATCTGGTCTCAGTCCCGATGCAGTTGTTTTAGTTGCAACTACAAAAGCTTTAAAAATGCATGGTGGAATTAAGAAAGAAGATTTGGCATCTGAAAATGTTAATGCGGTTATGGCAGGGTGTAAAAATCTCGAAAAACATGTTGAAAATATTGGTAAATTTGGCGTACCCGTGGTTGTTGCAATTAACGATTATGTTACTGATACTTATAAAGAGCATGAAGCAATTATAAGTTTCTGTAAAAATTTAGGTGTTCAGTGCAAAATTTCTTCTCATTGGGAAAAGGGCGGTGAGGGAGCTTCACAGCTTGCTGAAGAAGTTGCTAAAATTGCTGATTCAAATTCCTCCGAGTTTAAAACCTTATATCAAGATAGTTTATCCTTGTGGGAAAAAACTAAATATGTAGCACAAAATATTTATGGAGCAAAAGATATACTCGCAGATAAAAAAGTAAGAAACCAGTTTAAAAAATTAGAAGATGATGGCTTTGGAGAATATCCTATTTGTATGGCAAAGACCCAATACAGCTTTTCCACAGATCCATTATTAATGGGTGCTCCCTCAGGACATGAGGTACCTATTAGAGAGGTTAGGCTATCAGCTGGAGCAGAATTTGTTGTTGTAGTTTGTGGAGAAATTATGACAATGCCTGGCTTACCTCGAACTCCTGCAGCTGAGTCTATTGGACTTGATGCAGAAAATGAAATTAAAGGTTTGTTTTAAAAAATCTAGTTCAATAATTACTATTTAGTTATAATTTAGACCGATATTTTTAGGAGAAGTTATGAATAATGATTTAAATTTTTATATCAATGGCGAGTGGGTAAAATCTGAATCAAATGAATTAATTGATGTAATTAATCCTGCAAATGAAGAGGTGCTTGGTCGCATAACAGCAGGCACAAAAGAAGATATTAATAACGCGGTTAAATCAGCATTGAGTGCATTTTCTTCTTTTCAGTACACCTCAAAAGTTGAAAGAATTGAATTACTGAATAATATCATTACCGAGTATGAAAATAGATATGATGATTTTGTTAAAATCATTACTAAAGAGATGGGTGCTCCGATATGGTTATCTGAAAAAGCACAAGCTTCAACAGGAATTAAAAATATTCATGAAACTTTGGATGCATTAAAAGACTATCAATTTGAAAGACCAGAGGGTGACTATACTTTGATAAAGGAACCAATTGGAGTCATAGGTATGATTACGCCATGGAATTGGCCAATGAATCAAATCACAACAAAAGTTTCTGCAGCATTAGCCGCTGGATGCACTATGGTTCTTAAACCCAGTGAAATATCACCATTTTGTGCGATGCTTTTAGCGGAAGTATTTGATAAAGCTGGTGTTCCAAAAGGAGTATTCAATGTTGTTAATGGTTATGGTCCAATTGTTGGAGCTGCATTATCTGAGCATCCAGATGTTGCAATGATGTCTTTCACTGGCTCGACAAGAGCAGGCATAGCTGTTGCTCAAGCATCGGCGGTATCTGTTAAGCGTGTTCATCAGGAGTTGGGTGGAAAATCTTCAAATATTATTCTTGATGATGTCGCTGATTTGGAGAGATCAGTTAAGGGTGGAGCTGGTCATTGCTTTTTAAATTCAGGACAATCCTGTAATGCGCCAACTAAAATGTTAGTATCAGCTAAAAATTATGACAAAGCTGTTGAGGTTGCTGTTAATACTGCAAATAATACTTCCGTTGGAGATCCAATGGGCGAATTTAGAATAGGGCCAATTGCTAATAAAGCACAGTACGAAAAAATTTTAAAAATGATAGAGATTGGTATTGAAGAGGGCGCTTCTTTGGTAGCTGGCGGTATTGAAAAGCCCGAAGGATGTGACAAAGGTTACTATATAAAGCCAACTGTATTTGCGAATGTAACAAATGATATGACAATTGCTAAGGAAGAAATATTTGGACCAGTATTGTCAATCATTAAGTATGAAAACGAAGATGAAGCAATTAAGATTGCTAACGACACCGAATATGGTCTTGCAGGTTATGTTCAGGGTGAGCCAGAACATGCAAAAGAAGTTGCACGTAAAATAAGAGCTGGACAAGTAATCATTAATGGTGGTGCAAGAGGAACAGGAGCACCATTTGGTGGTTACAAATCTTCAGGTAACGGAAGAGAGCATGGTCTCCATGGATTAGAAGAATGTCTTGAGACTAAAGCAGTTATAGCTCCGTAGATCAATCTAGCAGATCTGGCTGCATTTTTATGATTTTATCAAAAGCAGGCTGATAACTTGCCCATGCAGCAATATCATTTGCTATAAATTCTCTTGTTTTTATAGCAGTTTCATGAGGAATTACCACTGGTTTACCAGCAGCATCAGCCATTAACTGTGCTTGGCAACATCTTTCCATAGACATATAAAACCAAAGGGCAATATCAACTGATGGTCCTGTCGTAAGTATTCCGTGATTTTGTAAAATAGCAACTTTTTTATCACCTAAAGCTTTAGCAATTTCATCACCTTCATCAACTTCTTCCACAACTCCAGAAAAATCTTTATATATACCTTGATTTTCATAAAATGCGCAAGCATCTTGTGAAATAGGTTCAAGCAATTTTCCTAAAGTTGAAAAGGTTCTACCATAAATTGAGTGAGAATGTGCCGCTGCGTTTACATCGGGTCTGGCTTTATGAAGCCTAGAATGAATTGCAAATGCGGCGACATTTATATCCTTATCACCTTGAACTACCTTTCCATCATGATTTACTAGAATAAGATCAGAAACAGAAATTTGTGAAAAATGAACTCCAAGAGGATTGACCCAAAAATGATCTTTAAATTCAGGATCTCTATATGTGATATGTCCTGCTACGCCTTCGTTAAAACCAAAGTAGTCAAAAAGCCTAAAACCAGCTGCAAGTTTTTCTAGTTGATTACGTCTTTCTTCAGAGGGACTTGCAAATTCTTGAAAAATTAATCCTTTTTCCTTTATTGGTAATCTTCCATCTGTAATATCTATCTTAATTGGCGCAACATTTGACATAGTTTTTATTCTCCTGAGCTCTTTAATGTTAAAATAGCTTATCAAATAAAGAAACAAATATGAAATATAGAATTGAAAAAGATAGCATGGGAGAGATAAAGGTTCCTCAAAAAGCGATGTGGGGCGCTCAAACACAAAGAGCAGTGAATAATTTCCCAATTAGTGGAATTAAAATGGATTTTCCATTTACAAAATCTTTTATTTCTTCACTGGGGCTTATCAAAGATGCAGCTTCAAAAGCTAATTTAAGACTTAAACTAATTTCGTTCAAAAAATCTAAGGCTATTTCAAAAGCTGCAAAAGAGGTTTGGAGAGAAAAACATCATCATGAATTCCCAATTGATGTCTTCCAAACTGGATCTGGTACAAGCTCAAATATGAATGCAAATGAAGTTATTGCTAATCTGGCTTCAAAATACTCAAAAATTGAAATTAGTCCTAATGATGATGTGAATATGAGTCAAAGTAGTAATGATGTCATACCAACAGCTATTAAAATTAGTGCTCATACAGACTTAACAAAAAAATTATTTCCATCTCTAGATGAATTAATTAAGTCTATTGAAAATAAAGCAGATAATTTAAGAGGAATTATTAAAACAGGTCGAACTCACTTAATGGATGCCATGCCAATAGATTTTGCTGAAGAACTAAATGCTTGGTCAAGTCAGTTAAGATCCTCCAAAGAAACATTACTTGTTTTAGAAAAAAAACTTCTCGAGTTGCCACAAGGCGGAACTGCTATTGGGAGTGGAATCAATGCACATAAACAATTCACAAAATATTTTGCCCAAGAAATGACAAAATTATTAGGAAACAACCTTAAATGTATATCTAGTAAAAATTTTTATCATGAGTTAAGCGCTCAAGACTGTTCAGTTCAATTATCGGGAGAGCTTAAAAATCTTGCAGTTATTCTTATGAAAATTTCTAATGATTTACGATGGATGAATAGTGGACCCTTAACTGGATTATCTGAAATTGAATTAAAAGCACTTCAGCCTGGAAGCAGTATCATGCCTGGAAAAGTAAATCCAGTTATTCCTGAGGCAGTTACAATGGCTTCTGCTGATGTTATTGGAAATGATGTTTCCATTACAGTAGCAGCTCAGTCAGGTAATTTCCAATTAAATGTAATGCTTCCGGTAATTGCATATAATTTGCTAAAAAGTATTAATCTTTTGTCAGGAGCAATGAGTGTTTTATCAAAAAAAGCCATTAAAACTTTCAAAGTTAATAAGAAAAACTTAGAAATATCGCTATCAAAAAATCCAATTTTAGTCACAGCACTTAATCCTATTATTGGATATGAAAATGCAGCTTCTATTGCAAAAAAAGCCTACAAGGAAAATAGACCTATAATAGATGTGGCTTATGAGGAAACAAATATTTCAAGAGCAAAGCTGGAAAAGATTTTGGATCCAATTAAACTTTCAAAAGGCGGCATATAGTGCAAACAGATCTCTCAAGTGGAAAATGTGAAGCTTGTTCAAAAGATGCTACTTTATTATCTTTAAATGAGATAAATGAATTAAAGGGCCAAGTCCCATCATGGATTGTTTTTCATGATGATGAAGATGAAATTCAAAAATTGGCATGCTCATTCTCATTCATGAATTATAAAAATTCAGTTGAATTTGCAAATAAAATTGCAAAACTTGCCGAGGAAGAAAATCATCATCCCCAAATCAATCTTGAGTGGGGAAAAGTAACTGTTATTTGGTGGTCTCATGAAATAAAAGGACTCCATATGAATGATTTTATTTGTGCAAAAAAAACAGATTTATTATTTGGATCTGATAATAAGTGAACCAAAATGAAAAACCATATCAAGTTTTAGCATGGTCTGCGACTGGTTTATTAATTCTTGCTGCCGTTTTAGCAAGCTTTGTTCCTCAAATGGAATACCATCATTGGGCATTTATTGGTGCAAATTCATTATGGGTAATAGTCGGTATATTATGGAAAGAACAGACTTTAATTGTTCTTAATGCAGGCCTTACAATTATTTATATTTTAGGGCTTATTTTATAGTGTTTATAGAAAAATAAATTTTGACACAAAAATTAAAGTTAAAAACCACGCTCCAGATGAAATTCTTTTAATATCACCTGAGCCAATTTTTAAAGCGACATAACTCAAAAAACCTAATGCAATTCCATCGGCAATGGAAAAGGTAAGAGGTATCATAATTATAATAATTAAAGCAGGAATTATTTCAGAAGAGATCTTCCAATTAAGACTTTCTATTCCACTTAACATTAAGATTGCAACATATATAAGAGCACCTGCAGTTGCATAAGGTGGAACAATTGCAGCCAATGGAGAAAAGAAAATTGCAAATATAAATAAAATAGCAACAATAACAGCTGTAAGGCCTGTTCTTCCTCCAGCTTCAACCCCTGCAGAACTTTCAACATAACTTGTTACTGGAGAACACCCAAAAAAGGTTCCAAAAATACTTGAACTGCTATCAGCAATAAGAGCTTTATCTAGATTTGGTGCATCCCCATTTTGATCGACCAATTTTGCTCTTGTGGCCACTCCTAAAAGAGTCCCTGTTGTATCAAAAAGATTAACAAACAAGAAAGACATAATTACACTTATCATTGCGACATCTAAAGCACCAACAATATCTAACTTCAAAAGGGTAGGCATTATTTCAGGAGGATAGGCGATAAGACCTTGATACTCTATTAATCCTAAGAAAAGAGATAAAAGTGTCACACTTAAAATACCTATAATTATTTCACCTGTAATTTTTCTTAAAGCTAAAATAGATATCAATAAAAATCCACAGGCTGAAAGTATTGTTTCATAATTATTGAAATCGCCTAAGCTTAAGAAAGTAGCATTATTGCTTACTATAATTCCTCCACTTTTAAGTCCTATAAATCCAATAAACAAACCAACACCTGAGCCTATAGATATTCTGAGATTTAAGGGAATGCTATCAATCATCCATCTTCTGAGTTTAGTTGCGCTCATGATAAAAAACAAAATACCCGCCAAAAATACTGCACCTAAAGCAACTTCCCATGAATAGCCCATCTCACCAACAACAGTGTATGTGAAAAAAGCATTAAGCCCCATACCTGGTGCAAGACCTATTGGCCAATTTGCATACAAACCCATAAATAAACAAGCCAAAGATGCCGCGAGACAGGTGCCAACAAATATTGCACCTTGATCCATTCCGCTTGCGGCCATCATTTGAGGATTTACAAATATAATGTAAGCCATAGTCACAAATGTTGTAAAACCGGCTAAAATTTCATTTTTAATAGTTGTTTTATTATCTTTTAACTTAAAAAAATTTTCTAATGCTTGTTTCATTTAAGTAACTAATGTTATTTTAAAATTTTTAGTATACATTCATTTACTAACTCAATATCAAAATAGAAAATATATTTAAATTTTTTAAAATAATTATGGTTCGGCATGCATATTGCATGCATAATATATAAATAACAATTTGTATGGGGATTTATAAATGAATTTAAGAACAATATTTAATATTAATTTTCAAATGCTAGCATTATGTTTTTTAATAAGCTTTAACATTTCATCACAAGAGCAAGTTATTGAAGATATTATTGTTACTGCAGAAAAGAGGGATGAAAGTCTTCAAACAGTTTCACAAGCTGTTACTGCTATAACTGATTCAGAGCTAGAAGCAAAAAATATAACCTCTTTCGTAGACTTAACTGCTCTTGTACCTGGTGTTACTGTTGCAAAGAACGAAGGCTATAAAACTGTAATATCAATAAGAGGTGTTGGTAATGAAACTAATCAAAATGCTATTGCAGCTCCTTCAGTTGCATATCATATGGATGGTATTTTTGTTGCATCTCCATTTTCTCTGCAGACTGACTTTGTTGATGTTGAAAGAATTGAAGTCTTAAGAGGTCCTCAGGGAACACTGTTTGGTCAAAACTCAACTGGGGGTGCAATTAATGTTATCTCTAATAAGCCAACTTCCGATGATTTTTATGCAAAAACTGATATAACTGTTGGTGACTATAATCTAACAAAGATTGGAACAGCAATTAATTTCCCAATCTCAGACAAGTTGGCAACTAAACTAACAGTATCTTCAATAGAGAGAGATGGATTTTCTGAAAACTTAATCAATGGACAAGATCTTGACGATGCTTCAAGTGTAAGTATTCGTAGTGATTGGATTTACGAAATCAGTGATGCTGCGTCTCTAAGATTCTTTGTACAATATTTTGATTCTGATAGAAATGGCGCAGCCATGAAAGGTAAAGATGATCTTTCTTCAGATGCTAGAAAGTTATCACAAGATTCTATGTCAAAACAAGAATTGTCTTCAAAAATTTTAGCTCTTATTTATGAATCAGATCTTGGATATGCAAATCTAAAAGTTTTAGCAAGCATACAAGAAGATGATATTTTAGTTGTTAGAGATAATGATAGGCATGCTGCAGGTGTACAACCAGTTTTATCAATGCCTGGGCTACCATATATTTATATTGATAATGCACCATATTATCCCATGGCTGAGTTTAGGCCAGAAACTTCATTAGTAGATACTGATACTTTTGAGATAAATCTAATTTCAAATGAGCCAATTTTAGATGGAACAACAGATTGGACTATTGGCGCTTTTTATCTAAAACATGAAATAGAAAATCATATTCGTGGATATGTCGATAATGATTTAGATGGTGAATTTAAATATGTTTGTGATGAACCTTTCGCTAATCCTAATTATTGTTTTAATATTGGTGAAGATCCATTTGGAGCAGACTTTGATTTTGTAACAGATGCATTTCCTGTAAGAGAGTCTTTTTCAATATATGGTCAAACAACATATGCAATATCCGATGTTTCAAGATTAATAAGTGGGATTAGATATACTGAAGATGAAGTAACCACATGTAATGCTAACTTTTTCTTTGGCTGTGATAATTTGACTACAAGTTCAGATGAAATAACTGGAAAGGTTGCTCTAGAGTATGATGTTAATCCAGATACTATGGTTTATTTATCATTTACTGCCGGTTATAAACCGGGTGGGACAAACCTTACTTACGGTTCTGATGCAGAAGATGGTTCTTTTTCTGCAATGGTTTTTGAAACTTTTGAACCTGAAACAGTTGATTCAATAGAATTTGGTATTAAATCAGATTTTTATGATGGCAAAGCAAGAGCTAATATAGCTGTATTTTCATATGATTATGAGAATCTTCAATTCCAAGCAACAGATCCAATCCCCTATCAAGGAGGAGTGGCAAATATTCCTTCATCTGAGATGTCCGGTGTTGAAATAGAGTTTACAGCTCTAGCCACAGATAGCATTTCATTTGATATGAATCTCGGTTTTATTGACTCTGAAGTAAGTTCAGATTACGAAGTTCTTGATAATGTTCTTGCTTTCCAATATTTTTTTGATGAAGAGAGTCTCAGATATGATCTTAGAGAAAATGTCAACGGAAATGAGCTTGCAAAAACTCCTGATTTCACAGCAGATATATCAATGACATATGAAACAGAGCTTTCTTCTGGTAATTCTCTCACAAGTGTTTTTCAATTCGTCAAAAGAGGTGAATTCATGCAACGTGTAAATAATAATCCTTCTGTAGATATAGTCCCCTCATATAGAGTTTTTAATATATCTGTTGGCATTGATTTTAAAAATGATCTTAGTTTAGATTTCATTTTAATGAATGTAGATGACGAAGATGGTGTTAACTCAGCTATGACCGATGTTTTTGGTGTTGCTGGTACAGGAATTGAATATATACCTCCAAGACAAATGATGACAAGATTAAGTTATAACTTCTGATTTACTTAATACAAATAGTTATAATTAAAACATTAAATTAATATCTTGCATTTGACTGATGGATAAATTTTTTATCAATTCTGACAGTTTGTTGAAAGACTCATTTCAGCTTGCGTGGAATGTTTACGAAAGCGGCTATAAACCTAATTATATTATTGGAGTATGGAGAGGAGGAGCCCCAGTTGGTATTGCAGTTCAAGAGTTTTTAAGTGTTTTGGGAGTAAAATCTGATCATATTGCAATTAGAACTTCTTATTACTCTGGAATTGATGAAAGACAGGAATGCGTTCAAGTTTATGGCCTAAATTATGTAATAAGAAAACTAGAATCCGAAGATAAATTATTGATTGTAGATGATGTTCATGACACTGGAAACTCAATTAAACAAACTATTACTGATATTAAGAAAGCATGCAAAAAAAATACTCCTGAGATTAGAATTGCAACTCCTTATTTCAAACCTAATAAAAATCAAACTGAAAATAAACCAGATTATTATTTACACGAGACTGACCAATGGCTAGTTTTTCCTCATGAGCTAGAAGGACTTTCTTTTGAAGAGTTAAAATCTAATAAACCTGAGTTAGAATCACTGTTATCAAATATTAAAGAATTACTATAGATAATCACAGATTCATACTCTTTTTTTTCTTATTTTCTTTAGTTATAATCTGACATGGAAAAATTAAAATCAAAAGCGTTAACTTTCGATGACGTCTTATTATCTCCAAAATACAGTAATTTTCTGCCTAGTGATGCGGATATTAGCTCATCTTTAACCGAGAAAATTACCTTAAAGACTCCTTTAATTTCAGCTGCAATGGATACGGTTACAGAATCTAAGATGGCAATTGCATTGGCAGAAGCAGGCGGAATAGGAGTGATTCATAAAAATAATTCTATTGAAACTCAAGCAGATAACGTTAAATCAGTTAAAAAATATGAGAGTGGTATTGTTAGAGATCCCGTTACAATTGATTCATCTAAATCTATTGGAGAACTCAAAAAATTAACAAGTGAATTAAGTATTTCTGGAATGCCTGTTGTTGACGATAAAAAGCTTAAAGGAATTGTTACAAGTAGGGACTTCCGCTATGCAGAAAATATGAACTCAAAAGTATCATCAATCATGACTCCACTAGAAAAACTTGTAACTGTAAAAGAAGGTTTTGTTCAAGATGAGGTAATGAGATTGATGTATCAAAATAGAATAGAAAAGATATTAGTATTGGATGACTCAAACTCTTTAACAGGCTTAGTCACAATGAAAGATATTGAAAAAGCTGCTCAACATCCGAATGCTACAAAAGATTCATCTGGAAGACTTAGAGTCGCTGCAGCACTTGGGACAGAATCAGATACTATAAACAGAGCAAGTGCTCTTTATGAATCTGGAGTGGATGTTTTTGTTATAGACAGCGCACACGGACATTCAAAAAATGTTATTAAAACTATTCAAGAAATAAAAGAAAACTTTAAAGATGTTCAAATTATTGGTGGAAATATAGCTACTGCTGAAGCTGCGCTTGACCTAAGTAAAGCAGGAGTAGATGCAGTTAAGGTAGGCATGGGACCTGGCTCGATTTGCACAACAAGGATTATTGCTGGTATTGGAGTCCCTCAAATAACAGCTATCCTTAATATAAATGAAGCCCTAAAAGATAAAAAAACAAAAATTATTGCAGATGGTGGTATTAGATTTTCAGGAGATATTGCCAAAGCAATTGCAGCTGGAGCTGATACAGTGATGTTAGGTAGTTTATTTGCAGGGACTGAAGAAGCACCCGGTAAAGTAGAGCTTTTTCAAGGAAGAAGTTTTAAGACATATAGAGGGATGGGTTCAATAGGTGCAATGACAGAAAGAAATGATTCAAATAGATATCTTCAAGAGGATATTGAATCTGACAAACTTGTACCAGAAGGAATCGAAGGAAGAGTCCCATATAAAGGTCTTGTAATAAATGTAATAAATCAACTGATTGGAGGCTTAAGACAAAGTATGGGATATGTTGGTTGTAAAAATATTTTGTCAATGCAAAAAGATAGTCAATTTGTTGAAATTACTAATGCGGGCATGACAGAGAGTCATGTGCATGACGTTATGATTACAAAAGAGGCTCCTAATTATCAAAGAAGTTAGATAATTTATGAATAAGCTTTCTATTAGCAATAAAAGTATAGATACAATTTTAGTTCTTGATTTTGGATCTCAATATACTCAGTTAATCGCAAGAAGAGTTAGAGAAAGTAAAGTTTACTCTGAAATACTGCCATGGGATATAGCTGAAGATAAAATTCGCAATCTAAATCCAAAAGGAATAATTCTATCAGGTGGACCAAACTCTGTTACAGAAAGTTTTACGCCAAGGGCTCCCCAGTGTGTTTTCGATTTAAAAGTGCCTATTCTAGGAATTTGTTATGGAATGCAAACAATTGCTGAACAAATGGGTGGACAAGTTATGTCTGTTGATCAAAAAGAATTTGGACACTCTGAATTAAAAATTATTAATGAATCTATTTTATTTAAAAATCTTGATAAGAAAATCAATGTTTGGATGAGTCACGGTGACCAAGTTCAAGATTTACCTGATAATTATAATTTAATTGCTTCAACTAAAACTGCTCCAATTGCAGCTATGGAACACAAAAATTTACCAATATATGCAATTCAATTTCATCCTGAGGTGACACATACAGAAAATGGACAGAATATATTAAATAATTTTATTTTTGATATCTGCCAGTCAAAAAATGAATGGAGAATTGAAAATCTCATTTCACAAAGAATAGAAGAAATTAAAGAAAAAGTAAAAAAAGATAAAGTTTTGTTAGGCTTATCAGGAGGAGTAGATTCCTCAGTTACTGCTGCTCTTCTTCACAAAGCAATTGGTAAAAAACTTACATGTGTTTTTGTAGATAATGGATTGCTTAGAAAAAATGAGTCAGTGGAGGTAATGCAAACTTTTAAAGATAACTTAGATTTGAACGTTATTAAGTCTGATAGTTCAGATATTTTCCTAAGACATCTTGAAAATGTTGACGATCCTGAACAAAAAAGAAAGATTATTGGAAGAACTTTTATTGATATCTTCGATGCAGAAGCAATTAAGTTAAAGGATATTAAGTTTTTGGCGCAAGGAACTATCTATCCCGATGTTATTGAATCATCTGGATCAGAATCAAAGGAAGCAAGAGTAATAAAATCTCACCATAATGTTGGTGGATTGCCAGAAGAAATGAAACTTGATTTAGTAGAGCCATTGAGAGATCTTTTTAAAGACGAAGTCAGAAAAATGGGCATACAGCTCGGAATACCCAAAGAAATGATTGAAAGACATCCTTTTCCTGGACCAGGTTTAGGAGTAAGAATTATTGGTGAAATAACTAAAGAAAAGATAAAGATACTGCAAGACGCTGATGCAATATTTATTGAAGAATTAGTGAAAGCTAATTTATATAACAAAGTTAGCCAGGCATTTGCGGTTTTATTGTCTGTAAAGTCAGTTGGTGTTGTTGGAGATGAACGAAGGTATGCCGAAGTTATTGGATTAAGGGCAGTTGAGACTGTAGATTTTATGACAGCCAGATGGGCGCATTTACCTTTTAAATTTTTAGAAAATGTTTCAAATAGGATTGTAAATGAAATAGAAGATGTCAGTAGAGTAGTTTATGACATATCAAGCAAACCTCCTGCAACTATCGAGTGGGAATGAAGGGTGACTCTGAAACCCATATAAAATAGGGGTTCTTCAGATACAAACTTAATACAAACTTATGACAATACCCTTATTCTTATTTGATTAGTGTTCTGTAGATACAAACTTTAGTGCAAAGTTTGGTCACTTACTGCAAAACATAAGCACAAGTTAATCGAACTCATCTCAAAACCATTTTCTGATGTTCTAAAAACTGACACAGGGAGACACAAATTTTTGTTTAAGGCTTAACTACTTTCTCCCTAAAAACTGTATAATAATTTTTTTACATATACTATTAAATTCAATGGGCATAATACATAACAACGCAATCGCTTTATTAAAAGCCAAAAAGAAGGGCACATCTTTTAAAAAAGTATTGTTAATTGGTAGACAACAGTTATTCATAAGTTCAAAAAAAATGAAATTATTATCAGAACAGTTCTCAATTAACACATCTAACTTTTCATATGAATATGGAGGATATTCAGAAGAGTTTTTTAAATATTTCCTTGATGCAGAAATAGTTGACTCTTTAGATTATGATGATTTTGAGGGTTCGAATATAATACATGATCTTAATTTTCCAATTTCAACAGAGTATTATGAAAGTTATGATGTTGTTATCGATGGTGGAACTTTAGAGCATGTGTTTAATTTTCCGATTGCTATCGGGAATTGCATGAATTTTGTCAAAAAAAATGGAAGTTTATTTGTTTTCAATATGGCTAATAACCATATGGGTCATGGTTTCTATCAATTTAGCCCAGAACTTTTCTTTAGATTATTTGAAAGTAATGGCTTCATAACAAAAGATATTATTCTGGATGTTCATAACTATTCAGGAGCAGAGCTTGGGCCGACAGGAAAATGCTACTCAGTAACTGATCCAAAAGAATATGGCGGTAGAATTTCCCTGGTTTCAAAAAAACCAGTTATGATTATGGCGCATGGAGTTAGAAAAGAAATTATTGAAATTCTATCATCTTATCCAATTCAGTCGGATTATGAAGCTGATACCGGAAGCACGTTTTTAGATAGATCAAGAGTTTTAGAGAATAATAATAATTTTAATATAAAAGATTTTGCAAAAAACCTCATTGATTTGCTTCCAAGAAACCTTAAAGAACATATTTATGGCCTATATCAACTTAAAAATAATTCAATTAAAAATAAAAAATTTTTTACAAAATGGAAATAAATATTTCTAACCATTTTCTGATGTTCTAAAAGACTGACACAGGGAGACGCAACTTTCTGTGTCAGACCCAACTATTCATTCCCTAAAAAATGTATAATCCTTTGATACAAACTTTGTATGAAACACCTAGTTGATAGGCATACTCTTACAAAAATGGGTGCAAAATGAGAAATCTCTTATACAAAGTTGATACAAACTTTTTTGAAACCCCTTTAAATAAAGGGTTCCAGAGGTTATTACTCATTGAGTGGGAATAATCAAAAGCTATAAAAAAATTTATAAAACAATTTTAATGATTGATCTAATGATATAAAGTATTAAATTATAGGAAATTTTTCTTTTGTTAATTAATGAAGACATAAAATTAGATTATTCTGATGTTTTGATAAGGCCTAAAAGGTCGACAATGAGTTCAAGAAGCGAAGTTAATCTAAAGCGCACTCACAGATTTCTTTGGAGCAAAAGAAAGTGGACCGGCGTCCCCATAATGTCAGCTAATATGGATACAGTTGGCACTCCAGCAATGCATAAAATACTATCTAAAAATAATCTTATCACTTGTCCTGCGAGGCATTATCTTAAAAAAAACTCAAATAAATTTAAAAAAGGAGAAGCTAACATTTGTTGGTTCGGAGGGATAGATGATATTTCAAAATTATCAAAAATGTCATCTGGTTTTATTGGACTTGATGTTGCAAATGGTTACACAATTAAATTTGTTGATGCAGTTAAGAATTTAAGAGATAAATGTCCTAATGCGACAATTGCAGCTGGAAATGTTGTTACTGCAGATATGACACAAGAGCTAATTCTAGCAGGCGCTGACATAGTAAAAGTTGGCATTGGTCCTGGCTCAGTTTGTACAACAAGAATAAAAACTGGAATTGGTTATCCTCAACTAAGTGCTGTTATTGAGTGTGCAGACGCAGCACATGGTTTGGACGGTCATATTATTGCAGATGGTGGTTGCACGAGTTCAGGAGATATTGTGAAAGCATTTGCGGGTGGAGCAGACTTTGTAATGATCGGTGGAATGTTAGCTGGACATGACGAATGCGAAGGTCAATTGGAGGATGGAGTAATGAAATTTTATGGAATGGCTTCAAAATCAGCTATGAGCAAACACGGAAATCATAATGATTACAGGGGGACAGAAGGTAAAACAGTTGAGGTAAATTATCGTGGAAAAGCAGATGAAACTGTTAAGGATATTTTGAGTGGTATTCGATCAGCATGTACATATGTCGGCGCTAATAAATTAAAAACACTCTCTAAATGTACAACATTCGTAAGAGTAAATAATACTCACAACACTATATTTGGAAATGAATAAGACTCAAGCTTGTGAAAAATGAAAATTTGTGTAGTTTTTGGTCATTTTAATACTGAGAATTCTTTTAATGCATGTATCAGAGATGCATTTATTGATGAAGCTACAAAGATAGGGCACGAGATTGACTTAATTAATCTTTACAATGAAACAGAACAGCTACCATTTTATAGAAGTGACATAAATCCACCTCCTAAATTAGTTCTTGAATACAGAAAAAGGCTTGAAGAGGCAGACGCAATGTTTTTAATAAGCGCTTGCCATAATCTAAGAATGAACATTATTCTCGAAAATTGGATTGACTGGGTTCTTCATCCAACATGGTTTTTTTCTTACAAATCAATAATGCCTGATAGTAAATTTTTTGGTAATTATGGATATCCAGTTGCTGGCGCAATGAAAAATAAAATTGGAATAGTTTCCATGACATATGGCGGACCAATGGTAAGTTATTTTAACTTTTCTTTCTTTGATAATATTCCTTACAGAAGATTGAAAAAATCAATATTTCAATCAGGGGGATTAAAAACAAAGTATTTGAGATTTTATTCAGTCCTTCCAAATATGAAAAAAAGTGAATTTGAAAAGCACATGCAGAAAGTAAGAAAATTTGCAAGAAGTCTAAAATGAATAAAAACTCAAACAAAGTTATACATCATGAATAAAATATGATTGTTTTACACAAACAAAAAATAATTGCACTCAAGGCAAGGAAAGTGGGTGGAACTTCATTTGAGATAGCTCTTTCGAAGTTTGCGAATAAGGATTCAATAATTACTCCTATTACACTTGATGATGAAAAACTAAGAGAAAGTCTTGGCTATCTAGGACCACAAAACTATAAATATAAAACTGAAGAAATAAAAAAACTTTCACTTAAAAAAAGAATTGGTATGAGCTTAAATGAAAAAAAAAGATTAAAGTTTTACAACCATATACCTGCATATCTTGTAAAACAAAGATTAGGAGATAATATTTGGAATACTTATACAAAGATTGCAATTATAAGAAATCCCTTTGATTACATGGTAAGTAGCTTTTTTTGGGAGATGAAAACAAAAAAGAAAAAAACTGATTTAAGTTTTGAAGAATATGTTCTTAAAAGAAAAGACAAAATTAAAGCAAATGAAAAAATATATAAAATAAACAATGAGAACATTATTGATTACAAGATTAGATATGATAATTTGCAAACTGATATTTTAAATTTTGAAAGTAAATGTCCTACATTAAGTGGGCTTTCAGATACATTTGTTAGGATATCTGCCAAAGGACAATACAGGCCAAAAAATGCAAGTACTGTGGAAATGTTTAAAAATGCACCATTTGCTAAAGAATTAATTCAAGAAATTTGTAAAGAAGATATAAAATTACATAATTTTAAAGTACCTGTTTAAATATCTAATACAAATACGTTATATTCATATGCCATTTCTTGCTAAGATATAAACCATATTAATTTTATGAATGCATATGTAGTAATTAGGGTTCCAAAATGTGGAAGTACATCTCTTGCAAGGATGATAACTAGTGCAATGCCAAATTCGAAAGTTTTTTATATTTCAAGTGCTGGAATCGAGTTAGCTAAAGAAGCAAATCAAAATATTTCATCACTTGAGAGGTTTAGAATTTTTAAAAACACAACGAGAAGCATATGGAAAAAACATAGATGCTTAACATTCGATTCTGTCTGGATGAAAACTAACAAAAATATTAGAGATAACGATATTATTCATGGGCATTTAACAATAGATGCTATTAAGTTGAATGCAATTAATAAAAGACTTATAACAGTTATAAGGGATCCTTATGACAGGATGTTATCAGATTATAATTATTCAAGAACTTCATATAATAAAAAAAATTTTATTTCGAGAAAATATAAAAATAAACTTTATGTAGCTGGAAATTATTCTCTTGAAGGTTACATTTCATACCTGAAAGAAAATCAACCACTAAACGGCAGGTATATTTCAAGATTTGTTATTGGAAAGGATAAAATTAACAATCCTATTGAATTTCTCGAAAACAATTATTTTACTTATGGTATTTTGGAAAGAATGGATTTATTTATTGAGGATTTTTATAAGAAAAGTAATGTAAGGTTACTTCAAGAAAAGGCAAATGTTACAAAATTAAGGAAGGTAGTTAAACTTTCAACTTCAGAAAGACATGCAATTGAAAAATTTTGTGAAGAAGATATTGATTTATATCAAAACATCAAAGAGAAAATTAAAAATAAAAATGAATCATCTTCAAGAAATTCTTAATTTACCTGACAGTAATTACAAAAAGATGATTTTGTTTGGATTGGCGATGTTTTTTATTTTTTTTGGAATTGATCATCTTGTAAATCCTGAGTTTTATTTATCAATAATGCCACCTTCATTTCCACTTCATTTAGAGGCAGTTTATTTAAGTGGATTTTTTGAAATTTTAGGTGGTACTGGAGTTTTATTTTCAAAGTTTCGTATTATAGCTGGTTGGGGCTTGGTTGCCTTACTAGTTGCTGTCTATCCAGCAAATATCTATATGGCACTAAATGCAGAGGCATTTCCTAATATCTCGACAGGACTACTCTATCTTCGTCTAATTCTTCAATTTTTATTTTTTTATTGGGCATACACAGTAACGACACATGCATATAATAAGCATTTAGACTGAAAATATTATGTTAAAAAAATATTCAAGAGCATGTATTAAAGAAATTCTAGAAACTGTAAAAACTATAGCAATTGTTGGTGCGAGTTCAAAATCAGACAGAGATAGCTATAAAGTTATGAAGTTTCTAATGAAAAATGGTTTCAAAGTTTTTCCAGTAAACCCTAATGAAAAAATGATTCTAAAGCAAAAATGCTATTCATCACTTTCAGAAATTAAAGAAAAAGTTGATATGGTAGATATTTTTAGAGCTGATGAATTTATATTAGATCTTGCTAAAGAGGCTATAGAAATTAATGCAAATATTTTTTGGACTCAAGAGGGTATCTACAATGAACAGGCAGAATTTATTACCAAAAGAAATGGACTTAAAGTAATAATGGATGAATGCCCTAAAAAAATTCTATTATCTTAAAATTGGACTAATAATTATATTTATAATTTAATAAGTAATGAAAAAAATTTCAGAAGGTATACTTTTATCAGAAGTAAAAGAAAAATGTATATTAAGGTTAACTCTCAACGATCCCGATAATAAAAATTCATTATCAGAGGAAATGTTATTAAAACTTTCACAAAATATAAAAGAAGCATCTTTTAAAAAATCAATCAAAGTGATAGTTATAGCTGCAAAAGGTGATGTATTCTGTTCTGGCCACAATCTTAAAGAAATTACTGCTGCAAGAAATCATAAAGATAATGGCGCAGAATATTTTAAAGACTTATTTGATAAGTGCTCTTTATTAATGCAATCTATTGTGAATTGCTCAAAGCCTGTGATTGCAGAGGTATGCGGAATTGCCACTGCTGCTGGATGCCAGCTAGTCGCAAGTTGTGACTTGGCAATATCTTCAAAATCCTCCAAATTTGCAACTCCTGGAGTAAATTTAGGATTATTTTGTTCAACTCCTATGGTTGCATTATCTAGAAATGTTGCTAAAAAAGATGCCATGAAGATGTTATTAACTGGAGATATGATCGACTCTCATGAGGCAAAAAGAATTTCTTTGATTAATGATTATGTTTCATCAGAGAACTTAACATCAACAGTAATGGAACTAGCAAACAAAATTGCTGAAAAATCTTCCAAAACAGTAAAAATTGGTAAAGAGGCATTTTATAACCAAGTTGAATTAAGTTTATCTGATGCATATAAATATACATCAAATGTAATGGCAGAAAATACAATGAACGATGATGCAAAAGAGGGTATTAGTTCCTTTATAGATAAACGAAAACCTACTTGGAACGATGATTGATGGATGACCCATTAAATTTAAAGCAATATATTAGAACTGTAAAAAATTTTCCTATAAGTGGCATCACTTTTAGAGATATTACGAGTCTTATAGAAACTCCAGTTGCTTTTGTGAAAACTTGTAATGAACTAACCAAAATTACGAAAAAATTTAATGCGAATATTGTTGCGAGTATTGAAAGCAGAGGTTTTATTTTTGCAGGCACAATTGCGAGAGATCTTGAGTTGCCATTTGTTTTAGCAAGAAAGCCTGGAAAGTTACCAAATAAAACTTTTTCAAAAAGTTTTGACTTAGAATATGGAAGCACTTCAATAGAAATACAAAAAAATACAAAAATTAGCACCGATAATAATATTGTTATTGTTGATGATCTAGTGGCTACTGGCGGAACAGCTTTAGCCTGCGCAGAATTATTTACAAATAATTTTAATATTAAGATTGAAAATATATTAATTTTAAGTGTTATTGATTTACCAGAACTTGGAGGGAGTAAGTTAATAAAGGATAAAGGTTTTAATATTTCAACTATTGTGAGTTATTAATCTAATGGAAGACTTATTTGGCCCTTTGATGGTTGATGTTGATGGTAAATATCTAAGCGAAGAGGACAAAAATATTTTAAACAATAAATATATTGGGGGGATTATTCTTTTTTCTAAAAATTTTGAGTCTTTTGAGCAGTTACAAAAATTAATAAAAGAAATTAAAAAAGTTAAAAAAAATATACTTATAGCTGTCGATCAAGAGGGTGGTAGAGTACAGAGGTTTCATAACGAATTTACCAAAATACCTTCGATGCAAAATATATCAAAATATGCAATTAAATATAACCATTTAAGAGTCTTTCAGGAAATTGGTTGGTTAATATCTAGCGAATTAATTGCTTCTGGAGTTGATTTAAATTTTTCTCCAGTTTTAGATCTTGATGAAAATACTTCAAGTATTATTTCCGATAGAGCTTTTTCAAATGATAAATCTAAAGTAACTAAATTTGCATCTAAATATATTGACGGTATGCATGAAGCTGGAATGAAATCTACAGCAAAACATTTTCCTGGTCATGGAGGCGTCCATGAAGATAGTCATATAGATCTGCCAGTTGATGACAGATCACTTGAAGAGCTTTTACAAAATGATATTGAACCTTATCTAAAACTTAAAGGTAAGATAGATGCTGTAATGTGTGCTCATGTATTATTTTCTTCAATTGATAAGAATATCCCAAGTTATTCAAAATTTTGGATCCAAAAGATTATTCGAAATAAATTAGATTTTGATTGCATTGTTTTTAGTGATGATTTATCAATGTATGGTGCTGGCGAAGAAAGTTATTACTCAAAAACTCTAAAATCATTAAATGCTGGTTGTGATATGGTTTTAATTTGTAATAAAAGGAATCATCTAAAAGAAGTTTTAGATAATTTAGAAAAAAGCAGTATCAAATTATCTAATAAATTATCTAATATGAAGAAATATAAGGATGTAAGTTGGAATGATTTAAATCAAGATAAGAGAGCGCTTAATATTAGAGAGTTGCTTTCTAAGATATAAAATCAAAAACCAGCTTCTCCATTTATGATTAATTTATAATAATCAGCATCTAATAAGCTGTAATAATTATCTGAAGGTTTTTTAACGAATATTTTGTTACCTTTAACTTTATCAAGATGATAAGCTTCCTTTCTTAATTCACCTTTTTTGAGTTTAAAAGTTCCTGTAGTCTCTAGCTCTTCAATAATTCTTATAAATACCGGTTGTGCATAACTTGGCAATTTTTTGCATACAAAATCAGAAAAATCATTCCATTTAAATTCATTCAAAGAACAATTAAATGCAACCATTCCAGCACGACCTTCATTCTTAGGAATTTTAACACCATATACATTAGCCATATTCACTTGATCAAATGAATTTAAAATTTCTGCAACTTCGTTTGTTGAGACATTTTCTGATTTCCATCTAAAAGTATCTCCTACCCTATCTACAAATTGATAATGTTTTCTTCCTAGAGCAAAGCCAACGTCAACAGTTTTTACTAAATCACCCGTATTAAACCAACGATCATCTTTATTAAAAACTCCCGTGATTACTTTTTCCTCACTGGCTTTTTTATCTGTATATCCATTATAAACAGCATTAGGTCCGATCTTTACAATAAGTAAACCGGGTTGATTTTCATCGACTTCAATATATTTACCTTCCTCATCTTTAACTAAAGTATCTTTTCCAACATCATATTCAAGCAGTGCAATATCTGCATTAGTCATACCGATTGTTGCATCTTTATTAAGAAGATTCATGAACATTGCGTTTCCCTCACTAGCGCCATAAATTTCGACAATTCTTTCAACATTAAATCTGTTTCTAAAGCAATCCCAAAGATCTGGTCTAAGACCATTTCCTACCATCTTAGACATAGGATTATTTTTTTCACTATCACTAGGTTCTTGGAAACTTAGGTATCTACATAATTCTCCAACATAAACAAAAGCAGTCGTATTATATTTTTTAACTTCTGTCCAAAACGCTGAAGCTGAAAACTTTCTTCTTATAAATGTCGATGCACCAACCTGAATACATGCGCATAGACCAAGCATCATGCCTGTTGAGTGATATAAGGGCAAACAGTTATACATACAATCTTCATGATTCATTCTATAGCCACCTTTAGTAATATTTACTGCAGCAGCAATGATCTTTACGTTTGGAAAAAGTGCAGCTTTTGGTACTCCAGTTGTTCCAGACGTAAAAATATAAAAAGCTATATCTTTTGCTGTAACTTTGTTTGTTATAGCAAGATTATTAATATTGATTGCATCAAGTTGAAACTTTAAGTCACTTGCCCAATATGGACATTCATAATCATCAGTATCTTTAACCCATAAAAAATCTAATTTATTTTTAATATTAATTTTATCCAAAACCTCGCTTAGTGGTATAGAAAGCTCTGCACCAAAAATACATTTTTTTGAATAGGATGAGTTAATACAATGAATTAATGGCTGTCCAGTTAAGCTTGTATTAATCAAAACACCTATGGCACCAATTTTATTTAGAGCTAAAATACTAATCACATAGTCTGGTCTATTTTCCATGAATAAAACAACACGATCACCGTGATTGACACCATCATTAACTAATTTACTAGCAAGCATATTTGCAGAATTGTTTATCTGACTATAAGTCCAGGCTTCATTTTCAAAAAAAATAAAGTTTTTATCTCCAAATTGTTTAACAGTTTTTTCAAATGAGTGTGCTAATGATGCATTATCATTTGGATTAGGAAATTTATATCTTAAAAGAGGAACTATGTATTTCAATTCATATAAAACTCTAAAAAATTCTTTGATCTTGTTAAACATATCTACAATTAATATAAAAAAACTATTTATATTATAATCCTCTGTTAGAAGTTTATATAGGAAATCAATCATGAATGGATCAAAAAAGTATGATGTTGTAATATTTGGTGCTACTGGATTTACAGGAAAGCTGGTTGTTGAATATGCTCTATCAAGATATTCAGGATCTGAAATCTCATGGGCTATTGCAGGAAGGAGCGATAAAAAATTAAATGATTTAAAAGAGAAACTTAAAATTCCTGAGGACATTGGCATAATTAATGTTGATAGTAATGATGAATCATCAGCTCACAATCTCGTTAACCAAGCAAAATGCATTTTGACAACAGTAGGACCTTATCAATTATATGGAGAGAAAATTATTAGAGCATGCATATCATCTGGAACTGACTACGTGGATTTGTGTGGTGAGCCGGCTTGGATGTCTAAAATTATTTCAGAATATTCAAATGATGCAAAGTATTCAGGATCAAGAATAATATTTTCTTGTGGATTTGATAGCATTCCATTTGATCTTGGCGTGCTTTTTCTTCAAGAAGAAGTTAAATCTAAAATTAATAAATATGCAAAAGAAATTAGCAGTAGAGTCAGAACTATGGATGGAGAATTTTCTGGAGGAACTGCTGCTTCTATGAAAGCAACAATTTCTTCTTTAAAAAAAAATCCTGAGCTATTAAGTATTTTAATAAATCCATTTGCATTATGTGATGGTGTTGAGGGTGTACAACAAAAAGATGATTCTAAAGTAAAATATGATGAAGATCTTCAAACATGGATCGCACCATTTTTTATGGCACCAATAAACACCAAAAATATTCATAGAACGAATAAATTAATGAACCATATTTATGGAAAAGATTTTTTATATGATGAAATGTGGGTTCAAGGACCTGGTGAAGAGGGGAAAGCAGCAGCCGAATATATCTCATCAATTAATCCTTTGGGTAACGCTCCTGAACCAGGAGAGGGACCCTCACGCGATAAAAGAGAAAAGGGAAGTTACGATATTTTATTTTATACGAAAGTTGATAATCATGTTTTTAAAGTATCAGTCTCAGGTGATATGGATCCTGGTTATGGATCTACCTCGAAGATGATTTTTGAAAGTGCTTTATGTTTGGTAAAAGAATCAAAAGATTTACTGGGAGGTATATATACTCCTGCTGCGTCAATGGGATTTAAATTAATGAATAGACTTGAAAAAAATGCTGGACTTACTTTCAAGGTAGAGTAAATTTTATAATTCGCCTTTTTCCCTAAGTTTAGCTCTAATTTTAGTAGCACTAATAGATGTTATTTCGTCTTCAAATATTTCTTCCTCAAACACATACCCAACTCCTCTTCCATAGGTAATATTTGTTATATTTGGTACGAGCATAATTTCATAATCTTTACCTCTTTTGTAACCATCCTTTGACAGATTCTCATCAATATTTTTACAAACATCTTCCCAACAAAATGGATTATCATCCTGGCCGTCACCACCAGATGAACCTTGAACATCTCGAACTTGAATAATTACTTGTCCTGTTTTTCTAACACATCTTTTGAATAATTCTTGATGACCACCATGCCAAGGTTGCCATCTCCCCAACATCTGAACAGTTGGTTTTTTCCAATCAAACATTTTTGAGTATCTCTTTAGCAATAATTTTATGATTATTATCATTCATTTCTGTGACTATAAAATCAGCTTTTTCAGGTTTTTCAAACATTTTATTTGTATCTTCATATCTTCCAGATTTAATAGTATTCATCCATATTGTTAAATCCGGACTAAAATTTCTTTTAGTATTTTTTGTCGGACAAACAAAATCACATATTACAATTCTGCCATGACGTTTTTCAAAATCTGCAAGACTTTTCATCCTTAGACTCTGTCTAATTCTTCCTTCAGGAGAAAAGTCCCAATCATTTGCCATTTTTCTGACTACATCCGCATTGTACCAAGCTGCTTTTAAAAGAGGCTGCAATCTTTCCGCAAGGTATGTCTTCCCACTTCCAGGTAAACCCATTACTAATATTTTCATTAATTGATTTTTTTTATTTTAAATATTTCATTTTCAAAATATATTTCTTTAGTTTGATGAATTAATTTTTTTACATCATCAAATAACTTTTTGTTTTTTTCTATTTTTAGTATATGTTTTTCAGGAACTTGTCCCACGTATAAAATATTGGCCCATTTTGAGTCAGTAGCATTTCCAAATAGTTCTGTTACTTTATGATCGGGAGATTTCCTAAAATTAAAATCGTAAATAACAGGCTTTGCAAAAATAAATTTTGATTTGTAATCTAAAGCATTTTCTTTTAAGTAATTAATAATATCATTAGCATTGTTCGGAAAAGCCTCAAAATCACTAAAAGCACTTTTGAGAATCTTCTGTATTGATTTTCCACCAATTGAATGAGTAATTATTAGAGATCCATCTTTGTTTAATAAATTCATGAGCGGCTTGATAACATTATTAACTTTCATTTTTACAGATGATGCAGCTCTATATGCTTGAGAGGCAACTACTAAATCATATTTATTGTTGTCATATTTAAGATTGATAAAAGGCATTAGGTATTTTTTGTGATCTTCTCTATATATTTTTATTATGCAGGGGTTTGCATATGATGTTTTTCCTAATTTATTAATTTCAATACCCCAGTTCCTTTTAATAAAGTTTCCAATTGATGCTCCAGTAATTTGTTTATTAAAATCAAAAGAATTATTACTTTTCAAGACTAATTCAAAAGATTTAATTTTTTTACTATTAATTCTTTTCAAATTTTCTACATTATGAATTTCAGAAAATTTTACATTAGTCATAGTAACTAATAAGTTAGGATGTTCAACAAACCTGTCTGGCATTTTTTCAATTGTGTTTTTAAGATCTTCAAAACTTACTTCTTTTCCTGTCATTAGCAATGAACTATATGGATGATATCTATGAAATCCTTTAATAAGATTTGAATTTATTGTTCCATCACCAGTCCCTGCATCAAGTATTCTTAAGAAACTTTTATTTTTAGGAAGTTTTGAAATATAAGGATACAGCCTCTCCGAGATTGCTTTTTTTTCTCCCGTATTTTGGATAAAAGATAAATATTTTAACCTATCGTCAAAGAACCTTTTTTTCCCCATTTTTCCCTCCCTAAAAGACTATATAAATAAAATTCTAAATAAGCAAATAATCCATTTACTCTTGAGATATTTTCCGATTAAAATACAGATAAATTTAAGGATAACATATGTCTAAATCTGCACTACCATTATTAATTGGAATTGGTACTAGAATAAGGAAATCTCCCTATTATGATTCAAATTTAAAGTATGGTGTAACAGGCTTTACTGTATACAATAAAATGTATCTACCAACTGGTTTTTCTGGACCAGAAAAGGAATATCAAAGCTTAATAAATGATGTAACATTTGGAGACTTTGCAGCCGAACGACAAATTGAAATTAATGGTCCAGATGCACTCGATTTTGTAAGATTTATTCAACCGAGGAATCTTGACAAATGCGATATTGGATCTTGTAAATATATTATATTAACTGACATGAATGGAGGCATCATTAATGATGCATGTTTATTGAGACTTGATGAAAATAAATTTTGGATCTCTCCAGGAGATGGAGATGTGATTCTTTGGCTTCAAGGAATTGCAATCAATTCTGGTATGGACATAACCATTCATGAGCCGGATGTGTCTCCGCTTCAAATAAGTGGGCCTAAATCAGGTAAATTAATTCAGAAACTTTTTGATGGCAAGCATGATGAACTTGGTTACTACAAAGCTGAACAAACTTCTCTTGACGGAATTCCTATGGTGATTGCACGAACAGGTTGGAGTGGTGAATTAAGTTACGAGTTATATCTCCAAGACAGAAAACTTGGAAATGATTTATTTGAAAAAGTTTATAAGGCTGCTCAGGAATTTAATGGTAGGGTAATAGCCCCAAATACAATAAGAACTATCGAAGGGGGACTTTTGTCATACGGTAGTGATTTTGGAAGAGAGCATAATCCATACACAATTGGTTTCGATAGACTTGTTAATGTTGATCAAGAAATTGATTTTATCGGCAAGGAAGCACTTAAAAAAATTAAAGCAGATGGGCCATCTGAAAAATTAGTGGGATTAGAGCTTGAGGGCGAGCCAATAATTAAAGCACCTGAAAATTTTTGGCCAGTTTTGTATGATGGAGAAAAAATTGGAAGGCTTTCACGAGCATTTTATTCTCCAAGATTAACAAGAAATATAGGATTGGCGATATTAAAAGTTGATTTCTGTAAAGAGGGCACTGAGGTATTGGTCGATTCACCATACGGAGACCTCATTTCAAAAGTCGTCAAATTACCTTGGTTCAAGGCGGATAAAGAAACATATCTTGATTAAAAATGAATAATATTAAGTATTTGTTTTTATTATTTTTTTGTACACACTCCTTAGCTATGATTATTGATAATTTAGATGACATAAAAGCAGATTGGACAGCTATATCAGACCAAGTGATGGGTGGAATTTCTGAGGTCAATTTTAATTTGATTGATGATGGAAATGAAAAATTTTATAGACTTAATGGAGTTGTAAGTACCAAAAATAATGGCGGATTCATTCAATCACGTGTAAATATCAATATAAATTCAGATAATTATGAAGGTTTAAGAATTAAAGTGAAGGGAAACAATAATGATTACTATGTTCATTTGAGGGTTCCACGAATGATGCCTTGGAATTACTACTACGCGAAGTTTTATGCATCTGAGGAGTGGAGTGTTGTTGAATTGCCATTGAAGTCATTTAAATTTTCAAGGAATCAAAATATAAGTCTCAAGTCTTCAAAAATAAATTCAATAGGATTAGTTGCATACGGACGAAACTTCTACGCAGAGTTAGATATAGGAAATATAGAACTTTATTAATGATAGCTTTTTCAAGTCAAGAATCATTATTTATGAGGTCTGCAATTGATCTTGCAAATAAATCATTTAATTTAAATGAAGTACCTGTTGGTGCTGTCATTGTAAAAGATAATCAAATTATTGGAGAGGGTAGGAATAGTGTAATTGCTGATAAAGATGTTAGCTCACATGCTGAGATAAATGCAATAAGATCTGCATCAAAAAAATTAGGAAATTATAGATTAAATGACTGTTATATATATGTAACACTTGAGCCTTGTCACATGTGCGCAAAAGCAATAGTTGATGCACGGATCAAATTTTTAATTTTTGCAACTAAAGAACCAAAAACAGGAAGTATATGTTCAATTGACAATTTTTTAGACAACGAGGCTTTGAATCATAAAGTGAGTTATAAATTTGGATTACTTGAGGAAGAAAGTTCAAATTTGTTAAAAAATTTTTTTATTAGTAAACGATAATTAGATTTTCTTTTCCATTGTTGTATGGGGAATGCCTGTATCAGATCCATCAAATTTTGAAACAATCTTATAACCTGACTTTTTATAAAAATTTAAGACGTGATCTCTTGAATTCAGAATAATCTTTACAGCATTTTTTTTAATAGCTCTTGCTTCAAGTAAATTTAATACATGCCTTCCGATACCTTTACCTTGAAAATTTTTTTCGACAGCCATATACCTAATCTGAGCCTCTTTATAATTATTAAAATGCAATCTACCACATGCTATTATTATGTTATTTTTAAGGGCAATGAGGTGATAGCTCGAATCTTCAAAATCATCTTTTAATGAATTTATTGATTTACCAATAGGCTTTCTTAGAATTTTCCACCTAAATGCATTATATTTTTTATATTCCTTAAAATTTAAAGGAGTTCTAAATTCAATATTATCCATTAATCTCTAACCACACCGGACAATGATCAGAGGGTTTTTCCATAGCTCGTGCATCATAGTCAATACCGACGTTTTGAATATGTTTTTTTAAATTTTCGGACAGCAAAATATGATCAATTCTCAATCCTCTTTTTGGATTTTGATCAAACATTCTTGAACGATAGTCAAACCAGGAGTAAACTGAAGATTCATTCGGAAAAATTTCTCTCCAAGAGTCGAGAAAACCAAGATTTTTTATACTATTCCACATTTCTCTTTCTTGAGGTTGAAATGAGGTTTTACCAGTTCTTAGCCATCTTTTCGCATTTTCATCACCGATACCAATATCAATATCCTCAGGAGAGACATTAAAATCTCCCATTACTATAAGATTTTTTTCAGTTTTCTTTAGGTCAATAATGTGGTTTCTAAGGTCATCATAATACTTAATTTTTTTTGGAAATTTGGTTTCATGATTAATATTTTCACCTTGAGGAAAGTAACCATTCATAACAACAATTTCGGTATCATTGTATTTATATTTGCATTGTATAAATCTTTTTTGATCTTCTTCAGAGTCCTTCATAAAACCTTTTATGGTATTAATAGGCTTTACTTTACTAAGTATAGCTACACCATAATGTCCTTTTTGACCCCAAAACTCTGCATGATAACCAATCTTATTTATTAGCTCTAAGGGAAATTCAGGATCATTTACTTTAGTTTCTTGCAGTCCAATTATATCTGGATCGATTGTATCTCTTAAATGTTCAATCTGGTGAGGCCTGGCTCTGATACTATTAATATTAAATGATACAATTTTCATTTTATTGAGTTGTAGTCAAGATTATCTTTTTTTCAAATTCTATGTAGTCATTAATTATGTTTGTAGACTCAATTAAATGGT
>CACHRR010000009.1 GCA_902582355.1 uncultured SAR86 cluster bacterium
TAACTGCAAGCGATGGAGTGAATTCAGCCACACAAAATATCACAGTTAACATAATCAACATAAATGATAATACTCCTGAAATTACCTCATCTTCTAGTTTCTCAGTTGATGAAAATAACAATAGTATAGGGCAGCTAGAAGCTACAGATGCTGATGGTGATGACATAATTTATGCAGTAGACAACAATGTAGATCAAAATATTGATGTCACAGTTGCAGCAAATAATAACGGTTCAGGCAATGTATATGTTATTAGTGGAGCTCAAAATAAATCATTAAATCTTCAAACAGGTAAAACATATATCTTTAATCATCCAACAGGACACCCTCTGAGATTCTCAACCACAGCAGATGGCACTCATGGCGGAGGAGTTGAATATACAAATGGCGTAGACACAAGTACAAACGGAATTACAAAAATAACAGTTACTGAAGATACACCTGGTACTTTATATTACTACTGCAGCATTCATTCTGGAATGGGTTCAAATGTATCAACAGGTGTGAATAGTAATCCAATTTTAATTCAAGTAAATTCGAGTTCTGGGTCCTTAACTTTTAGTAGATCTCCTGATTTTGAAACCTTATCATTCTTCTCAGCTAAGGCATCTGCTTCAGATGGCGAGAGAATAACATATCAGGATATTCAAGTAGATATAAATGATATAGACCCTGAAGGACCTGTTTTCACTTCATCATCAACTTTTGTTGTAGATGAGAATGAGACATTTATTGGTCAGGTTACCGTTAGCAATAGTTCAAATACAATATTTTCTATTTCAGGAAACGAAATAAACATCAATGAATCAACTGGCGACTTAACATTTATTGAAGAGGCTGATTATGAGGTTAAATCAAGTTATACAGCAACTGTTAGTGCTAGTGACGGAACAAATTCCACCGATCAAGTAATAACAGTAAATTTAAATAACTTAAATGATAATCGTCCTATCATTAATGAACAAACTTTTAATGTTGATGAAAATCAGACTTCTGTGGGAACTGTCATCGCTAGTGATGCAGATAATGACACATTAACTTATAGTACTAATAGTCCATATTTGAATATTGATTCAACTACAGGTGTCTTAACTTATAAAGAAGCTCCTGACTACGAAGGAGATTTCAAAAGTTATTCATTTTTTGTCAAAGTTAGTGATGGATCTTACGAAGAGAATGGATCGATGACAATAAATATTAATAATCTTAATGATAATAGTCCTTCTTTTACATCTGGTGATTCAAGTTTCTCTGTTGATGAAAATCAAAATGCCATAGGACAAGTTTCAGCAACAGATGCTGATGGTGATACACCAATATTCAGTATTACAGGATCAGAAATAAATATTAATTCATCTACCGGTGTTTTAGAATTTGTAGATTCACCAGATTATGAGACAAAAAATCAATACTCTGAAACAATTACAGCAAGCGATGGTGAAAATTCGACAGAACTAGCAATAACCGTTTCGATTAATAATCTTGATGATAATAGGCCTGTATTCACCTCATCATCTACTTTTAGTGCTGAAGAAAATCAAAGCGCTATTGGAACTGTTCAAGCAACAGATGCAGATGGTGATACATTATCCTATTCTGTAACTTGTGGACATGATTGTGACTATGAAATGGATAGCTCAACAGGTGTTCTAACCTTTAGAAAGATTCCTAATTATGAGAGAAAAAATACATATACTGCTGATATTTATGCATACGACTCAGTAGACTCAACTCTTCAACAAGTTACAATTTCTATTACCGACGTAAATGATGTCACGCCTGTAATTACATCTTCATCAACTTTTAGCGCAGATGAAAATCAAACTGCAATTGGAACTATCACTGCAAGTGATTGTGATGGTGTCATGTCCTGGGCATCAGATAGAGACTGTGAAGAAACTGGACAAACTGAATTAACTTATAGTATTTCAGGTTCAGAAATTAATATTGATGCTACATCTGGAGTTATGACTTTTGTTTCAGAACCTGATTATGAAACCAACTCTAGTTATAGTGCTTCGGTTACAGTAAGTGATGGAACTTTCTCAGATACTGAAGATATTACTGTTTCAATAAATAATATAAATGATAACGGTCCTGAAATAACTTCTTCATCCACATTTAATGTTGATGAAAATGAGACTTCGATTGGAACTGTAACAGCAACTGATCTTGATAATGATAATTTGACATATAGCATTTCAGGTTCTGAAATAAACATAAATGATTCAACAGGAGTATTGGTCTTCACTTCAGCTCCAGACTATGAAACTAAAACTAGTTACAGCGCAACAGTTACTGTTACCGATGGAGATAATTCTGATTCTCAAGATATTACAATTTCTATAAATAATTTAAATGATAACGATCCAGTAATTACTTCATCCTCAACATTTACTGTTAATGAAAATCAACTATCTATTGGAGAAATTACAGCTACTGATGATGATGATGACTCTTTAACTTATGAGCTTTTAAATAATCCTCAAAAATTTACTTTAAATGAGTCTACTGGTGCTTTGGCTTGGAGTGATATTTCATACTCTGATTGGGAGTTAGGAATGACTTATGCTGATCCTGGAGGGTTTGATAGCAGACAAAGACAAAACGATACACTTCAAATTAGAGTTTCAGATGGTGAAAACGTTTCAAATATTCAAGATATAACAGTTGTTCTTAATGATTTGAATGATGAGTTTCCTGATATAAGGAATCCAGGTCCATTTACACTATTAGAGGAGTCTGTAAACTGTAACAGTGATTACGGAGGAACAAGCACTCATTATGTTTCAATTTGGGATGAAGATACTCGAGCTAGTAATTTAACAGCATCAATTGCAAATGAAGATCAAGCAAATTTTTCTATTGAGTCAACTTTAACTTTAGAAGGAGATTTAAATCTAAGAGTGATACCTCAATGTGCTCAAGCATTAGATAGAGAGTCAGGAGAAACCTCTGATTTTGATTTAATTGTTTCAGATGGCATTAATTCAAGCACAAGAACAATTACTTATTCACTAGCTGATATTAATGATAATGCCCCTCAAATTACTTCATCTGAAACCTTCAATGTTGATGAAAAAACCACCACGCCAGATAATCTTGGTTTGAAAGTTGCAGATATTACATTCTCCGATTTTGATAAGAATACTTATTATGATACCAGCGGAGACAGGTCTCGTTACAGTAGATGGGATTGCACTGCGTCAGGAGCAGATGCAAATCTTGTTGCTGATACCTATTACCGTGAATTTAATGCTCTATATGTTGCTGAAAGATCCTGTGAATTACTTTTAACTGATACAGGTGCAAATTATGAGAATAAATCGACGTTAAACTTCACATTCACAATAAGTGATGGTACTTACAGTGATTCAAAAGATATGCAAATTACTCTTAATGATGTCAATGAAGCTCCTTCAATTACTTCAGGAAGTTCATATAATGTCACAGAAAATGAATCATATATTGGGACAGTGTCTGCTACTGATCCTGAAGGAGATTCTATAACTTGGTCAATTTCAGGATCAGAAATCACAGTTGATTCATCAACCCAAACATTAAGATTTGTAAGCGCTCCTGATTATGAAACTAAATCAACGTATACAGCAACACTGACAGCAAGTGATGGAACGCTTAGCACTACAAAAGACATAACAATTAATATTCTTAATATCCCTGATGTAACAGGTTTAGCATATACCTCAAGATACACAGTAATGGACAGCGACATTCCAAATACTGATTATTTCCCTTACGCAAGTAATGACACGGTATCTGATGCTCAAGCTCTAATAAATCCTAGTCAAGTAATCGGCTTTGTTGGTGGAAGTGATACTATCGACGTATTTAGTGTTTCTACCACTTCAAGTATGTACGTCAATCTTGATGTTGTTGATTATGTTAACGATACAAAAGAACTTAGAGTGCTTATTTATGAATCAGATGGAACTTCTAAAGACTTTAGTTATACATCCGGTTCTGTAGAAAATAATATGACAATATTACTTCCAAGCAGTGGAGATTATTTGATTGCAGTTGATGATCTATATGGCAGTTCAAAATATATTTTAACTCTTGGACAGCGATACGAAACTTCAACCTTAGAAAAGGCAACTGACTTTATTCCTGATTATATTCAAGACGAATTTGTAGGCTATAAATCTGAAATTTTACCGAGCATTACAGAGAATAACGAATTAAGTACCAAACAAATCGATCAAATTAATATTAATAAAGAAATACTATTTAACCTTACTGGCACAAGGTTTGATGAACCTGGAGTTAAGAAAATTACTAAATCAGATGTTAACACTGAAATGCTTCCATTATTTGATTCAGGAGATCTAAATCTTTCGCTTTCTCAAAGTGGGCTTGACCCGCTGCCAGCGCGTCAACTTAAGTATCTTGAAGATTGGTCCTTCTTACAAACTATTAAGTCTTTAGACAAAGATGTAATCTTCGATTTCAATTATGAATTTGAACTTGCTTCTTTCTCAAGAGATCCATTATTTTCATATCAATGGAATTTGCAAAGAGTAAATTTAGAGGCAGCCCTAAACGGTATCGGCCAAACCGTTAATGATATTGCAGTTGCAGTTATTGATACTGGTGGTCCAACACCAGGATCAACAGCTTGGAACGAAAGTAATTTGATTGATGGAGGTTTTGACTTTATGTATGGAGATAGCAATTCAATTGATTACTACGCAACATCTGACTATACAGGAAGTGACAGTTCTCACGGTACTCATGTATCAACAACTATTGCTGCTAAAAATAATGGAACAGGCATCAACGGTTATGCAGTAAAAGCATTAAATATTAATGTTTTTGATCAAAATCCTAATAAATCTAAAAGAACTGACTCAACAAAAGTTATTAATGCTATTTTATATTCAGCTGGGCTCTCGAACTCATCTGGTTCTGTAGCACCAACAACAACACCAATTAAAGTAATAAACTTAAGTTTAAAATCATCTGGATCATCTTTATATCTAAGTAATTTATGTCAAGCTGTTACTGATGCTGTTTCACAAGGTATTACTGTAGTTGCAGCTTCAGGTAACGACCAGGATACTGATCCTGGTTCAATTTCTTATCCAGCATCATGCTCAGGAGCTATATCTGTAGGAGCATCAAACTCTAATGGAGAAATCACAACTTATTCTCAACAAAATGCTTATGTTGATATTGCAGCACCAGGTGGAGATGTTATTGACCGAGATGGGAATGGATATGCAGATCTAGTGCCCGCATATGTTGATAATGACAGAATTGTTGGCTTGCAAGGAACTTCAATGGCTTCACCTCAGGTTTCTGCGGCGATAGCATTAATGTATGCAGTTGATAACTCTATGTCACCAAGTAAAGTAATAACAATGCTTGAAGCTGGTGAGTTATCAGATGACAGAGGTACTTCAGGGCGGGATGATGTTTTTGGTTATGGCGAATTAAACGTTGCCAAAGCTATTGAGAATGTTCTTGAGGACATTAGTAGTTCAACAACTTATGCGTATACTTCATTGCCTTATTTAGATTTTGGAAGTAATTCTACACAGTTATCAATTGATCTTAATAAAGTTGGAGATGGAAGCTTATCAGTTTCAAATCTTACAGCAGATAGTGCAACAGGACTAAGTTACAATAATTCAGGTGCTGACAGTAATGGCTTTGGCACCTATACAATATTTATTGATAGGTCCTCTATACCTAATGGTGAGTTTTCAAATACTATTTACTTTAATCTTTCTGATGGAGAAAAAGCAGCTGTTAGAATTTACTATAATGTAGGTACATTAAGATCTAGAGCAAATATCGGCAAAGTATACATAGGTATGTATGATGCAGATACAGGCGAGCTATGGGGCTCACTTGAATCAGAGGTAGATGGGTATATTGCTTTCATTGCTCGTGATGTTCCTCAAGGTAATTATTATATTTTAACTTCAACAGATATCGATGATGATAATACAGTTTGTGATTATGCTGAGTTATGTGAATATTACCCACCGCTGAATAATACCGAAGAATATTTCTCAGTTGGGAATCCTAACGCTGATGTTGAAGGTAATCTGGGAGACTACGAAATATTTCTTACTCCTAGAGTTAGATATGGAGGTATTAATGCTGCCTCAGTTTCATCTTCTTCTAATGATGATAATGTTAAAAATAAAAGTCAAAAAATTAAGTCATTCGATGGAAAAGGAAAAATTATCATTAATGACTTTTTAGGTTATCCTATAGAAAATAAAGTTATTAAAGGCGATAATGTCTTTGAAACTAATTAATTATTTTAAAGATTTTTCTTTGATAAAAAATTCAGTTAAGTCTGTTCAAAGTATGCGTAATTATTCCTTTGTTTTCATTACTTTATTTATTATCGCTGCATGTGGCGGCGGTGGTGGCGGCGGCGGCGGAAGTGGAGATTCAGCTCCAACTCCATCACCAACGGTAAATCTCTCTGCACAACCAACCTCGGTTTTACTTGGCAATACTTCTACACTCACTTGGTCTTCAACCAATGCCTCTTCCTGTTCAGCTAGCTGGACTTCTTCAACCTCTACTTCAGGTTCAGAAGCTGTAACAATAAATGAACCAGGAAATAATAATTTTTCAATTTCTTGTAGCGGAGCAGGTGGAAGTGGTTCAGCCTCTGTTACGGTTGAAGGTTACAGAAATACCGATGGCGTAGTTGTTGATGGATATATTTCTGGTGCTGATGTATTCATCGATGAAAACGATAACTGGTCTGCCGATTCAACAGAAAGCTCTTCAACTTCTGATAATGACGGTAAGTTTACTATTCAGTATTCAAATGGAAATTTAGTTTCTTTAGGTGGAACAGATATAGATTCTCAGACTCTTTTAGATAATTTACTCTTAACTCATAAATTAACTGGTCACACTGACTTTAAAGCGGTTACTCCAGTAACTTCTGTTGTGGCCTTTATGACAGATGCTTCTCTAATAAATGTAGCATTAGGAATAGACTCATCTATAGATGTTTTCACCTTTGATCCGGTTGCTAACAAAGGCGATGGTGGGATTAATGACTATTTATATGAGAAAGGAAATCAACTAACTGTTTTAGCTTTTGCACTACAAAATATTACTAACAACTTAAATACAACAAGCGAAACTACCCAAGATTACTTTAAAGCTATTACCGAGGAAATTGAAAAAGAATATACTGAAACAAACACAAAAGTTAACATTGAAACCGAAGCTTTTATAACAAAAGTTTTTGATAATATTGTTGCAGCCAAATCAGCATCTATAGAAGAAACATCTAAATCAAATACTATTACTGCTTTAGCTGGAATGCTGCCAATTATCGAGGTTAAATCCTCTGATGATTTAACCACTTCAGTTATTCGGTTTGCACTTTCAACCTTACAAACCGACATCCAGACTATCGCCAATGGATCAGCATCAGCTGATATTATCAATAGTTACACAGTGGATATCCTCAACTTTATTGCTGATGATCAGAATATAGATGTGAGGGAAATAACACCAAATGTTATTGCTATAGCAGATACTGTTACAACGCAGGAAGATACACCTATAACAATTGATTTTCTTGCAAATGATACATATGCACCAGCATTATCAAGCATTTCATTTGAAAGTGCATCTAATGGAACAGCTTCATTGGATCAATCTAATCCTGAGCAAATTATTTATACACCTGACTCAAATTTTTATGGAACTGATGAATTTTCATATACTATTACTCAAGGAGAAAAAACTGCTACTGCGGTCATAACTGTTTCTATTGAGTCTGTTAATGATTTGCCAACAATTGATATTGCCTCCACTCTTCAAGTTGATGAAAATCAAAAGGCTATAACAGCTATATCTATTTCAGATGATGATGGAGATGATTTAACTATAACTCTTGGAGGTGCCGATGCAGATAGTTTTAATCTTTCAAATGAAAATGTTCTAACTTTTATAAATGCACCAGATTATGAGACTAAAACAAGTTATTCGTTTACTATTTCTGCAACTGATGGAATAGATACAGTAAGTAAGGATATTTCTGTTCTCATAAATAATCTTAATGATAATCCACCAATTTTTAACATTGGTGATAATTTAAATATTGAAGAAAATATCAAAACAATTACCACAGTAACTGCTTTAGATGCAGATGGTGATTCTCTCGTTTATAGTCTAAAAAGTAATGTAGGTGATAATAATCAACTTAATATATCTTCAGATGGCATACTATCTTTTATCACTGCTGCAGACTATGAAACCAAGACCTTATATACCGCAGTAATATTGGTTACTGACGGTGTATTCAATGATGAGGTTACTATCACAATCAATATTACCGATGCTAATGATAATACTCCAGTTATAGTTACTTCAAGTTTTTCATTAGACGAAAATAAATCAACTGCCGGTTCTATAGAGGCAACAGATGCAGATACGAACACGGTGTTTTCATATTCAGTTACTGGCACCGATGCAAGCTTTGTATCGGTTAGTGAAACCGGTAATATAATTTTTCTTGAGTCACCTGACTATGAAACAAAAAGTTCTTATCTTGTGGATTTGAATGTTTCAGATGGGTTGAATACAGCAACTAAAGAGATAACTATAGAAATAAATAATATCCTGGAAGATATTATTTCAAATTCATTTACGATAACAGATGGCACATCCTCCCAAGCCCCTATATTGAATGTAAATTTAGTACTTGACGAACTTTCAGATGCAAAAAAAGTTTATGCAGTGTTATCTGCCATCCAAACTTTGGAGGGGTTAGAGTGTGCTGGAAGTGGTCCTGCTATGGAACTTGAAAAAACTAACTCAACAACTTGGTCATTAACTAAAGAGTTAAATAATGAATTAGCAGACATATGTGAATATAACGTAAATTATTATTTTAATCTCTATGATGTTGAATCTGAGACAGCTCCACCAACAGCAGGGATTCATTTATCATCAGGTAATAAAAGCATGCACAAAAATTTACAGTGGTCCAATGATTACACTAGTTCTGAAACAAATAAGATTAGCATAATAAATTCTCAGGCTGTAAATACAGTAACGACTGTGGATTATAATGATCTTAGCTATGCATATATGATCTATGTGCCTTCAGGGGATTATTCTGAATCTTGTAATACTGATACTTTTGTAAATAATAATGGGGAATCGAGCCCACTTTTGGCATATCCAGAATATGATTGTTTTAGAAATACAGTTACTTCAAACATTTCTGATGATTCAAATAATATTGAATTTGATTTCTATATCTATTCTTTTGATGAGTTGGAATTTGTTAGTGCTTATTTATTTGGCGTATTTAAAGAAGGATTTACTAACACTAATGGAAGAATGAATAGTTCTGAAATTCAAGCAGAACTTGGTGAAATTGATTCTTCAAATCCAAAAATAGCAAGATTAAGATTTGAAATTGATATTGAAGCGGCTATTCGTTCAGGCGCTGCATTTTATGGTGAATATTCTTTTGTTATAAATCCAGTTACAAAATCTTATTTGAGTAATCAAGCTTCTTTAAGTTCTGGTAATAAAGCTGTTTACTATATAGATTCTGAAAGAGCAGATATGTTGCCACCTGAAGTTGTATCTGGATCTTTTTCAAATTATTCAAATTCATCTTATCCGCAAAGAGATTATGTGAAATTTGATTTTACTATTAGAAATGATGCTGACTCTCTTGGAAATATAACTTCAGTAAGAGATTTGTGGATAGATACCTTAGGTCCTACCTGTAATAATGAAATTTTTTATGTAAGAGATGATCTTGATGGCAAAATTGATGTATCAACTATAAATTTGTCAGCTACTATACCTATTTTGAAAAATGAACTAGGAACCTATCAAATTGTATCAATGAATATAAATGATTTTGGTCTAGCTGAATCATACTATTCTCAAGCTTCTAGCGATTCTGTTGGTAGCCATCATCCTTTAATAGGTACAACATTTGTTGCTGGTGACGGACAAGCACCTTCATGTCCTTTGTGGCTAAATTATAATGTCTTCGACACTATAACAATAGATGAAAATGAAACAACAGTTGGTACATTTACTGCAGAGGGATCTCTAGCAGATACTGTAATTTATACCTTAGAAGATAGTGAGTACATATCCTCTGAAGGTTCAATAAATCAAATTTCAACAAAATTACAAATAAATGAATTAACTGGTGAGATTTCATATATCAACCCACCAGATTATGACAAATTAGAAGATCTAGATTCTGGGCATTTTCAAGTTCGTGCAACATCAGAGCTAGACAGTTCGCTCTCGAGAATAATTCAACGTGAAATAGTATTAGTTAATTTAAATGATAATTTTCCAGAAATTATTACTACTCAGATTTCAGCTAATGAAAACTCTACTGAAATAGGTTGTATATCTCATTCTGATAAAGATGTGAATATTGAAGCAGTTTTTTCATGTTTATTTGCTATTAATCCTAATGATGGTAGCTTAAGTGAATTAGCTTATAATGGTGATATTACTTTTTCTGTTTCTGGTGAGAATATTCTTATAAATTCTGCTACTGGATCTCTGTCATTTGAGAATGCCCCTGATTATGAGGAAAGGACAACCTACACAGCAACTGTAAGCATTAGTGATGGTGAAAATTCTACATCTGCTGATATTACAATTAATGTTGTAGATTTAAATGACAATGCACCAGTAGTAACATCAAATAAATCGTATTCTGTAAAAGAAAATCAATCGTCTGGTGGAGTAATTCAGATATTTGATCCTGATACAGTAAATGATCCATTTACTTATACGATTGACGATACATATGAAGACGGCTCTATGTTTTCAATTAATTCAAATGGCGAACTAATATTTATTTCAAACCCAGATTATGAAACAAAAAATTCTTATAAGGTTAAAGTAACAATAAATGATGGTGTTTTCGATGTAACAGAGGAGTTTTCAATAACGCTTGAGGATGTTATTGCTGAGGCTATCCCAACCTATGCATCATTAAATTTATTGCCACAAGATACAAATTCCACCTCTGTTCAACTTCTTAGTTCTGTGATTGATGGCAGAACTGCGACATATTCTATTGAGAATGATCAATTGTATGGAACTGCAACACTAGATCCTTTAACAGGAATAATAAGTTATACAACTGATCATTCTGACGTTGCTGTAGAAAAAATTAGATTTAGAGTAAATGATGGTGTTATTGATGATGGTGTGGCAGATCTTACTCTTAATTTAAATACTGATCCTTTATATAAACATACTTGGTATCTTCATAATACTGGCCAAACAGGATTTGCATCACTTCCAGGTACTCCCGGCGAAGATTTAAATACTGATTTAACAATTTCAAGTGGTTTTACTGGTAAGGGTGTTGGAATTAATGTTGTTGACGAAGGACTTGAAATAGCACATGAAGATTTGATTGATAATATCAAAGAAGGTTATTCATATGATTGTCGAAATCAAGACACAGATCCAACTCTATCAACACCATATGGTGATCATGGTACGAGTGTTGCTGGGATTATAGCTGCAAAAGGTTGGAACAATATTGGAGGAAGGGGTGTAGCTCCTGATGCTGACTTAATTGGTTATAATTATTTAGATTATGCAACTTCATCATGCCAAGCATGGGCGTTGGGCTATCTTGATGACTATTCAAGTACAATGGACATCTTTAATATGAGTTATGGACGCGTACTTTATATTGGTTCAAATTCTTTCAGCTTTCCTTCACAAAATATATTAAGCGAATTAGACGACACAGTTCTTAAAAATGGAGTAAACAATTTAAGGAATGGCAAAGGAGCTATATACGTACAATCAGTAGGTAATGATTTTGATACAGGCGCTACCAATGGAAGAGGCTGTGGGGAGCCAGAAGTTGACGATCCAAGTGCAATGGGATGTAGTATTGCATTTCATGATGAGTTTACTACAGTGCCATATGTCATTGAAGTTGCGGCTTTGAAAGCAACAGGTGTTAAATCATCTTATTCTACATCTGACCCTTCTATTTGGATTTCGGGATTTGGTGGTGAATATGGTTTTACTGAGGAATATGAACCAGGTCTTATAGATCTTGGATATGAACCAGCAATACTAACAACAGACCAAACAGGATGTGAAGCTGGGTATGTTAGCTACTACTACTATCCATCAAGTAGTTTTGAAGATTGCTGGGGCTATATTGAAGGACCACATCCAGAAAACATTAACGGAAACTATACATCGACATTTGGTGGGACTTCCTCTGCAGCACCTTCTGTTGCAGGTGGAATAGCTGTCCTATTAGAGGCATATCCAGATTTAACTTGGAGAGATGTAAAACATATCATGGCTAGCACTGGAAGAAAAAGCGATCCTGAAAGGGCATATTCTAAAAATGGTTTAGTACAACATGATTGGATAACTAATGCTGCTGGTTACACACATCATTATTGGTATGGATTTGGTGCGTTTGATCTTGGAGCTGCAATTGATTTTGCTTCTACTTATACTGCGGCATCATTAGGTACTTTCAATGAATTTGGTTGGAAAAAGGCAATACCCAAAGAAACTATTACTGTAAATGTTGCTCCAAATGCAACTGGAGCTGGTAATGTATTTGTTATAGATGGTATTCAAAGAAAATCACTTATTCTAAATGTAGGAACTACATATACATTCACTCACTCAAGTGCTCATCCATTAAGATTTTCAACTACTCCAAATGGAACTCATGACGGTGGTGTTGAATATGTAGAAGGAGTTACTAAGTCAAGTGGTATTACAACAATCAAAGTAACGGAAGATACGCCAATCTTATATTATTATTGTGAAATACATTCTGAAATGGGCTCAGATATATCCTATGAGAATAGTTTGAATCAAAACTTAAATTTATCGTTACCAAGTTTTTCATCTGTAGAAGATACTATTCCATATTTAGCAGAAACAACTGGAAATTTTACAGAGTTTATACAGATAAAAATTTACCTAGATAAGGAAATACCAAAAGATATTGGAATGCATTTAATATCTCCTCAAGGAACTGAAATGAGTATTTTACAACCTTTTTCAAATGTATCTGGCAATCCATCTGGTGATTGGTTTGTGATGGGCGTATCAGGTTTTTATGGAGAGCCAATTAACGGAGACTGGACCCTAAAAGTTACAGACTATACAGATAACTCAGATACTGGAATTCTTATTGATTGGGAGATTAACATTTTTGGAAATTAACATGAAAAAATATTCACTAAGTTTTGTTTTTGTATTAATTTATTTTATAGCTTTAAATGATATTGCGGCTCAAGAACAAAAAGATATACCAATATCTGTTTCAAAACCTATATATATAAAATCAGATATTACTTCTGATATTGAAATTGAAGAAAATATTAAGAAAAAACAATATCGTTTATTGCCAGACTCTTTTGTATATAGAATCAATACTAATTTAAATAGAAATCAAATGGCACTAAAAATCATGGATTCAGAGAGTATAAGAGAAATTAAAAATAACAAAAATATTGTAGGAAAATATCTTTTTGCTTATTCTAATCAAGAAGCTCAAAATCTACCTGAATTAAATTCATCGAGATTAACTATTGGTAACAAAATAATAGATATCGAACCACAATTAATTAACGAATTTAGAGTTATTATTGACGAAGATGATTTAGTCTATTTTACAGACGGATCTCTTTTAATAAAATTTAATGAAAGTGCAAACTTTGCTGAATTTGCATCTTTTAATAATTTAATGCTAAAGAAAGAATTTATTGAATTAAATATGGGTCTTTATGTTTATGACGACTTCACTACTTTAGAAAACAAAATAACTAATTTAGAAAAAATGGAATCAGTATCTGAAGTTCAATATGATGTAATTAACCCTTATATAACACCTCATTAAACTTTTCTAAAAAAATATTATTTTCTGTCCTATTGCCGATTGTTACTCTGATGTGTGTTGGCATTTCATATAAATCAATTGGCCTTACAATAACGCCTTTTTTCATAAGAGATTCAAAAATTTCTTTTCCACTTGATTTTGTATCTATACAAATAAAGTTACCTTGCGAGGGAATGTAATCCACACTCATGCTTTCTAATGATTTGTATAAATACAACCTTTCTTTAGTATTTTGATTAATACTTTCTTTTAGATATTCCTGATCTGATAAGGATTCAATCGCAGCTTTTTGAGCAACTGAATTTACATTGAACGGTTGCCTTACTCGGTTCATTATTTCAATAAGTGTTTCGTTACCAAAACCGTATCCAATTCTCAAGGCAGATAAACCATGAATTTTTGAAAAAGATTTAGTAAATATTACATTGGGAAACTTATCTAAAATTTCATGAGTTTTTATATAATCTGCTGCAGTTACATATTCAAAATATGCTAAATCAATTACAACTAAAACTTTCTTTGGTACTTTATTTAAAAACTCTAATGTATTTTCGTGAGATAAATATGTACCTGTTGGATTATTAGGGTTAGCAATAAAAATTAATCTTGTTTTGTCATTTATTTTTTCAAGAAATCCATTTAGATCATGTCCCCATTGATGTGCATTAACCTCATGAAATTTTGAGCCACGGACTTTTGATGCAAGTTTATATACAACGAAAGCATGTTTTGAAAATATTGACTCAGTATTTGGTGAAAGAAAAGTTTGAGAAATTATTTCTAATATTTCATTTGAACCATTTCCCAAAATGATTTGGTCAGAATTGATGCTTTCTATTTCCGATATTTTTGATTTCAATCTAATACCATCACCATCTGGATAAAGATGAATATCTTTAAAATTATTAATCACCTTCAAAACTTTAGGAGAGGGGCCTAAGCTATTCTCGTTACTTGCAAGTTTTACAATTTCTTTAAGATTATACTTTTCCATTACTTCTTCAATTGATTTACCTGGCTCATAAGGATTGATTGATTCAATGCCTGGATTAATATAGTTAAGGTAGTCCATAATCGTTATTTATTTCTTTTTGATAGTTCTTTTTGTAAATCATTTAAAGTAAGATTATTTGCAATAAGTAATACTTGTAAATGATACATAAGATCTGCAGCTTCATCTAATATTCTTCCATCATTTGACACAGCAGATATGGCTAATTCATTGGCCTCTTCTGCAATTTTTTTTGCAATCTCTTTATTACCTTTATTTAATAAATAATTAGTATAGGAATCATTTTTAATTTTTACTTTTCTTCTATTAATTATTGATTCAAGTTTATAGAAACTAAAAATTTCATCACCAAAGCAGGAATATTTTTCAAGATGACACGTAGGCCCTTTATTGGTTGCTTGTATAAGCAATGTGTCATTGTCACAATCTATTTCGCTTGAAATATAATCTAGAAAATTACCTGATGTTTCACCTTTGGTCCATAGACATTGCCTTGATCTACTAAAAAAAGTAACTTTTTTTATTTTTAGTGTTTTTAAATATGATTCTTTATTCATATATCCAAGCATTAATATATTTTTATTATTCGCGTCTTGGATTATGGCAGGTACTAGACTTTTTTCGTTTTCCCAAACTTTATCTAAATTCATACTCTTACCTCTATTTTATTATCATAAAGATAATCTTTTAATTTTTTAATATTTATTTTATTATCATGGAAAACTGATGCAGCAAGAGCGCCGTCGACATCACATGACTCAAATACGTTTTTAAAATCTTCCATTGTTCCTGCTCCGCCAGAGGCGATTAATGGTACTTTGCATGCTTCTCTAGCTAACATGAGTTGATCTAAATCATAGCCTTTTTGAACACCGTCTTGATTCATACAATTTAAAACTATTTCTCCAGCACCACGATCTTGCACTTCATTTATCCATTCTAAAGTTTTTTTACCAACATCATATCGAGATTGAACTGAACCAGTTTTTGCATAAACAACAAAGTCTATTCCATTAAAATAACTATCAATTCCAATTACAACACATTGAGATCCAAAAACCTTGGCTAATTCTGAAATCAAATCTGGGTTTTCAATCGCTGGAGTATTTATTGATATTTTATCAGCACCCATATATAAAACTTCTTTTGCTTTCGATATATTTTTAATTCCTCCAGCAACACAAAAGGGGATATTGATATTCTTGGCTATTTCATTAATCCATTTTATGGATACAGATTCTGATTCAACACTTGAATATATATCATAAAAAACAAGCTCATCTGCTTGATCGATTGAATATTTCTTTGCCAATTCAACAGGATCTCCAACGTTTCTATGATTTTCAAATTTGACACCTTTTACTACTTTACCTTTTTTAACGTCTAAACATGGAATTATGCGTTTAGTTAACATTCGATAATTCCCTGAGTGTAATTTTTTTATCATAAATAGCTTTACCAACAACACATTCATCAACACTAATTTCTTTAAGATCATAAATATCATCTATAGATGATATTCCACCAGATCCAATGATATTAATTTTTGGTGACGTTTTTTTTATTTCACTATATATTTCTAGATTTGGTCCACTCATCAAACCATCTTTATTTATATCAGTCGCTAACATATTAACTATGTCATTGCTTTTAATAAAATCATGAAGATTAATATTTGTTTGATTTAGCCATCCTCTCGTTGCTAAAAAAGGAATATTATTTTCACTTCTAAAATCTAAAGCAATCGTAAAGTTCTTATTATTAAATTCTGAAAAGACTTCAAATAGAAAATTAGTATTTTCTACAACAGCGGTTCCCAAGATTACTCGATATACACCAAGACTAAATAAATTTTTTATTTCTGAAATAGTTCTAATGCCTCCACCAATTTGAATTTTTATATCTAGATTTATAATTTGATCAATTATTCTGTTGTTAATTCTTTCTCCCTTTTTAGCTCCATCAAGATCTATAACATGAATAAAATCAAATCCATTATCTTTGAATAATCTTGCTTGCTCCAAAGGCGACCCACTATAAATGGTGATGTCTGAAAAATTACCTTTTTTTAATCTTACGCATTTACCATTTTTAATATCTATTGCTGGTATAACTTTCATAACATACTAAAAAAACTATTCAAAAATTTCATACCATTAACAGATGATTTTTCTGGATGAAATTGAACACCATAAAAGTTATCTTTGTTAACGCAAGAGCTAAATTTAATACCATATTTTGTTTTAGCAAATGTAGATTTACTTATCTCCGCATAATAACTGTTTGCAAAATAATAATATCCATTACAATCACTGAAACTACCATCCTCAAACATGACTTTATTCCAACCCATATGAGGAATAGTTAAATCTGAATTAACAAATTTTTTAATTGTTCCTGGAAGTATTCCTAGACATTCAGTATCTTCTTCTTCTGAAAATTCATAAAAGATTTGCATACCTACACAAATTCCAAGTATGGGATTAGAATAATTTTTAATACTTTCAACAAGATCTTGTTTTTTTAAATTATTCATAACATTTTTTGCTGCGCCAACCCCAGGCAAAAGAATTGCTTTAGAATTTTTAACATCTTTTTTAGTTTTACAAATTTTGTATTCTATTTCTAATTTATCAATCGCATATGTTACTGATTGAAGATTGGCTCCACCACAATCGATAACTGATATCATAATATTCCTTTTGTTGAGGTTACCACTTCAGAATTGATTTCAATACTCTCTTTAAACGCCTTACCAAGACATTTAAATAAAACTTCTATTAAGTGATGACTGTTAGAACCATCAATATTTATGTGACAAGTAAACTTTAGATTTTTAATAAAAGTATCTAAAAAGTGATTTAACATCTCTGTGGGAAAATCTCCAACAAAGTCATTAAGTTTTGGAATATTCAAATTTAAATTACTTCTTGAGCAAAGATCAATATCTATTTTAGCGACAGACTCATCCATCACAATGGTTTGAGAGGAATACCTATTTATATTTTCTCTATCTGCTAGGCTGTCTGATATTACTTGACCCAAAATAATAGCTGTATCTTCAATAGTATGGTGAAGATCAATTTCTAAATCGCCTTTAGACCTCAAAAATAGATTAATATTTGAGTTCTTTGCAAATTGTTCAAGCATATGATCTAAGAAATTTATTCCTGTTTGTATTTCATATAAACCCTCACCATCCAAATCAACAGAAGCATAGATTGAAGTTTCCTTTGTTTGTCTTCTTAAAAAAGAAGATCTTGAAGAAGTAGTACTATTTTGTTTTCTCATTTCAACCGACAAACCATGAGCATCTAGATTTTCGATCTCACTCAGTTTTATCACTTTGTCAGATAGATAATTGAAAGCTGTATTATCTGTTTTTTGAAATGAAAGCTTTTTCATGAAATCATTTACAGATAAGCCGGAATTAGTTTTGGCCCATCCAGATGTTGGTAAAACATGATTTGTACCAGATGCATAGTCTCCAAATGCTACGGGTGACATATTTCCACAAAATACAGAACCAGCATTATTGATTGAGTCGATATACTTAGGAAAATCATCATCTAATAAAACGAGATGTTCTGGAGCACAGTCATTAATTTTGTCTACGATATCATTATCTGACTTGCATTTAACCATAATAATATTTTTAAAAGCCTCATCTATAAGATCATTCCTAGTAAGTTTTTTTGATAGATCTTCAATTTCTGTTTTTATATTATTTAAGATTTTTTTTGATTTTGATAACACAAATGCACATGAATCAGTTCCATGTTCTAATTGAGATAAAGCATCTATAGCAGCAATAGAAACATTTTCTTTATTATTTGTGACAACCATGACCTCACTTGGCCCAGCATATAAATCGATAGAAACTTTATTACTTACATATTTTTTTGCCTCAGCGACATATGTGTTACCAGGACCAAAAATTTTATCAACTTTTGGTATTCCCAGATAACCATTAGCCATAGAAAGAATTGCTTGAGCACCTCCAATTTTATATATGTTTGAAATATTTAGCTGATTTGCTAACCAAAGTATAGCAGGGTGCACTTTTCCATTTTTTAATGGCGGCGTACAAATAGTTATTTCTGAACAGTTAGCTGTTAATGCAGGAATAACCTGCATTAAAAATGATGATACTAAAGGGGCAGTGCCTCCCGGAACATATAAGCCCACTTTAGAAATAGGAACAAATTTATCCCAAATGCTTAAACCATTAATTGGGCTAATTGTTTTACTTAAAGAATTGAGTTGTGACTTAGAGACAAATGAAATATTTTTAATTGCTTCGTACAAAGCAAATTTCTCTTTATCACTTAGATAATTAGATGATTCTTTGAATTCTTTTTTTGATACTTTGAGACTAACTAAGTTTTTTAAGTTAAGGCGTTTATTTATTTTTTTTAGGCCTATGAATGAATCATTTTTCAAAATTTCATCAAAATCTTTTACGATGCTTGAAACTTCTGTATTTAAATTATATGTTCTCCAACAAATATTTTTTTTTGACTCTATAATTTTCATTTAATTAGCAAGTTTTTCAATTGGAAGAACCAATATTGAGCTAGCACCTCGAGATTTAAGCGACTCAATTGTTTTCCAAAAAATATCTTCTTTACAAACAGAGTGAATCGCTACCTTTGATTTATCAGCCAGAGGTATAACAGTTGGTGACTCTGCTGAGGGAAGTAGATCTATAAGATCATCAATATCCTTAGTATTAGCATTAAACATAATATATTTACTATCTTTTGCTTCAATAACAGAATTTATTCTTGAAATTATTTTCTCTATCAAAAGAGACTTTTCTGACGAAATATTATTCGAGCTAATAAGCATAGCTTCAGATTTCATAACATTATCAAATTCAACTAAATTATTAGATTCTAAAGTTGCTCCAGTAGAGACTAAGTCAACAATAATATCTGATATGTTTACAAAAGGAGTGAGTTCTACTGATCCATGAATTTCTATAATTTCAGCATCTATATTTTTATTGCTTAAATAATTTCTTACAATTTCAGGATACGATGTTGCTATCTTAAGATTATTCATGTCTCCAACCTCAAATCCTTGAGGTTTTGCAAACGACAACCTGCACTTTGAAAATCCAAGTTTTATTTTTTGATCAATTTTAAGAGAATTGTTAGACAACTGCTTTTCTTTAATAACATTTTCACCAACAATACCCAAATCAGCTATGTTTTGTCCAACAAGCCTGGGTATATCGTCATCTCTTACCATTAAAAGATCAACTGACATATTGGTTGACTTAATAAAAAGCATATTTTCTGACTCATTAAACTCAATACCACATTTTCTAAGTAAAGATAAAGAGTCGCTTGAGAGTCGTCCATTTTTTTGAATTGCAATTTTTACTCTATCCATAATATTTTTTTATAACATTTTTATATCCATTATTACTTTCACTGAATAAAAATCTGGCTACTCTTGTCACAGTGGTAGTAGATGCGCCTAACTTATTTGCAATTTCTCTATAAGTATATTTTTTTGATGAGAGTAATTTGGCAACTTCCCATCGTTCTATTAGTGTTTCAATTTCTTTTGGAGTACACAAATCGCTCAAGAAAGCACGTACTTGAGTCTCAGAATCTAAATTTTTTATTACTTTAAATAAGTTCATTTTTAAATTATAATTGTTTTACTGTGTTAACACAATGATATAATAATGAAAAATAAAAAAATAGCAATATTTGATTTAGATAACACAATCTTAGAATTAGATTCAGATTACGAAATGGTAAATTATTTAATTGATAATAATTATCTTAGAGGCGAATATAGAAAAAAAAATGAAGAGTATTTTAATTCATACGAAAACGGCTCTTTAAATATTGACGAATTTTCTAAATTTTCATTAAAACCTTTTGTTGGTCTGAATATGTCAGAGATAAATATTATTTTGGAAGATTTTTATAATCAAGTATTATCACCGAATTTTAATGATGTAATTTTAAGTTTAATTGATGATCATAGAAAAAAAGAAGATATTGTTATTTTGGCAAGTGCAACAAATAGCTTAATAGTCTCATATGTAGCGAAGAAACTTTCAATTAAAAAATTTGTTTCCTCAGAAGTCCTATTTGAAGATAAAATCTGTACGGGTAATGTAAAAAAACCACATGCTCTTGGCTTTGGAAAATTAGAATTGGTATCAAATTTATTGACCAAAAATAACTTCAAGTTTGAGGATGCATATTTTTATTCAGATTCTATCAATGATGATCCTCTCTTAAGCAAAGTAGCATTCCCAATAGCAGTAAATCCAGACACAAACCTTGAAAAGAAATGTTCAATAATGAATTGGAAGATTATAAAAACATAATTGCTGTTTTAAATAGTATAGAATTACGCTATGAAAAATTTAATTTTTAACTTTTCTTTATTTATTTGTCTTTCATTGAGCTCTAATGAACTAATTTTGTCACCAAAGAATATTCTCGATGTTAATAATGGTGAAATATACACTGCAGATATTTTAATAAAGGATGGAGTTATAAAAAAAATTGGTAAAAATTTATCATCTAATACAAATATTGAAGTCATTAATTTAAGAAATATGACATTAATTCCTGGATTAATGGACGCCCATGTTCATTTAATTGGAAATAATGAATTAAACGGATATGAGTCCCTGGCTGAATCGACCCAAATGGCAACACTTTATGGTGTAAAGAATGCGAAAAATACACTAATGGCAGGTTTTACAACTGTAAGAAATGTTGGAGCAGGAGAATTTGCAGATGTTGCCTTAAGAGACGCAATTAATAATGGAATTATTGATGGTCCTAATATGTTTGTATCTGGACCAGCTTTAAGTATTACTGGCGGTCATGGAGATAACAACTTATTGCCTTATTCTCATAATCATGATCATGGAGACCACTATATTGTTGATAGTCCATGGGAAGCCAGGAAAGCAGTTCGATTAAATAGGAAATTCGGTGCAGATTTGATTAAATTCACTGCAACTGGAGGTGTTATGTCAAAAAATACTGATGTTAACGCACGTCAATTTACATCTCAGGAAATGATTTCAATAGTAGATGAAGCCCATAGTCATGGTATGAAAGTTGCTGCACATGCTCATGGTCTCGAAGGAATTATAACTGCAATTAAAGCAGGTGTTGATTCAATTGAACATGCTAGTTATATAAACGAGGAAGGCATAAAGTTAGCTATTGAGAACGGTACATACCTTTCAATGGATATATATGTTTCAGACTATATTTTAGGAGAGGGAGCAAAAAAAGGTATTCTTGAAGAATCTCTTGCAAAAGAGAGAATAGTTGGAAAAATCCAAAGAGAAAATTTTAAGCTTGCTCAATCAAAAGGTGTGTTGATGGTATTTGGAACAGATGCAGGAATCTTTAATCATGGTGACAATGCAAAACAGTTTAAGTATATGGTGAGATGGGGGATGACATCACTTGAGGCAATTCAGGCAGCTACAATAAATACTGCAAAGCTTTTTGGTATCGAGGAAAGAGTTGGAAAAATAGAAGAAGGATATCAAGCTGACATTGTAGGAGTATCTGCAAATCCATTAGATGATATTTCTGTTCTTGAAAGTACTCTATTTGTAATGAAAAAGGGTAAAGTATATAAAAAATACTCTGATTCTTTAAAGTAAATTTCATATGAGATTTGTCTTACTAATTATTTTATTTTTTACCAATAACATCTTCAGTAAAGAAGTACTTATATCAGAATTAAATAATAAAACACCTGAAAGATTTTTATATATTGGAAATAGTTATCTTTATTACAATGATAGTCTTCATAATCATGTTAGAAGAATGTTAGAAGAATATTATAAAAAAGATATTGATACTGGGAACTATAAATCAGTAACGATCAGTGGCTCAAGGCTTTCTCATCATAATATTGATTATTATTTAAACTATAAAAACATAGGTGTTGATGATCCTTTTGAGCTTGTCATAATTCAAGGTGGCAGCGGCGAGACAGACACTATTTCTGAAAGAAATATTTTTCTTAACGAAATTGATAATATGGTTAAGAAAATCAAAAAATACAATTCAGAAGTTGCTTTATATATGATTCATCCTCTAGTAAAGCCTAATGAAGGCGCATATCCAAACATGATTAATGATATTAAATCTGCATATATTGAAGCAGGGAATAAAAATAGTATTTTAGTTTTTCCTGTTGGTATTGCCTTTGAAAATGCTTACATTCAAAAACCAAATATTGCTCTACAGAAAAAAATTGATGGATCTCATCCTGATATGTTGGGAACCTATCTTGCTGCATGTGTAATTTTTGCAAGCATCACACAAGTCTCACCAAAAACACTAAGTTATGATTATTATGGAGAAATAAATATTGAGGAAAGGAACTTTTTGCAACAGATTGCGCATGAAACGGTTGAGCAGTTTTATGAAATTCAGCTATAAATTATCTGCGTAATTGTGATTAGTTTCGCTATGACTTTCTTCATCAGCTCGCACACAACGAATTAAATCCGAAAGTTTTGAATCAGACCCCATTCCATAGTAATTTATAGCAAGTTGGGGAGCTGGAATATTCTCAACTTTTCCACTTTCAACTATTTCTAGATATTCTGTATAACTTTTAACTGCTTCATCCTCAAAATATCCAATCATTCTGTGAGCAGTTCTTGTAAAAAAAATATACATGAATAAATAAAAGAGACCAAAAATAAATTGTGAACATAACACAATAATTCTTTCAAAAAAATTTGGTTTTGCAATTTCAATGAAAAACATTAAATGCATTCTTTCGTTTTCAGCCTCAGCTAACATTTCTCTTATTTGAGTGCCATATCCAGTTTTCATTTTTCTGAGACTTTTAAAGTGCATCCAAACTCCAGCAACCATACCAGGAACACCAGCAACTGTTTCAAGTACAACAGCTCTATGTCCATATCTTTTTGCAAAAAAAGTATCTGCAATAAAACGAAAAAATTTAGTCATGGAAAGGGCAAAGGTATCAGAAAGATATTCTTTATTAATTTTTTGATCGGTTTGCATGTAATATAAGTTCTGTTTATATAGTATTATATATATATTTAATATATAAGCAAATATATTTGTACTTATCTTTTGGATTCTATATCTTGAATGACAAGCTTTGTTTGTTCAATTGCAAGACCAATATAAGTTTCTGGGTTCAGTAATCTATCTAATTCTAATTCTGAAAAATAAATTGATATTTTATCATTATCTTTAATTGCTTTTTTAAGGGTAATATTATCCTCTAATGCCTTCATTGAAACATCATGCATTACTTTATCTGCAGTATCTTTTCCAATTTTATCAGCAAGGAAGAATGTGACTCTTTGAGAGAGAATTAAGCCCTTTGTCATATCTAAATTTTTTCGCATTTGCTCTTTATCTACTTCAAGTTCTTCAAAAAGTTTTTTTGCTGTATTTATCATTAACTCTGAGGTAATAGAAATATCTTTAATGCTGACGTCACTTCTTGGCTGATCCCTTTCAAAGCTATTAACCATATCATCTAGAATAATCTCAGCATATCTTGGAATGATTCTTGAGTAATTAATAAGATTTCCAGGACCCCTAGGATTTTTTTTATGAGGCATCGTGCTGCTTCCAATTGCCTTGAAACCAAGATTTTCAAGAGTTTCACCAATTTCAGTCATTTGTAATAAAGTTAGTTCATCTCCAATTCTTCCAAAAGATTTTGAAATTAATGCAAGAGTAAGAGCATATTCTGCAAACACATCTCTTATACCATGCCAATCTGCAATATAAGGTTTTGATAAACCAAGTTCTTTTGCCATCAGCTCTTCGGTTTCAATTGCCATTTCTCCAAGACCTAGGTATGTGCCAACTGCACCTTTTAAAATTACTGATTGATTAATTTTAATTTCAACAGTCTTTAATCTTTCGATGTTTCTCCTATTTTCTGCTAACCATGTACTTGTTTTTTTTCCAAAAGTCATGGGAAGTGCATGTTGTCCAATAGTTCTTCCAACCATATAAGTATCAATGTGATTTTTTGTGAGCGCTAGCAATTGAGATTCAATATCTAATAGACTTTCTAAAAGTATATCTATTGATTGCTTTACTTGAAGAACCAAAACAGTATCAAAAATGTCTACAGTAGTTGCACCAAAATGAAGATATTCCTCCGCTCCTAAATCTAATGATCTTTTCCATACATTTAACCTTGATACTAGCCTATGTCTTACTAGTTCATTTTCTTTATTAATTTCAACTTGAGGCATATATTTAACGTCAGCTTTAGCAGTAATTTCATTTGCAGCCCACTCAGGGATAATACCTTGAGAAGATTGAGCTCTCGCGAGAGCCGCTTCAATATCCATAACAAGTTGATTAGTGTTATTGGTGCTAAATATATACTTAATTGTTTGATTATCATCAGAAGAAATAACATTTGTTGAAATAAAAATAAAACTAATTAAAAGTGTTCTTATCATGATTTAATTATATGAGTTATGATTAAAAAAATGAAATTTGATATATTTTATGTAGACGCATTTTCTAAAGAAGTGTTTTCTGGCAATCCAGCAGCTGTGATTTTTAAACATTTCGAAGATGAAAAAATGCAATCAATAGCTTCGGAGAATAATCTATCTGAGACAGCATTTATTGACCTTGAAAACAATTACATAAGGTGGTTCTCTCCAAAGTGTGAGGTTGATTTATGTGGACATGCAACATTAGCCGCAGCACATGTTTTTTTTGAATATATTGATAATAATTCAAGTTTAATTACTTTTAATTCAAACAGTGGTGAACTGAAAGCATATAAAAAAGATTCAATTATTTATCTAGATTTTCCAAAGGATAACTTTAAACAAGTAGATGAAATTGAATCAGTATTTAAAGCAACAAATATTCGTCCTGTTGAGACTTATTTAGGAGACATAAATCTTTTTGCAGTATTTAGTTCAGAAAATCAAATATCCAGCATTAGACCAAACTTTAATTTATTGGAAAAACTTCCTGGACAAGGCTTAATCATCTCTTCATCAGGAGATAAATATGACTTTGTTTCTAGATATTTTTGTCCAAAATTTGGAATTAATGAAGATCCAGTAACAGGGTCTGCTCATACTACTCTCATACCATATTGGTCATATAAACTTAAAAAAAACTCCCTTCATGCAAAGCAGATATCTAATAGGGGTGGTGAATTATTTTGTTCAAATGAAGAAAATAGAGTCTTGATAGGAGGAAATGCTGTACTTTATATGAAGGGTGATATTAAGATGAATTAAATTTCTATAATTTGTTTACCAAAGTTTTTGCCAGTTAAAACATCTCTTAAAGCTTGAGGTGAATTCACAAAACCTTTAGTGATAGTTTCTTTGTAATTAATTTTACCTTCCACAATATGTCTTGATAATTCTTCAGTTGCTTTTGTCCATTCATCCATCCATTCTGTAACTACAAAAAATCTATGTTCTGGTTTTGTATCTAAGGAGCCAAAAATTTTAAATGGAGTGTCTGAGTTTAGGACATCATCTTCATTATACTGAGATATAAAACCGCATATTGGTACTCTAGAATTATAATTTAAGTGTTTAGCAACACTTCTCGACACCATACCGCCAACGTTTTCAAAATATATATCAATACCATCTTTACAAGCTTCACTTAATAATTCAATAAAATTATCTGACTTATAATCTATACAATCATTAAAATTTAATTCCTCTTTAACATAAGTCGTTTTTTCAGACCCACCAGCAATACCAATAACATTGCATCCTTGTAATTTAGCAAGCTGTCCAACAATTGAACCAACTGCTCCAGATGCAGCTGAGACAACAACTATATCGTTTTCTTTAGGTTTGCCAACTCTATTTAGTCCAAAGTAAGCAGTCCTTCCTGGCATACCAACTGCGCCAAGATAAGATGAAAGAGGAATATTTGAATCAGGAACTTTATATATAGATGGATCAGTATCTTTTGCTTTTATTAAAGTTTGCCATCCTTTATGAATGCAAAGCTTATCTCCAACATTATATATATCAGACTTACTTTCTATTACAGTTCCAACTGTTTCACCAGTCATTGGTTGTCCAATTTTTACCGGAGCTGCATATGACTTCGAATCGTTCATTCTTCCACGCATATATGGATCAATGGAAAGATACTTAACTTTAATTAATATCTCATTTTTATTTATTTGATTAATAATTTCTTCATTCATCTTCCAACAATCATCCTCCGGCATCCCAGATGGTCTTTTATTTAAAAGGTATTGATTATTAATATAATTCATAAAATTTTTATACTAGATTTGTTAATTCTCTAAAGTGCTTTCTACAAACACTTTTATATCTTTCATTTCCACCAATTAAGACTTTTTTTCCTTTTAGCAATACATTACCATTTTCATCAAGCCTTACAACCATAATTGCTTTTTTATCACACATACTACAAATAGTTTTCAACTCTATTAAATTGTCAGATATTGACAAGAGTTCTTTACTTCCCTCAAATAATTCCCCTCTAAAATCAGTTCTTATCCCATAGCACATGACTGGAATATTTAATAAATCTGTAACTTTAGCTAACTCTCTTACCTGATCTTTTGATAAAAACTGCGATTCATCTACAAACACACATTTTAAATCTTTAGATTGCTCAATCTCCGTATAAAAATTATATTTTTTATCAACAACAATCGCGTTTGCAGTTAAACCAATTCTTGAGATAATTTTTCCATTAGATTTTTTTCCAATTTCTTTTGGAATAAATAGCTTGGTATTCATTTTACTTTCAATATAGTTATGATTCGATTGCAATAATGATGTTGACTTGCCAGCATTCATTGTTGAATAGAAGAAATGTAATTTTGCCATATAATAATTATATAGTTTTAGATTATCGATTATGAATGTTTTTGAGGAAAATGGAATTACCCATTTAGATTTACATGGTGTTAGACATAATGATGTTGATGATGAAGTAATAAATTTTATTTATATTTATCAACAAAGTATTCCACTTAAAATAATTTGTGGTAATTCTAACAAAATGATTCAAATTGTTGAGTCTACTCTTAACAAAAATACTATTCTGTTTTCAACGCCAAGATTTGGTATTATTAGAGTCGAAAAAATTTAATTATTATGAATAAGCAAGACATTTTACTTTTTGAAGATCAGCTAAGTTCAGAAGAGCTTGCTATTAAAAGCTCAGCTCATGATTATTGTCAAAAAGAATTATTACCAAGAATAGTTCATGCAAATAGAGAGGAGCACTTTGATAGAGGAATATATTCTGAAATGGCACAAATGGGATTTTTGGGTGCTCCAATAAAAGGATATGGATGCTCTGGTGTAAATTATGTTTCATATGGATTAATTGCAAGAGAAATAGAAAGTATTGATTCAAGTTATAGGTCGGCATACAGTGTTCAAACATCTTTAGCTATGCATGCAATATATAAATTTGGCTCGGAGGATCAAAAAGAATTTTATCTCCCTAAAATGGCAAAGGGTGAACTGATTGGGTGTTTTGGATTAACTGAATCTGATGCTGGTTCAGATCCAGACTCGATGAAAACAATTGCTAAAGAGCAAGATGATGGTTATGTATTAAACGGATCTAAAACTTGGATAACAAACTCACCAATTTCTGATGTTTTAATCATATGGGCAAAGGATGAGCAAAGTATTTTAAGAGGTTTTATAGTCGAGCGAGACTCAAAAGGTTTAACAACTCCTGAAATACAAGGTAAATTTGCTTTAAGGGCATCTGTTACAGGACAGATTTTTTTGGATAATGTATTTGTTCCTAAAGATAAAGTTCTTCCAGAAGTTCAAAGTTTTAAGGGTCCTTTTTCATGTCTCAATATGGCAAGGTATGGAATTGCTTGGGGCTCGATGGGAGCTGCAGAGTTTTGTTTAAATGCAGCTTACATATATTCTATGGAAAGAAAACAATTTGGAAAGCCGATTGCTGCAACACAACTTGTTCAAACAAAGTTAGCTGACATGCAAACAGAAATTACCCTTGGCCTTCAATCTGTATTAAGAGTTGGAAGATTAATAGATGAAAATAAAATGAAGCCTGAAATGATATCACTGGTGAAGAGGAATAATTGTCAAAAAGCACTTAGTATTGCAAGAGAGTCCAGAGATATCCATGGAGGAAACGGAATAAGTGATGAATACCATGTTATTAGACATTGTATGAATCTAGAAGCAGTGAATACTTACGAGGGAACTGAAAGTATCCATGGCTTAATTCTTGGTAAAGCGCTTACAGGATACTCAGCCTTTTAATTTAATTTTCTAAATATCTTTTTAGGAATGCTTCTTGAACGTCATAATGTTCAAGATTTGCTAATTCTCCGAAAAAACCATGACCTTCATATGCTTGCATATGCCATTCATAGGTTTTGCCATACTTATCCATCTCACTTCTCAGGCTTCTGGCATGTTCTACAGGAACGACATAATCATTAGAGCCATGTGAAATTAAAACAGGAGCTTTTATGTTTTTAACATGAAGAAGTGGGGAGATCTCACTTATGTATTTATCAGCACCAGGGCCTTTGTCACTTCCCCATTCAAGTCTACCTTCATCTTCCCAAGTATTAAATCTACTTGATCTTGACCCAAAACCCTTTAGAAGGTCTCTCATATCAGCAACACCAACAAAATTTATAACACAACGATACAGATCAGGAGTGAAAACAGCACCAGCCATTGCTGCATAACCACCATAACTTCCGCCAGCAATACATACTCTGTCTGCGTCAGCATAGCCATTTTCAATTGCCCAAAGCACTCCATCAGTTAAATCATCTTGCATTGCCTTACCCCATTGACGATTTCCTTTCATGTAGTGTGATCTTCCGTATCCTGTTGATCCTCTATAGTCTGGTTGAAGTACGTTATAGCCTCTATTAGCGAAAAACTGTGTCCATCCATCATATCCAAAACCTTCCTTTACATTTGGACCGCCGTGAGGAAGTATCACTAAATAGTTTTTATCAGTTTTCTTTTTTGTTTTTGATAGATATGCTGTAATCATCAATCCATCGCGAGCTTTGTAATTAATCACTTCCTTTTTAACAAGCACATCTCTATCTAACCATGGCTTAATTTGATAAAGCATAAAGACTTGACCTTTCAAAAGATCAAAGTAGTAGTAATCGCCAGGATTATTAGAGTTATATACCCTGAAAACACCTTTAGTGTTATTGTTATCAGTTGTACTCAAAGCTACCCAATCATTTGGAAATAAACTTTCTAATGACTCTCGAAGCTGTCTAGTTGTAAACTTTATTTCATCAGATTCTTCATCTTCATCAGCATAAAGATCATCAAAATATATTCTTTTTGGCTCCTCGGCAACGTAAGTAAGCTCTGTTAATCTTTTAGTATCAGGATCAACTGTAGCTGATATCCCACCTGAAGGTCTGCAACCGCCTGTATAACCACCGACATCATATCTGTCGTCTTTGTAAATAGTATCGCTAAACTCTTTTGTTTCAGGATCGTACAAATAAAGTGAATTAGTATCATTGTCTTCAATTACGTTTCTTTGTTTATCAAACTTCTGTCCAGAAACCAACCAAAGTCTCTTATTTTCTTTTTCATCATCAACTATAACGACTGGTGTGAAATGTGGGTATTGACATGTATACCTATAATGTTCAGACCATTTTTTTGAATCTACATCATATGTATAAATTACTCTTTGTAGACCAACGTCTGTCATTAATGCTTCCGGCATACCATCCTTGTCTGTCCATACGTTATAGATAACTTCCCTACTATCTAAATCAGGCCCTCTTGCAACCAACTTTGGAACTCCTGTTTTGATATTTAATTTATACATATCTGGAACTCTAGGCCTTCTATTATTCCAAAAGACATATACTGTATCATCATCATCACTATTCATGTTGTATATTGAAAAACCTCTAAGACCTTCAGCACCAAATTTATATTCTAAAAGTGCCTTTCTGCCAGAACCATCTGCGTTCATTGCAAATGTTTGTAATGCATTTATACTTCGACCGACTTCATTAAATGCTTGTGGTTCATAAACAAACCTTTCATCAGAAAGCCAATCAAATGAGCGTGGGTCAATACTGTTTCCTGGAGAACCGTTAAGAAGCACTTTTCTTTCCATGGTTTCCATAGTCATCATGGAAAGGCTCATTTGGCCCCATTCATCTTCAACATATGATCGTTTTTCAGGATGAATGTCACAAACATCCTCTCTTGGAGATGACATTATTGCAAGATATGTTCCATCAGGCGACATTGAAAATCTATAGTTGTTGCTTTTACAAGAGAATTCTTCATTAGATATTTTTTTATACTCTGCATTTAAATTAATACTCAAAGTAATAAATAATGATGAAAACATTATTAAATTAGTTAAAAAAATTAATTCCGATTTCTTTTTAAGATTTGTCATAAATATTCCTAGTATTTTTAAAATTATAGTTTTGAAGAAAACTAATTGATTATATAGGGTTTTTTTATGTTTTTGGACTATTTATTTCTATTTATTTTGCCTTTTTTAGGTTTTTTACTATAAAATTATAAAACATTAATCTTTTTACGAAGGGGATATCGTATGAATATAAAAAATTTGTTCTTATTATTTGGATTAGTTTTAATTACTAACACGATCTATGCTGATAATCCAGGTGAAATTGCTGATGATTCAGAAGAGGCATCTGAAGTTGTTGAGGAAACTGTTCAAGAAGAGGTTGCTGAAGATTCTGCTCCGGTATCATCTTCTGATGATGAAGTTGTTGAATTAGAGAAAGTTGTTGTAACTGGATCAAGAATTAAGAAAACACAAGTTGTTGGACCACTTCCCTTAATTGTTATTACAAAAGAAGACATTGATAATAAAGGTTTTAGAAATTTGACCGAAGCTCTTCAAACAATTCCAACTGCAAATGCGAGTACCCAAAATGAATCACTAACCAGTAACTTTACTCCAAATGCCAACGAACTTGACTTAAGAAACTTAGGACCTGGAAGAATCTTATATCTTGTAAATGGAAGAAGAACTGCTGACTATCCAATTCCTTTCAATAATGCAGGTAATATTGCAAACATAGGTATTATTCCTAACGGATTAGTTGATAGAGTTGAAATTCTTTCACAAGGTTCATCAGCTATTTATGGTTCAGACGCTGTTACAGGGGTAGTCAATGTTATTACTATTAAGGGAAAAGACTATCAAGAATTAGATTTTGATATTTCCCAAACAGAATACGAACAAAAAAATATATACTCACTTTCTTATACTGCAGGTGGTTTTTTTGGAAATACTAGTTGGACAATAGGTGCAGACTTTTCACATGTTGATCCAATGACATACGCAGATAGACCTGGACATGACTCTTTCGTAAATGATCCTGATTATGGAGTCGCATATACAGCACCAAGGTATGGACTGTATTGGAGAACCGGTGCTTTTGGTGGTGACCAGAGAGGTTGGTACGGAAGTGAAGAATTCCCCTCAACTCCAACTTGCTCAGAACTTAGTGGTGGGGAGTACTTTGATTTTGATAAACAAGATCCTGAATGGTTGTATGCTGGATCATACCCAGGTAGAGGATGTGGCTGGGACTATGGTAGTGCAAGATTCGGAGGTAGTTCACAAACAATTGTAAACGAAAGAGATGACATCGCTCTTATGGCTACTCTTACTCATAACTTCGATAATGGTATTGAACTAAACGCAAGGCTTTATTCATATTATGACGAAGCTTTTTATAGAGGATATCCAAGATATTTTCAAACTAATGCGACTATTTTAGATCCAGGTAGAATTGAGGCATTAACTGCTACATCAACAGATCCTAACAATGTATTGACAGGTTACCAGAGAGGAGTTGCATATGGATTAAGATTCTTTGCTCCATCTCAAGGTGATAATTTTGATGCAAGAAATGATATTACCGAAGAAGTAAATGATGTATTTATAGGACTAAATGGATTTTTTAATAATGGTTTTGAATGGGAATTTGGAATCAACAGTACTACATATGATTATGAAAATGAATCATTTACATTCACCACAGATCTATATGATTATATGTATGGTGTTGGTGCTGTAGATGAAAATGGAAATTTATTAACAGGTACTTACTATAGCTGGCTTTATGATGGTGAAGACAGACTTGCCTTTTTAAATAGCATTGGATACTTTGATGACTTAGGGAGAGTTGCAACTGCAAATGATGCTCTAAGTGCATATGGACTTCCAACAGATCCAGCTTGTGGTCAATACGCATATTTTGGTGCATACCATTCTTGTTTCATGGCTGATAGATTTATGGGTGTCATGACAAATGAACAAATTGGTTCGTTTTTAGGTGATGATACTTTAACAGCTGACTCATCACAGACGACAGTTGACTTTGTTGTAAGTGGAGAATTTGAATTAGCAGGTAGATTTGTAGGTATGGCAGCAATTCTCGAACATTCAACTCAAGATTATACCGTAGGACCTAACAGACAAGACCCTAATGTAAATTTCATTCAAGGTGTTGGTTATGAAGGTGGTGGTGACAGAGATAGGACCTCAATGGGAGTTGAGTTTTTATTCCCAGTTACTGATAAGTTAGAAATGACACTTGCTTCAAGATACGATAGTTATGACGATGCATCGTCTAACGTTGGTTCAAGAATGTCAAATATGATGAATTTTGCTTATAGACCAACTGATAACACTCTAATTCGTGGTTCTTACTCTATGACATTTAGAGCACCAGATATGAATTATTTATTTGCTGGACCAAGTAGTGGTTACTATAACGGAGTTCTTGACTGGGTTGCCTGTTATTTAGCTGCAAGTCCTGGCCAAGACCTTACTGATTGTGAGTTAGGTGGCGGAAGTATCCAAGCATTCTTTGAAGGAAATACAGAGCTTGAGGAAGAAGAGGGTGAGAACATTCAACTTGGATTTGTTTGGGATATAAATGATAATTGGGATTTTTCACTTGATTTATACCAGGTTATTCTTGAGGATGTTATCGGAAGAGAAAGCTACAGAACTCTCAATATATCTGAAGGATATTGTCTATATGGCCAAGCTTTTTCAAACTATATCGGTTCAGAAAATCCCGAGGTAAGAGATTGTGAGCTTGTTTACTCAAAAATTGGAAGAGGAGAAAGAACACCAGACCCAATATCTGGAGTAACTCCTGCTATAGGCCCATGGGAAGAAGTATACCCAGACTTTATTAACCAGTCTTTTAGAGAGTATCAAGGACTTGATTGGACTTTAAACTATACAATTGAGACTGAGAATGCTGGTGATTTCTCTTTAGGAATTCTTTCATCTCATATTATTGCCTATTATGCTAAAACTGATGATACATCTGAAGAAATTGAGTATCTTTCCTACTATACTTATGAGCCTAGATCTCAACAAAATATGTCACTAAATTGGAGATATCAAGATTTCAGTACAACACTATTTGTTGACAGGCTAGGACATATGGAGCTTGGCTCAAGAGGAAAAACTGATCCTCATATCACAGCCAACTTAACAACTTTCTATAATTATAGTGCAAGTTTAAACTTATACTTAAGTGTAAGGAATTTAGAAAATAAAATGCCGCAGACTGATTCTGCTTATGGTTATCCGTACTATAACCGATACTATTTCTCAGCATTTGGTAGGT
>CACHRR010000010.1 GCA_902582355.1 uncultured SAR86 cluster bacterium
CAATTACCTGATGGAAGCATTGTTCTTAGAAGATCTGATGATCATGAGAATCCAATTGTAAAAATTGAATTTTCTAGAGAATCTAAAGATTTTCTTCGTGGTCAAGAATTAACAGTAGCTAAAGAAATGATCAGAGCCGGAATTGAAAGTGTTAGCGGAAATGTTAGTGATATTGATGAGTTTTTTGAAAAACAGAGAGAAGAATTTTCAAAAAAACAAAATACCGTCCATTAATTTTTTCTCAACAAACCTATACTTTTACCTTCAATATGCAATTTATCTTTTTCAAGATCAACTATAATATCTTTGAAATCTTTATTTGCTGGTTTTAGCTCAACAATTTGTTGCGATTTTCTGTTAAAAAATTTAACTGTTACCTCATCATCTAGTCTAGCAATTACAATATCTCCATTTTTTATATCTGAAGTTTTTTGGACTGCGATTAAATCATCTTCTATGATACCTGCATCCTTCATGCTTAAGCCCTTTACTTTAAGAAAATAATCAAAATTAGAGTCAAAAAAAGATTTAGAGCATTCTATAGTCCTTTCAATATTTTCTTCCGCTAAAGTAGGAGATCCTGCTGCAACTAATCCAATTACTGGGTACTCATTCTTGTTACCAAGATATTCTTGATTATTTATGGATATCCCTCTTGAGGTACCACTCTCAATTGTAATAAAACCTTTTTTTTCTAACGCTCTAAGATGAGTTTCAGCAGAGTTTGGTGATTTAAACCCTAATTCTCTGCAAATATCTGCTCTGGTTGGAGGAAAACCTGTCTTATTTAGATAAATTTGAATACAATCTAAAACTCTTTGTTGTTTTGAAGTAATTTCTTTCATAATAATAAAAAGTACTGAATATATATACAGTATAATACATGTAATGCTACATTTACAATATTTATGACTACTAATAAATCAAAATTGATAATAGGAATTTCATCTAGAGCATTATTTGATCTTGATGAAAGTCATAAAATATATGAAAAAGAAGGACTAAAATCATATCAAGAATATCAAATTGAAAATGAAGATAATATCCTCAATCCTGGAGAGGCTTTCAGCCTAGTGAAAAAAATTCTTAATATTAATGATTTGTATAAAAGTTCTGATCGAGTTGAAGTTATTTTATTATCAAGAAATACCTCAGACACGGGATTACGAATAAGGAATTCCATTGAAGCACATAATCTAAATATTTCTAGGGCAGCATTTTGTGGAGGAGAAAGTCCTCATAGATATGTAAAAGATTTTGGAGTCCATTTATTTTTATCAAGTAGCATCCAGGATGTCAAGTTAGCAATACAAAGCAATGTAGCTGCAGCAACAATCGTTTCAAGATCTTTGAAAAATAAGAAAGATACGAATTCAGATATTTTAAAAATAGCTTTTGATGGAGATGCAGTAATTTTTTCAGACGAATCTGAAAAAGTTTTTCATGAAAAAGGCCTAGAAGCTTTTATCGAAAATGAGGTGAAATCACTATCTGTTCTTAAAGAGGGGCCATTTAAATCCTTTTTAGTAGAACTTAATAAAATTCAAAATGATTTTGAAATAAATGAATGCCCTATAAGAACTGCTTTGGTGACTGCCAGATCAGCTCCATCAGATAAAAGGGTTATTAAAACCTTAAGAAAATGGGGCGTTCGTATTGATGAATCATTATTTTTGGGTGGAATGGAGAAGTCTAAATTTTTAGAATCCTTTGATGCTGACATCTTTTTTGATGATCAAAAAAAACATATTATGAGCGCAAAGGACACAACTGCATCAGCTCATGTACCATACGGAGTAAAAAATAATTAAATTATGGAAATTGTTTGTTTAGATATGGAAGGAACTCTCACTGAGGAAATATGGGAGAAAGTTGCATATGATACCGGTATTGAAGATCTAGGAAAAACCACTAGAGATATTCCTAGTTATGAGGATCTTTTAGATATGCGAATAGAAATTATGTCAAAGGAAGGAATAGGTTTATCTGATGTTCAAAAAGCTGCATCTTCAGTTGAACTTCTACCAGGAGCATTGGAATTTGTGTCAAACCTCAGAAAAAATTTTCAAGTTGTTATTCTGTCTGATACTTTTCATGACATTGCGAAGCCACTCATGGAAAAGCTTGGATTTCCTTTCTTACTTTGTCATAACCTCGAGATAAAAAATAATGAGATTGTTTCATACAAACTTAGACATCCTCAGGCAAAAAAACAAGCAATAAATGCATTTAAAGATATAGGTTATAGATGTTTTGCAGCAGGTGACTCTCACAATGATATTCAAATGTTTGAGGTTGCAGATAAAGGATTTTTTATGAATGCTCCAGAAAAGATTTCTTCTAAATTCCCTGAAATTAAATCTTTTCATAATTATAATGAGCTTGAAAAGGCAATCTTATACAATTCGGTATTCGTAAATGAGTGATAATCTAAAGTTACAAAACTATAAAAGACCAGAATTAAAAATGCCTAATGGAGAAAAAAATCTTCTCCTTCATAGTTGTTGCGCTCCATGTTCTGGAGAAATTATCGAGGGGCTGGCAGCTTCAAAAATTAAAACCATCGTTTATTTCTATAATCCAAACATTCATCCTGCTGATGAATATGAGATAAGAAAGGAAGAAAATCGAAGATTTTGCGAAAAAGTTGGATTTGATTGTATAGATGGTGATTACGACAAAGATAATTGGTTTGAAAGAATAAAAGGATTAGAAAATGAACCAGAGAGAGGTGAAAGATGTACAAAATGTTTTGACATGCGTTTTGAAAGATCAGCACTTTTTGCATATGAAAATGGATTCAATATTTATGCAACTACACTAGGCATTTCTAGATGGAAAGATATGATTCAAATCAATGATTCAGGACATAGAGCTGCTTCAAGGTATGAAAATATATCCTTTTGGGATTTTAATTGGAGAAAAAATGGCGGTTCATCAAGGATGATAGAAATTTCAAAGAGGGAGCATTTTTACCAACAAGAATATTGTGGTTGTGTTTATAGTCTTCGAGACACTAATAAGTGGAGAAGAAAAAATAACAAAGATAGAATTATAAGAGGAATTAAATTCTACTAATATGACGCCGGGTAAAAAGTTTAGAGATGCCATAAAAAATAATAGTCCTCTAATTATTCCAGGAGCAATTAATGCTTATTCAGCAAAATTAGCTGAAAGAGCAGATCATAAAGCGATTTATCTTTCTGGAAGTGGGGTTGCTGCTGCCTCATATGGTCTTCCAGATTTAGGTGTAACCTCATTAGAGGATGTCGTAATCGACGCTAAGAGAATAACTAATGCAACTAATCTTCCTCTCTTGGTTGATATAGATACTGGTTGGGGCGGTCCTGAAGAAATATCAAATACGATTGTAGAAATGGAAAATGCTGGAGTGGCTGCAGTTCACATTGAAGATCAGGTCTTTGATAAAAGATGCGGACATCGGCCAAATAAACAGATAGTAAGTGTTTCAGAAATGCAAGATAGAATAAAAGCTGCAGTTGATGCAAAAAAAGATAAATCTTTTTTTATTATGGCAAGAACAGACGCATTTGCATCTGAGGGAATTGAAAAAGCTATTGAAAGATGTGGTGAATATTTAAAAGTTGGTGCAGACGGAATTTTCTTTGAAGCAGCTATATCTTTAAATGAATACAAAGAGTTTAATAAAAATTTTTCAGTTCCATTGCTAGCAAATATTACAGAATTTGGAAAAACTCCATTATTCACTCAGAAAGAACTTAGCGATGTTGGAGTCGATATTGTTTTATATCCTCTTACAGCATTTAGAGCCATGAGTTTATCGGCAGAAAAAATTTATAATTCAATTATCAAAGACGGGACACAAGAGCCCCTGTTAGATATAATGCAGACCCGGGAAGAGTTGTATGAAGTTCTTGATTACTATAATTTTGAAAAACAACTTGATGAACAGTTTGGAAATACTAAAAAGGAAGGCTAATGACAAAAAAACTAGAGGGCGCAGGTTTAAGAGGACAGGTTGCTGGAGAAACTTCGCTGTCAACTGTTGGTCAAATTGAGGGGCTTGCCTATAGGGGTCATAAAATCGAATTGCTTGCAGAAAAGTCTTCTTTTGAAGAAGTCGCTTATCTTTTGCTTTATGATAAACTTCCAAAACAAGCAGAACTAGATGATTATAAGAAACTACTTAAGAGTCAAAGAGACCTTCCTGATTCGCTAAAACAAGTTCTTCAAAAAATTCCTTCGACAGCTCATCCAATGGACGTAATGCGAACAGGTACATCAATGTTAGGTAATTTAGAACCTGAAGGAGAGTTCTCTAACCAATTAAATTCTATAAATAGAATGATTGCAACAATGCCATCAATTGTTACTTACTGGTATAAATACTCTCATGAGGGGTTAGATATTGATCTTGTAAATGATGAAGATAGTATGGCTGGTCATTTTCTACATATTCTTCATGGAAAAACACCCTCAGATTTGCATAGAAAAGTAATGGATGTTTCTTTAATCTTATATGCCGAACATGAATTTAATGCCTCTACTTTTACAGCAAGGGTTTGCGCATCAACTATGTCAGATATTCATTCATGTGTTGTAGCTGCTATTGGTTCTCTAAGGGGACCTCTTCATGGTGGAGCAAATGAAAAAGCAATGGAGCTAATTGAAAACTGGACCTCTAAAGAAGAAGCAAAAGCAAAAATTATCGGGATGCTTGGAAATAAAGAAAAAATAATGGGATTTGGTCATGCTGTTTATTCGATAAGAGATCCTAGAAATGCTGTAATTAAGGAATATGCAAAAGAATTATCTGAGCTGGCTGAAAACGATACTTTATATAAAGTAGCTGAGGAGGTTGAAAAAGTAATGGCTGATGAAAAGAAAATGTTTGCCAACGCAGACTTTTTTCATGCTCCTGCATATTTCTATATGGGCATCCCAACAAAACTATTTACTCCAATATTCGTAATGTCTAGAGTATCTGGTTGGACTGCGCATTGCATGGAGCAAAGAGCAAACAATCGAATCATTAGACCAAGTGCAGATTATATTGGAGTTGAGACTTCAGATTGGGTCGATATTGTTGATAGGTCTTAAAATATGTCATCAAATGTCGATCTGAATGTCAGGCCTGGCTTTGATGGATTGATTTCTGAAATTGCTAATTACGTTTCAAATTATGAAATTAAATCTGATCAAGCATTAGATACTGCAAGAAATTGTCTTATTGATACCATTGGATGTGGTCTTTTAGCTTTACAATTTCCTGCTTGCACCAAAATGCTTGGGCCAATAGTAAAAGATACAAAAGTTTCTTTTGGTGTACGAGTACCTGGCACAGATTATGAGTTAGATCCGGTAAAAGGAGCATTTGATATAGGCTGTATTGTTAGATGGCTGGACTTCAACGATACTTGGCTTGCTGCAGAGTGGGGTCATCCTTCAGATAACTTAGGCGCAATATTATCGGTATGTGATTTTGTTTCACAACAAAATGTTGCAAATGCAAAAGATCCATTAACTATGAGAACTGTTCTCGAATCAATGATTATGGCACATGAGGTACAGGGTATTTTAGCCCTTGAAAACAGTTTTAATAAGGTAGGACTTGATCATGTCATTCTAGTAAAAGTTGCTTCAACGGCAGTAGCCACAAAATTACTGGGCGGTTCTATTGATCAAATTAAAGATGCAGTTAGTCAAGCTTGGGTGGATGGTCAAAGTCTAAGAACTTATAGGCACGCTCCTAATGCGGGCTCAAGAAAAAGTTGGGCAGCTGGGGACGCAACCAGTAGAGCTGTAAGACTAGCAATGATTACTATGTCAGGAGAGATGGGATACCCTGGTGTATTATCTGCGCCTGTTTGGGGGTTTGAAGACGTTTCATTTGATGGAGAAAAACTTTCTTTACCACAACCCTTTGAAACTTATGTTATGGAGAATATTCTATTTAAAATTAGTTTTCCAGCAGAATTCCATGCTCAAACTGCAGTAGAGGCTGCAGTAAAGTTGCATAACGAAATAAAAGATAAAATCGATGAAATAAAATCTGTTGAAATCACTACACATGAGTCTGCTATTAGGATCATTTCAAAAGTTGGGGAGCTTAATAATCCTGCTGATAGAGATCATTGTTTGCAATATATGGTTGCTATTGGTTTATTGAAAGGCAATTTAGTCGCGGAAGATTACGAAGATGATGCTGCAAAAGATCCAAGGATTGATGCACTTAGAGAAAAAATGGTTATCAAAGAAGATAAAAGATACTCAAAAGAATATCTTGAAGCAGATAAGCGTTCAATTGCAAACAGAATTCAGATTCATTTTAATGATGGAACTTCAACAGAGGAGGTTGAGGTTGAATATCCTATTGGACACAAAAGAAGAAGAGAAGAAGGCATACCGGTTTTAGAGAAGAAATTTAAAGATAATTTAGACATAACATTTAACGAGGAAGTATCTGATAAGATATTCAAACTTTGCATGAACCAAAAAAAGCTTGAAGAAGCCTCTGTTACTGATTTCCAGAAATTATTTTCAAAAATCCCATAAAATAAAGCTTTTTTAACTTTTTGGACTATAATTATCGCCATGTCAGGCAATACGTTTGGAAAAGTATTTAAATTAACGACTTTTGGTGAAAGTCATGGTACTGCTATGGGTTGTATTTTAGATGGCTGTCCGCCGCAAATTGAGCTAACAAATGAAGATATTCAGCATGATTTAGACAAAAGAAAGCCAGGTCAGTCAGATGTGACTACACAAAGAAAAGAAGACGACGCTGTAGAGATTTTGTCTGGAGTTTTTGAAGGAAAAACCCTTGGCACACCTATAGGAATGATAATTTACAATAAAGATCAAAAATCTAAAGATTACTCGAATATAAAAGATGTTTTTAGACCAAACCATGCAGACATTACTTATCAAGCAAAATATGGTCATAGAGATTACAGAGGCGGTGGAAGAGCAAGCGCTAGAGAAACTGCAAACTGGGTAGCTGCTGGAGCAATTGCTAAAAAGATTCTTAAAAAGGAGGGTGTTTCAGTAAATGGTTTTGTATCAGAAATAGGAAAAGTGAAGTCTGATTCAATTAATCATAAAAATATAAATAATAAGTACTTTTTTGGTGATGAATCAAAATTATCTGAACTAGATTCAATCTTTAAAGACTTAATTGAAGAGGGTAATTCTGTAGGTGCAAAGTTAGGAGTTATTGTTGAGAACTGTCCAGTTGGATTGGGAGATCCAGTTTTCGAGAAGTTAGATGCTAATTTAGCAAAAGCAATAATGACTATTAACGCAGTAAAGTCAGTATCAATTGGCAATGCAGATGATTTATTAAACCTTAAAGGTTCTGAAGCAAGGGATGAGATAACAGCCTCAGGTTTTTCTTCAAATAATTCAGGAGGAATATTAGGTGGTATATCTAACGGAGATGATATAAGCCTGAGCTTTATTATCAAACCAACATCAAGTATCAAAACAAAAGGAAAAACTGTAAATAAAGAAGGTAATGAGCTTGATATACAGGTTACTGGAAGACATGATCCTTGTGTCGGCATAAGAGCTGTGCCAATTGCCGAGGCTATGGTTAGTTTAGTTTTAGTGGATCATTTATTAATCAATAAAGCTCAATGTAATGATATTGAACAAAAACTTCCATTTAGTGAGTAAAGATAATGAAGACATTATACGACAAACTCTGGGAAGAGCATCATGTTACCCAACTCGATTCGGGTGAGTCACTTTTATATATTGATAGACATTATTTGCATGAGGTCACATCTCCTCAGGCATTTGAGGGACTAATTAAGAAAAATTTAAAGCCTTGGAGGCTTAATGCCAACATTGCTACTCCTGATCATAATGTACCTACAATAAGAGGTAATAATTTTAATTCTGAATCAATAACCGATGAAATCTCAAAGATTCAGGTAGTTGAATTAGATAAGAATTGTAATAAATTTGGTATTAAACAATTTGATATAGAGTCAAATAAGCAGGGTATTGTTCATGTTATAGGACCTGAATTAGGTTTTACTATTCCCGGAATGACTATTGTTTGTGGAGATTCTCATACATCCACACATGGAGCGCTCGGTTGCTTAGCAATGGGTATAGGAACTTCGGAAGTAGAGCATGTTCTTGCTACTCAGTGCCTAAAAGTTTCTAAATTAAAAAATATGAATGTTAGATTTGAAGGAGAGGTAAATGAAAATGTCTCTTCGAAAGATATTGTCTTATATTTGATTAGACAGATTGGAACTGCTGGTGGAACTGGCTGTGCAATTGAATTTTCAGGATCTTATATAAGCAGTATATCTGTAGAGGGAAGAATGACTATTTGTAACATGGCTATTGAAGCAGGCGCTAAGGTTGGATTAATTGCCCCAGACAACAAAACTATCGACTATGTTAAAAGTAAATCATTTCTTGATGAGGACACTTTTGCTCAAGCAAAAGAGTATTGGAAAACTCTTAAGTCAGATGATGATGCAAAATTTGATAAAGAAATAATTATAGATGTATCAAAAATTAAACCACAAGTTACATGGGGTACTTCACCTGAGATGGTAATGAATTATGATGAATCAATTCCTACAGTATTTGATACCAAAGAGGAAAACAAGAAGAATGTTGAGCTGGCAAGAGATTATATGGGCATCGAAAATGAAACAAAATTATCTGATTTAACATTTGATAAAGTTTTTATAGGATCTTGTACTAATTCTAGAATTGAAGATTTAAGAATGGCTGCTGAAATAGTTAAGGGTAAAACTATTGCAGCAAATATTTCAGAAGCTATTGTTGTTCCTGGGTCTGGTCTTGTTAAAGAACAAGCAGAAAATGAAGGATTAGATAAAATTTTTACTGATGCAGGTTTTATTTGGAGAGATCCTGGGTGTTCAATGTGTCTCGGAATGAATCCAGATCAACTCAAACCGTATGAAAGATGTGCATCAACCTCAAATAGAAACTTTGAAGGAAGACAGGGATACTTAGGCAGGACTCATTTGATGAGTCCAATTATGGCAGCCTATACAGCAATTAATGGAACTATAGGAGACCCTTATGAAATCTAACAGCGAGGGACTAATTATAGATGGAGTTGTTGCATATATAGATAGAGATAATATTGATACCGATCAAATTATCCCTACAGAGTATTTAAAATCTATAAAAAAGTTTGGCTTTGAAGATTATCTTTTTGATGGCTGGAGATATAAAGATGATGGAAAGCTTGGTATCACAAAAGATGAAAGAGTGATTGATGAAAACTTTATACTTAATAAAAATCCTTTCAATGAATCGAAAATACTTTTAACTCGTGATAATTTTGGATGTGGCTCATCAAGAGAACATGCAGTTTGGGCGCTGCGAGATTTTGGAATTAAAGCTGTAATAGCATCCTCTTTTGGGGATATTTTTTATAATAATTCTTTTAAAAATGGTGTTTTGCCAATTAAGTTAGAAAAAAAAGAGATAGATTTCTTATTTGGTCAAACTCAGCAAAAAGTTCTTGAACTTTCAATAAATTTACAAAAGAAAGAAATCATCTATGGTGAAAAAACTATTTCTTTTCATGTTCAAAAACATCTTATTGATAGAATTATCTATGGATTAGACGATGTTGATATAACTCTAAAGGAAAAAGATAAAATCTTTGATTTTGAAAAGACTAGAATTAAAGAAAGACCTTGGATATTCAAATGAGTAAGAAGATATTAGTTTTACCTGGAGACGGAATTGGACAAGAGGTATCTTCTTCTGCGACGCAAATTCTTGATTTTATTGTAAAAAAATTTTCCTTGAATTTTTCTATAGATACTCTTGATGTTGGCGGAACTGCTTATGAAAAATATGGTTCACCAATTCCTGAAAATGTTTTAGCAGCTGCCAAGGAAGCAGATGCTATCCTATTTGGAGCTGTAGGAGCACCTGAATGGGATAATTTGAGTTGGGAAGAAAGACCAGAAAATGCATTATTAACATTAAGAAAGGAATTAAACTTATTTGCAAATTTAAGACCAGCCTTTTTATTTAATGAATTATCAAACGCTTCCCCATTAAAAGAAAAAATCATAAAGGGTTTAGATATATTGATAGTTAGAGAACTTACTGGTGGTATATATTTTGGTGAGCCTAGAGGGGTTGTTGATGATAAGTCTCCAAATTATGCCTTTAATACAATGATTTATAATGAAGATGAGATTAGAAGAATTGCAAAAATTGCTTTTGAATCAGCACAAAAACGAAAAGGTAAACTATGTTCTGTGGAAAAAGCAAATGTTTTAGAAGTTTCTAAATTTTGGAGATCAATTGTTACAGAAATGTCTGAAGACTATCCTGATGTTGAGCTTTCACATCAACTTGCAGATAATGCAGCAATGCAACTAGTCCTCAACCCAAATCAATTTGATGTAATTGTTGCCAGTAACTTGTTTGGAGATATTTTGTCTGACATTGCTGCAACACTTACTGGGTCAATAGGTATGCTTCCTTCTGCATCACTTGATAGTTCATTCAAAGGTATGTATGAACCTTGTCATGGAAGCGCACCTGATATTGCCAATCAAGACCTTGCAAATCCACTAGCTATGATTGGCTCATTATCAATGGCTTTAAGATTTTCATTAGACCAAGTAACTGTTGCAAATAAAATTGATACAGCAATTAAAAAGTTCATAAAACAAGGCTTTCGAACAAAAGACATAGCTATAGATGAAAATTATTTGAACACATCTGAAGTTGCCGAAAAAATTATAGAGATTCTCGAAAATGAATAGTTTAATAAATTTAGCACTAATCGGAGCATCTGGCGTTGTGGGTAAAAAAATTATTTCTTTATTAGAAAATAAAAATATTGAAATAAATAATTTTTATCCAGTTGGATCAACTTCTGTAGGCGGTGAAATAGTCTTTAATAACAATGAATATAAAATTGAAGATCTAACTAATTTTGATTATACAAAAGCAAATTTAGCTATTTTTTCAGCCGGATCAAAGGTTGCTGAGGAACATGCAAAAGATTTTGTTAACGCAGGAGCTTACGTAATAGATTTATCTTCTAGGTTTAGATACGAAAAGGATATACCTCTTATAATTCCTGAAATAAATGGAAATGAGATTAATCTTCTATGCGCACCATCCTTAATATCTAATCCTAATTGCTCTACATCTCAACTTTTAATGGCAATTTCTCCTATACATAAAGAATATGAAATAGATATTTTAAATATTGCTACATATCAAGCTGTATCTGGAACTGGAAAACAAGCAGTTCAAGAATTAAAAAATCAGATTAAAGATGAGTCTGTCACCCAAGAAGTCTATCCAAAAAAAATAGCATTTAATGTAATACCTCAATGCGATATCTTTTTAGAGAATGATTTCACTAAAGAAGAAATGAAACTTGTCTGGGAAACAAAAAAAATACTCGATAACAACATTGAAGTTCAAGCGACTTGCGCAAGAGTTCCTGTTATAAATGGTCATTCTGAGGCAGTTTTTTTAAGAACAAAGAAAGAAACTTCTCGTGAGCAAATAATTAAGATACTAAAAAATTCTAGTGGCATTAAGGTAATAGATAATCCAGACTCTGAAGAATATCCAACCCCGCTTGAGAACGCAAATGATACTGAAGAGGTATTTGTCGGAAGGATAAGATCTCAAACTATAAATAATGAAAACTGGATTTCAATGTGGATAGTTGCTGACAATGTTTATGGAAAAGGGGCAGCACTCAATACAGTACAAATTTTAGAAAGTTTAATAGAGAATAATAAGCTGTGTTGAGATATCTCTTTTTATTTACATTTCTTTTTTCTTTTAATATCTCTGCAGATTTATTTATCTCATCTCCAAAAATAAAAGTTAATAACCAAAATCAAAGAATAATTGAGTTTAGAGTTAATAATGAAAGAATTATTGATGGAGACATTGTACTTAATGAATATAAAACAAATAATCCCATTAATGATTCATTTCTTGAATATTCACTTATAAATGATTTTGGAACATACCAGACATTTACAATTGTTCTAGCAGAAGAATACTCAGAAGATTACTTTAGTTTGAGGATTAAAATAAAAGAAAAATATTCAAAAGATATTTTTGTATTTTTACCTTCAAAAATTCGAGAGAAAAATACTATTGAAAGCTCAACAGTATATAAAACAGAAACTACCTCCTCAAAGATAACTAATGATATTAAAAGTCTCATTCGAGAAAATGATCAAATTGATTCAAATAAAATATTCAAAAGCTCTGAGATTACAACTGTTTGGAGTATGGCTAAAATAATAAAGGGAGACAATACAAATATTTCAATTTATCAAGTTATGTGGTCAATATATCTTGGAAACAGAGATGCGTTTATTGAAGATAATATAAATTTAATTAGAAAAGATCTGGATATCTTTATACCTTCAATGAATGAAATTGAAAATATTTCATATCAAATTGCAAGAGATTCTATTATTAATATGAACGAATCATTCTCGAATAGTTTAAACTCTGCTGCAAAGTCGCTTTTAGTTCTTACAGCACCTAAAATAAATGAGAATCTCAAAATTAGGCAAGATACGAATTTGACTGATGAAGTGCAAGAACAAATTAATTTTGTTGATCCCCTGGATCCTAAAACTTTAATTGAGCAAAATACTAAACAAATTAATTTGGAATTTGAAAATCAGGTGCTTGATAAGTTGATTGAAGAAAACAACAAAACAAGTTACCAAAATAAAAATGAATTTAAGATCTTTGATTTAGTTTTTATTTCTTTAATTTCACTAGTTTCAGGTATTTTACTTGCTTTAATTTACATACAAATTAGAAACATGAGGGCTTCTAAAGAAATTAAATATGATTTTGAAGAAGCATTAGACAATAATTCTTCTTCATCAAGTTTGCCACCAGGTCTTAGTATCAAAAATGACGAGGATCAGCAGGAGTTTGACTTGGCTGTGACATATTTTGAGATGAATGATAAGGAAAATGCAAAAAGTCTTTTAAAGAATTTAATTAAAAAAACTCAAAATGCTCATATTAAAGAGGCATCTATTGATCTTTTTGAAAAATTAAAAAAATTATGAGGCTTGCATTTACTCTTGAATATGACGGTTCAGATTATTCTGGATTTCAAAGTCAAAAAAATACAATTACTATTCAGGATTGCATTGAAGATGCACTTAAAAAAATAACTAAAAAAAATATAAGAATTAACTATTCAGGTAGAACTGATGCAGGTGTTCATGCATTATCTCAAGTATTTGATTTTGAGACCGACATTAAAAGAGATAACAAAAATTGGATAAATGGAATTAACTCAAACTTACCAAGCTCAATAAGTGTAAAAAAAATTTTGAGAGTGTCAGATGATTTTCATTCAAGGTTTTCTGCAATTGAAAGAAAATATACTTATTTGATATATAACTCAAAACATAAACCACTATTTATCGATAAATATGTATGTTGGGTTAAAAATAAGCTAGATATTAATTTAATGGAAAATCAACTTAAGTTATTTTTAGGAGAAAAAGATTTTAGTTCTTTTAAGAGCTCGAGTTGTAACTCAAAAAATCCAATAAAAACAATATATGATGTTGAACTTAAAACCTCTAATAACATTATAATGATAACTTTTGTGGCAAACGCTTTTTTACAAAATATGGTAAGGATAATGATTGGCACACTAATTGATATTGCAAAGAATGAAAACAAAATGAACATTCAAGATATTCTAAACAAGAAGGATAGAAGTTTTGCAGGTAAAACTGCCCCAGCATCTGGACTTTTTTTTCTTGGACCTAAGTATAAAAAAGAACACCAAATAAATACTTGTGAAGTTGATATTTTTAATAAATTAAAATTTTAATGAAACCCTTACTTAAAATTTGTGGAATGAACAATATTGAAATTCTAAATGAATTACTTTCTATTGATAAAATAAATTTTTTAGGATTCATTTTTTATAAAAATAGTATTAGAAATGTTTCTGAAGAATTTCTTAAACAAATTAAAGCATGTAATTTTGAAAATAAAAGACCTGTATGTGTCTACGTTGACTCTAATCGAAATTTTATTGAAGAGACTTCACTATATTTTAAAGATCCCATACTTCAATTTCATGGAAATGAGACTAATCAATTTTGTAATTCTTTTAAAAAAGAATTTTGGAAGGTGCTTAGAATTAAAAATGCAATCAATATTGAAGATATTAATAATTTTCAAGACGCCTCAGGAATTTTGCTTGAAAATTTTGAGGAGGGTAAGCCTGGAGGTACTGGTATTCCTTTTGATTGGGGCTTAGTAAATAGTGTAAAACATTTAGATATGAAATTTATTCTCTCTGGTGGAATTAATTGTAAAAATGTTGATAATGCTATAAACATCAAGCCTTGGTGTGTTGATATTAATTCTGGAGTAGAATCTTCGCCAGGAATTAAAAGTTTGGATTTAGTAAAAGAAGTTATAGAAAAATTTTAATAATTTTAAAGTATGAAATCAGATAATCATAATTTACCAGATAAAAATGGCTTTTTTGGTGAGTACGGTGGTAAGTTTGTTCCAGAAACTCTTATGTATGCTTTGGAAGAGCTTGAAACTACCTATAAAAACTTGAAAGATAATATCGAGTTTAAAGACCAATTCTATAAAGATTTATCAGAATTTGTTGGTAGACCATCACCGCTATACTTTGCTAAAAGACTTACAAAACATTATGGTTCAGGCTCTATATGGTTAAAAAGAGAGGATTTAAATCATACGGGTGCTCACAAAATTAATAATACTATTGGCCAAATATTACTTGCGAAGTATATGGGTAAAAAAAGAATTATTGCTGAAACTGGTGCAGGTCAACATGGAGTTGCTACTGCTACAGTTGCAGCAAGACTTGGCCTGGAATGTCATATTTATATGGGATCAGAGGATGTTCAAAGACAATCTTTAAACGTTTATAGAATTAAACTTTTGGGAGCTCAAGTTCATGCAGTTGATTCTGGATCAGCTACTTTAAAAGATGCCTTAAATGAGGCTCTAAGAGACTGGGTCACTAATGTTGATGATACATATTACATAATTGGTAGTGTGACAGGTCCTCATCCTTATCCTATGATTGTGAGGGATTTTAACTCTGTAGTAGGTGAAGAATTAATAACACAGTCAAAAGAACTTTTTAATGCAATGCCAGATGCAATTGTTGCGTGTGTAGGAGGTGGATCAAATGCAATGGGAGCATTTTATCCTTTTATAAAATTTAATGAAACAAGATTAATTGGTGTGGAAGCTGGAGGAGAGGGTATAGAAACAGGTGAGCATGCGGCACCCTTGAATGATGGAGCACCTGGAGTGCTTCATGGATCATTAAGTTATTTAATGCAAGATAATTCTGGTCAAGTAAAAGGAACTAAGTCTGTTTCGGCAGGGCTTGATTATCCAGGAGTCGGACCTGAGCATTCATGGCTAAAGGATTCAGGAAGAGCTGAATATGTAGCTGTAAGTGATGATGCAGCCTTAAAAGCTTTTCATGAGGTATCAGAAATGGAAGGGATAATTCCTGCATTAGAAACAGCTCATGCTTTTGCTTATTTGGATACCTTAATGAAAGAATTTGATATTAATTCAAATATAATAGTTAACGTATCAGGAAGAGGCGATAAAGACATTAATACTGTGGCTGATATTGATGGAATAAAAATTTGAATAGACTTACAGATACACTTGATAATTTAAAGAAAGAAAACAAAAAAGCTTTAGTTGCCTATCTTGTCGCCGGTGATCCTAATCTTGAGACCACTATTGAATTAATGCATTTACTTGTTAAATCTGGAGTTGATGTAATTGAAATTGGTGTACCATTTACAGATCCAATTGCTGAAGGTCCTATAATTCAAAAAGCTCATGATCGAGCACTTAAAAATAATGTTTCATTGAGTTCAATTTTTGAAATGATAGATCAGTTTAGAAAAAATGATAATAAAACCCCACTTGTGCTCATGGGATATTTAAATACATTTATTTTTAATAAAAATCTCATTGAAGCAAATAAAAATGATTTTGTTGATTCAATTTTGGTTGTTGATATTCCAGGAGAATTAAAACTAAAAGATTATGGTGTATATAATCCAAATATTAATACTATCTCATTAATTTCTCCAACTACTAAGAAAAATAGAATTGAATCGATTGCAAAAAATAGCACTGGATTTGTTTATTATGTGACCCTCAGAGGTGTTACTGGCGCATCTAATTTAGATGTAGATGAAATAAGAAATAATGTGCAGGAAATTAAAAAACATGCCTCTGTTCCAACTCTTGCTGGCTTTGGTATTAAATCTGCCGAAGATGCAAAATTGCTGTCAAAATGCTCTGACGGTGTGATAATTGGATCATCAATTGTTCAAATGATAGAGGAGAGCTCAAAATCCAAAGAATTTGATAGAATAGAAGAATATATTAGTGATATAAAAAGGGCGATATCATGAGTTTTTTTCAAAACATCCTTTCATCTGTAATGAAGGGTACCAGGCGTTTGAATCGCTTTAGTCCAAAAAGCTTTGGAAAACTTCATAAGAACATTAATAAAGCTGTTGATTCCGTCATGTCTACCACTGGTGAAGTATCATCATTAGTATATGCTGAGCATTTGTTAAATTTAATAGAAGATCAAGATGATGAGAAGCTAAAGAAGTTTTTTAAACATTTACTTAATAATTATGACATTGATGCAAAGACACTAATTAAAGACGTTAAAAATTATTCATCAAAGAAAAATGAAGAAAACTTTGAGAAGTTAAGAATTACATCTGAACCTGGCTGGATTGAGTTATTTAGAAGATTAAATTCAACATCTAATGGAACTTACAGACTAGTTCGGCTAAGAGAAAGGATAAGATCACTAAATGATAAAGATCTTAAAGCATTTGATTCTGGATTATTGAAACTATTTAAATACTGGTTTAATCCTTCATTTTTAGTTTTAGAAAAAATTGATTGGGAGACTCCTGCTAATATTCTTGAAAAAATTATTGAATATGAGGCGGTTCATGAAATAAATTCTTGGAATGATCTAAGAGCTAGATTAGCACCAACTGATAGACAATGCTTTGCTTTTTTTCATCCACTAATTCCTAATGACCCACTAATATTTGTTGAAGTAGCTTTAACCGTTGGTATCCCTGGATCTATTGAGAATATAATCAAACTCGAAAGAGAAGAAATCGACATTGAAAATACTAACACAGCTATTTTCTATTCAATTTCAAACTGTCATAACGGATTATTAGGAATATCTTTTGGAAATTTTCTCATAAAAAAAGTGGCAAAAAAGTTAAAGAGAGAGATGCCTGACTTAAATCAATTTTTAACATTATCTCCTTTACCGGGTTTTATGAAGTGGATGGAAGAATATGCACCAATTACATTTGAGAGGTGTTCTGAAAAAAATTGCAGTGATGAAGAGTTAACCAAAAAAGCTATTAAGTATCTCACCGAGTCTGACAGAAAAGACGGTATGCCTAATGATCCTGTCGGAAGATTTCATATTGGAAATGGAGCAAGTCTTGAAAGAATAAATTTAAATGCAGATTTATCAGAGAAAGGGTTATCTCAATCTTATGGCGTAATGGCTAATTATTTATATGATCTTGATATTGTTGAAGAAAATCATGAAATATTTTTTAAAAATAAAATTGTTCCTGTTTCATCTGAAATAAAATCTCTTAAAAAAACTTACAAATTTTAATGTCTTTGGCAAGATTCATTGGCTTATTTTTTCTAATAGGCACATTATTATTTTTATTTGTATTTAATATCCCTAAATCTAAAAACATTACTTCAATTGAGCAAGAAAAAGTTCAACAACCAGATGATACTTCTGAAAAGTTTATTATTTTTGATGAATCTAATTTCGAATTTTTTGTATATAGAGCACATGTATTATCATCAAAAAATAATGCAAATATATTAAAAGAAAAAATTGAATCTAGAGGTTATCCCTCATTTGTCGATGAATATGGTGAAATGGGAAACCTTTTTGCAATATATGTTGGACCTTTTTTATCAGAAGATGATATTGTTAATAATATAAATATAATTCAAGAAATTTCTGAATCCGAGAATGGAGAAATTATAAGATGGAAGCTCTAGGTTTAAATTTCGCAGATTGGTTCATATTAGTTGTTTTGGTTGCGTCAGGAATAATTTCATTTGCCCGGGGTTTTACAAAAGAATTTTTGTCATTATTTCTTTGGTTGGCCGCATTTATTGCGGCAATCAGCCTGGAATATCTAGCAACACCGAAGATTAATGGATTTATTGATAATGAGGAAATTTCTAAGATAATTTCTTATGTAGTAGTATTTGTTGTATTTATTTTTGTTGGAGGAATTATCATAAAATTCATCTCCAAACTTATAAAATGGTCTGGCGCATCTGGTTTTGATAGGTTTCTTGGTGTGCTATTTGGATTATTAAGAGGGTCGATAGTTTTATTTGTTATCTTCTTGTTATTGCCTTCAAATCTAAAATCCACAGACTTAATAGTCAATTCAAAAATAACACCAATAATTCAAAAATATGCTCCTGAAATTGAAGCATATTTTAGAGATTTAGTAGATAATAGAAACATTGTAGAGGAGGCTATGGAAATCATTGAACCTTTAGTTGAGGAACTACCAGAGCTAGAAGAAAACATTAATGATGAGGATTCTTAATGTGCGGAATTGTTGGAATTTCATCTGAAACGAATGTAGCAGGAGAAATCTACGATTCTCTATTGATGCTTCAACATAGGGGCCAAGATGCCGCTGGCATGTCTGTATGTGATAAAAGTGATAAACTAAATAGCCGCAAATCTATGGGGTATGTTCGAGACGTTTTCGCACAAAGACATATGGAAAAACTCATTGGTAATTACGGTATTGGGCATGTCAGATATCCAACTGCAGGAGGTAACGGAAAAGAATTCGCCCAACCAATGTACGTTAATTCTCCTTACGGTATAAGCATTGCACATAATGGTAATTTAACAAACGCAAAGCAGCTAGGTAACGAACTTTTTCATGCAGAAATGCGTCATCTTCAAACTGACTCAGATTCAGAAGTTTTACTAAATGTTTTTGCCCATGAATTAGCAAAACAAAGAGAAATTTATCCCACAGCAAAAAATATTTTTAAAGCTGTTCGAAAAACTCATATCAGATGTGATGGAGCATATGCAATTCTTGCTTTAATTAATGGCTATGGCATTGTTGCGTTTAGAGATGTTAATGGCATTAGGCCTTTATCAATTGGAGTAAGAAAAGGTAAAAAAAGAGATGAATATATTATTGCTTCTGAAGACGCGCTCTTTGTAACTTTGGGATTTGAAAAAATAAGGGATATTGATCCAGGTGAAGCTATATTTATTGATAAAGATGGAAATCTTTTTTCAGAACAATGTGCTCAAGATACTCAGAAAAGACCATGCATATTTGAATACGTTTATTTTTCAAGACCAGATTCTAAAATTGATGAGATATCTGTATACAAAGCTAGAATGAGGATGGGATCAAAATTAGCAAAACAAATTAAAGAAATAAATCCTAACCATGACATAGATGTAGTAATACCTATTCCAGACAGTTCAACAACAGCTGCCCATCAATTAGCAGTTGATCTTAAAGTCCCATATAGAGAGGGGTTTGTGAAGAATCGTTATATTGGAAGAACATTTATAATGCCTTTCCAAGAAGAAAGAAAAAAATCAGTAAGAAGAAAACTTAATATTCTAGATTTAGAATTTAAAAACAAGAATGTACTCCTTGTAGATGATTCTATTGTAAGAGGAACGACCAGTAAAAAAATTATTGAAATGGTAAGAGAAGTTGGAGCGAACAAAGTTTATTTTGCTTCAGCAGCACCAGCAATAAAATTTCAAAACTTATATGGAATTGATATGCCTGCAATGTCCGAACTCATTGCATCAGGAAGAACTAATGATGAAGTTGCCACTGAAATTAATGCTGATTGGTTAATTTATCAAACGTTAGATGATTTAATTGATACTGTTAAAGAGGGAAATCCAGATATAAAAGAATTTGAAACATCTATCTTCACCGGAAAATATATCACTCCATTAGTTGAAAATTATCTCGTAGAGCTTGAAAATTCGCGAAGAGATGAACTCAAGATTCAAAGAGAAAAATCTAAATTTAAAGGTTAAGGGTTAACAATATTTATTGCAGGTATATTGGCCGAATTTGCACTTTCTACATAAGCGTCAATTTCATTGAAGTTTAGGTATCTATAAATTTCTTCAGCTAATGGATTGATGTCTGAGATATATTTGTGATATTCCTCCACCGATGGTATTTTACCTAATACAGCTGCAATAGCAGCAAGTTCAGCTGATGCTAAAAATACGTTAGCGCCATCTCCAAGTCTATTTGGAAAATTTCGAGTAGATGTTGAAACTACTGTTGAATTTGCTAGAACTCTTGCTTGATTACCCATACATAATGAACATCCAGGTACTTCAGTTCTTGCTCCTGAGGCTCCAAAAATATTATAAATACCTTCTTGCATTAACTGTTCCTCATCCATTTTTGTGGGTGGTACAACCCATAATCTGGCATTTAATTTTTTATATTTTTCTAGAAGTGTTCCTGCTGCTCTAAAATGACCTATATTTGTCATACAGGAACCAATAAAGACTTCTTGTATTTTTGTATTTGCAACTTCAGAAAGTGGCTTGATATCATCAGGGTCATTTGGACATGCTAATAATGGCTCTGTAATTTCATTTAAATTAATTTCAATTATTTCAGTATAATCAGCATTTTTATCGGCTTCTAAAAGTTGTGGGTTTGAAATCCATTCTTCCATAGCTTGAGCCCTTCTTTCTAGGGTTTTTTCATCACCATATCCAGAGGCAATCATCCATCTCAACATAACAATATTTGATTTAAGATACTCTATAACTGGTTCCTTGTTGAGTTTTACTGTACAACCTGATGCCGATCTTTCAGCAGAAGCATCAGATAGTTCAAAGGCTTGTTCGACTTTCATGTTAGGAAGACCCTCTATCTCTAAACATCTTCCAGAAAAAATATTCTTTTTACCATCCTTATCTATTGTGAGCAGACCCTTTTGGAGTGCGGCATATGGAATTGCATTAACAAGATCACGTAAAGTAATACCAGGCTGCATTTCACCAGTAAATCTAACCAGAACAGACTCAGGCATATCCAAAGGCATTACACCTAATGTTGCTGCAAAGGCTACTAGGCCAGATCCGGCTGGGAAACTAATACCAATAGGAAATCTTGTATGACTATCACCTCCGGTTCCAACAGAATCTGGTAATAACATTCTATTCATCCACGAGTGTATGATCCCATCCCCTGGTCTAAGAGAAACACCGCCTCTATTCATAATAAAGTCTGGAAGGCTATGTTGAGTTTCAATATCGACTGGTTTTGGATATGCAGCAGTATGACAAAAAGATTGCATAACTAGATCAGCAGAAAATCCAAGACATGCAAGTTCTTTTAATTCATCTCTTGTCATTGGTCCGGTTGTATCTTGAGACCCAACTGTAGACATTCTTGGTTCACAATACGTTCCTGGTCTCACCCCATCTATTCCGCAAGCCTTTCCAACCATTTTTTGAGCAAGAGTGAAGCCTTTGCCAGAATCATCTTTAGTATCTGGTCTTCTGAATACATCAGAAACATCAAGTCCAAGAGCTTCTCTGCTTTTGTCAGTAAGCTGCCTTCCAATAATTAATGGTATTCGTCCATTAGCTCTAACTTCATCAAGAATTACTTCCGTTTTTAGAGAAAACTCAGATAATAACTCTTTTGTATTCGCATCAATTACTTTTCCATTAAATGGCTCTAAAATTATTTCCTGGCCCATTAACATTTGTGAAACATTCATTTCAATAGGAAATGCACCAGAATCTTCTAAAGTATTGAAAAATATTGGTGCAATTTTTCCACCGAAACAAAATCCTCCTTCTTTTTTATTTGGTATGAAAGGAATTTCATCACCCATATGCCAAAGCACAGAGTTTGTTGCAGATTTTCTTGACGATCCTGTCCCAACAACATCTCCAACAAATACTAATGGATTGCCTTTCTTTTTTAATTTCTCAATTGTTTCAATAGGATCTGAAAGACCAGCTCTTGGCATTTTGAACATTGCTTGTGCATGAAGAGGTATGTCAGGTCTTGACCAAGCATCAGGTGCAGGTGATAAATCATCTGTATTTATTTCTCCTGTAACTTTAAATACTGTCAATTTTATTTGTTCTGGAAGATCTTTTTTACTTGTGAACCAAGTTGCATTTGACCAGTTTTCTATAACTTTTTTTGCATAATTATTAGTTTTTGAAAGCTCAAATATTTCATTAAAAGCATCAAAAATTAATAAAGTATTACTTAATTTGCTACAAGCAGTCTCTGCAAGCTCTTCATGTTTCAAACAATCAATTAATGGTTGAATATTGTAACCACCAAGCATGGTTCCCAGAATTTCGACTGCATCTAATTTAGAAATATAATGACTTTTAACTTTACCACCTGCAATATCAGCAAGAAATGCAGCTTTTATATATGCAGCTTGATCAACACCAGCGGGCACTCTTTCTTTTAAAAGATATAATAGAAGCTGATTTTCTTCATGCTCAGACTTTAAAAGTTTTATTAATTGAGATGTTTGATCAGCATCAAGAGGGAGAGGGGGTATATTATGTAAAGCCCTCTCTTCAACGTGTTTTTTATAACTTTCTAACATCGTCTGGTCTCCGATGGGATCATTTTACTCTTATGAATAAAGATAGCCACTAAATAAGTAAAATATTGAGTGATTTATAGCAAAAATAAGTTATTATTTTGGTTTATGCCAAGATTACACAAAAAAAGGTCTTCAACTCCATGCTTAGGCATATGTTCTACAACTTTTGGTGACGAAGTTTGCAAGGGGTGCAAAAGATTTTCTCATGAAGTTGTTGGATGGACAAAATTTACTGAAGAAGAGAGAGAGATTGTAAACAATCGTATAGAGAAGTTTAAAGTCCAGATACTACAAGATAGATTTAAAGTATTTGATGAAGAATTGTTCGCAAATAAGCTTGATGAAAAGGCAATTAATTATAACCATTCATTGAATTCATTGACCTGGATTTACGATTTATTTAGAGCAGCTGGATCTCAATCTTTAAATCTAGAAAGTTTTGGCATAAGCACATTAAAAACTTTTGATCCAAAAGACATACGAGATGAAATTAATAAAGAATTTCTTGAAATATCAGAGGCTCATCATGAGAGATATTTCAAGAAAGCTAACTAAAGTCCTTCAACATAATTTTAAGTTCAAGAGAATGCTGCTCCTCCTCACCTATTTGAGCCCTTGCATATTCTTCTAAATAAACAGATTTATCCTCAACACAAGTTAATAATTTTTTATATAAGCTAAGTGCATGGAGTTCATGATCAAGACTTTCTTCTAAAATATCTTTTATAGAATGACGATTTGTTTCTTCAATTTTGGCTATCTTTTGACTTGGATGCCCATCTAATCCAGCAATCATCTCACCTGCTTGTTGGGCATGAAGAAGAGATTCAGCTGCCTGTTCTTTCAGAAAGGCAACAATAGGAATTCTATATGGACCGGTAACCATCATTGAAGAATGTGTATATCTCACCACACCAGCTAACTCATATTCCATGATTTCATTAAGAATCCCACAAACTTCAATATTATTAATAGACTGATCTTCCATGAATCATTCTCCTTTGTTATTTTAATATTAAATACGAATTCATTATATTACGTTAATATTTAATGTAAACAACTGATATAAGGTATTTATTTATTGATAATTGTTTTGATTATCATTCTCATTTAACAAAATATTTATATCTCCAAAATAATAGATAAGCTAAAAAGAAATAAACAGTTTTAGCTAAATGATATATACCTTTAACTTGTATAATTTTAGCCAGCCAACCATAGCCCTTTGTGTTTTTCCAAACAAGAATAAACGCATCAACTCCTGATATTTCTGAACCATCTTCAAAAACAACATGTAATTTTTTTAAATATTTATCTTCCATTGAACTGCAGTCAACAAAATTTAAATTTGATCTTTTTTTATAATGACTAACTTCAAAATTACATATTGAACATTTTTTATTAAATAAGACTTTACATTCTTTCATAAAAATATAATACCAATAAACATTTAAATTAATATAATAAAAATTAATAAATGTTTTTCTATGAGGTAAAAAGATGAAATTTGTATTATTGATTTGTATGTTTTTTTCTGGTTTATTTTTTGCAAATGAAGATGCTGATAGAACAGTCAGTGAATTGACAGTATCTGAGTTAAAAGAAATTGTTAGAATGATTGTTGAAGAAAGTATTGAGCAATGCACTGTGACTGGAACAATGGAAGGAAGAGCTAAATTAAATTTAGCAGTTGAAGGAGAGGTCATTGCGAAAATGACTTGCGAATTTAACTAGTCTATAAAATGTCTGATAAAAAGAATATTTCAAAATTATTTAACCAAGGTTGGAATAAAATTTTTGGTAAAGAAGAAGATATGACAAAACTTAGAACTAAAAGCTTGTTCAGAGCTAAAAAGGGAATTCAAAATGTTGGAACTCCCCATGACTGGGAAGACTATGAGAAATATAAAAAAGAGTTAAATGAAGATTCAACAGATTAACGTTTATGGAGATTCCATAGAGGAATGTTGTTCAAATCCTATCACTGGATTTTATAGAGATGGTTTTTGTCGAACTGATAAGCTTGATAGAGGCCTTCATGTTGTTTGTGCGAAAATGACTGAAGATTTTCTAAGTTTTTCGAAGAATAAAGGCAATGATTTAAGTACACCTAAACCAGAATTCAACTTTCCAGGTCTTAAAGAGGGTGATTCTTGGTGTTTATGTGCTGAAAGATGGAAAGAGGCACACGAACATGGATTTGCGCCAAAAATATATCTAAAAAAAACTAATAAAAAAGCCTTGAATATTATAGATATAGATATTTTGAAGAATTTCGCACTAGATTTAACTTAGTTTACTTTAGGTAACTCATACCAATTTGTTGTGTATTTGGGAGATGTCATATTTTGCTTCATAGGAGACCACTTTTTCGTATTTTGTGAAGCAAAATATATTTGAGTCTCGAAGGCATTCATACAGTCAATGTATTTCATAAACTCTGTATTTTCTTTTGGTTCATTTGGATCTTTGAATAATGAAAATTGCTTAGAATCCTCATTTGAAAATTTACTTAATAGTATTCCAGCTTTTGCATAATCATATCCAGATCTAAAGATTGGTACCAATGCTTTTTTCGATGCAGTTAGAATATCTCTAGTGTCATTTGTAGGAGTTAATAAACTGATTGTTTTTAAATCTGAATGTTGTGGCTTATTTTTATTAAAAGGACTGGTTCTTACAAAAACTGATACTCTAGAACACTTCTGCTTTTCTCTTCTTAGTTTTTCTGCAGCTCTAACTGCAAAGTTACTCACGATTGGTTTTAAAGTCTCAAGATTAGAAACTCTTTTACCAAAACTTCTACTTACTACAATTTGTTTTTTTGATGAGACATCATCTTCTATATTAAGGCATTTTTCTCCTCGGAGCTCTCTTACGGTTCTCTCTAATACTATGCTAAACTTTCTTCTAATATTTTGAGGACTCACTTCTGCAAGATCTAGAGCCGTATTAATTTTTGCTCTATTCAGATGTTCGTTCAATTTTCTACCAACTCCCCATACTTTATGTACAGGTGTATTTGCAAGAGCATGCTTAATTTGATCTTTATTAGATAACTGTAAAACATATGTTGGCACATTTGTTCTTTTAATTTCATTAATTGCAATTTTGCTTAGCGTCTTAGTTGGTGCTATACCTATCCTTACTGGAATACCTGTCCATTGCTTTACAATGATTCTCATATGGCAACTAAAATCATACAGATTGTAGTTTTGTCTTAAAGTATCTAAATCTAGAAATGCTTCATCAATACTATAAATTTCGACTCTGGGCACAAAGCCTTCTAAAATATTCATAACTCTGGCAGACATATCGCCATAAAATGTAAAGTTAGACGAAAACACTTTACCATTTTGTTTTAAAAAAGGTTCCTTTACTTTAAACCAAGGAACTCCCATTGCAATACCCATTTTTTTTGCTTCAGTACTTCTCGCAATGACACAGCCATCATTATTGGAAAGTACAACAATAGGTACATTATTTAAGTCTGGACGAAATACTCTTTCACATGACGCATAAAAACTTTCACAGTCTACAAGAGCTATAGCCATTTAAAATTTGTTAATCGCTGCCGTAACAGTACCAACTATTTCTAATTCCTGACCATGATTAATAAAGATGGGAGAATATTCTGGATTATCTGGCATTAAACACATTCTTGGTTTTAACTTTAATCTTTTACAAACAAATTCTCCGTCAATGGCAGCAACAACAATACTATTGTGAGAAGGTTTTATACTCCTATCTACTATAAGGACCGCCTGATCAGTTATACCAGACCCAACCATAGACTGTCCTTGAGCTCGCACCAAAAAAGTTGCTGCACCATTTTTTATCAAATGTTTATTTAAATCTATGGGACTTTCAATATAATCACTAGCTGGACTAGGAAACCCAGCATGAACTGATTCTAGAAAGTAGGGCACAAATATTGCCGGCAGATTCTCTTCAGAAATTTTTCCGATATAGTCAACTTTCATAAAATATTATATATACTGTATATATATACAGTATATTTCAAAAGAATTATTTGTAAAGTCTTTAATTGAGGATGTATTATTAAATTATGAAATTTTGGTTATTAATAGGAATTATTTATACATCTTTTTTTCTTTGGTATACAAATTTAAGTGGAAATTTAAATGATGAAGAAATTAAATTCTTTTTAGATAAATTAGAGAGAAATGCCAAGGACCGAGGAAGTTCGTTAGATCAAGATCGCTATGATCGCATAAAAGTTTTTATGGAAGAAGATGATGGCAAAGAATTTTTTATGATTAATAATCTTGATTTAAAAGAAAATCATGAGCTCCTTAAGGAAATAGAAGGTGAAGATTCAACTGAAGGAATTTTAGGCAAATATACAGATCATATAATGCCAGAACTTTTAAAGAGAGCGTCTCATCCAATATTTATGGGAAACTCTATACATGTTTCAATGGACATAGTGGGTATAGAAAATGCGGAAATTTGGGATAGTGCAGCAGTTATAAGATATAAAAGTAGACGAGCATTAATGGAGATAGCAACTAACCCAGTTTTTGAAAGAAAACATAAGTTTAAAGTGGCTGCTTTAGAAAAAACAATTGCATATCCAATAAAGCTTGATTTTTATTTAGGTGATCTAAGAATGATTTTAGCTTTTATATTATTAATTATTGGATTATTTATAAGACCAATAATTAGGAAATAGAAAATTTTTTTAATTCATGGTCTTTATCATTGACTGTTAAAAACCATCCATAATCATTCCAATCACCAAGAACAATTCTCTTTGAATTATTTATTTTATGGACATTGGGCCTGTGAGTATGACCATGGATCAATAAATTTGGCTCATGCTCTTTTATAAAATTATTCACCGCCTCTGAATTTACATCAGTAATATGAAGGGACTTCTCTAAAGTAGCAGTTTTGCTGTCTTTTCTCATTGCGTTTGCAATTGCTTTTCTTTGATCAAGGCTTTTGGACAAGAAATCTTTTTTCCAACCTTCAGATCTAACTTTATTTCTGAATTCTATGTAGTCAGCGTCATCAGTACAAAAGAAATCTCCATGACTTAGTATTGTTTTCATACCATTGATATCAAGAGTATAAGGATCTGGAAGTATAGAGATGCTAACTTCGTTTGCAAAAGCTTCACCAATTAAAAAATCTCTATTACCATGCATCAGAAATGTATCAGGACCATTTGCAGTAAAATCAATAAGAATGTCTTTTATTTCTTGATTGAAAGGGTTGTTATTGTCATCACCAATCCATATCTCAAATAGGTCTCCCAAAATAAAGAGGTGAGTACAAGCCTCTTTAGATCTATTTAAAAATGTTTTAAATGCATCAGTTAGATGAGGACGATCATCACTTAAATGTATATCTGATATAAAGCGTGCCTTCATTCACTAATAGTAACAGACTCAATTGTTATAGCATCTACAGGAACATCTTGATGTCCACCAGAAGAACCAGTTGTAACGCCTGCAATTTTATCTACCACATCCATACCTTCAGTTACTGATCCAAAAACAGCATATCCCCAGCCTTGTGAATTCTCTCCAGTATGGTTTAAGAATGCATTATCTTTATGATTTATAAAAAATTGACTAGTTGCAGAATGAGGATCCATAGTTCTCGCCATTGCAATAGTTCCCCTATCATTTGTAAGGCCATTATTTGCTTCATTTTGAATTGGAGCAGTACCACTTGGCTTATTATTCATATCAGCTGTTAAACCACCACCTTGCACCATAAAACCATTAATAACTCTATGGAATATAGTCGCTTCATAATAACCAGATTGAGCAATTGTTTTAAAGTTCTCAACAGTAATAGGGGCTTTTTCATCATTTAATTCTAATTGGATATCACCAACAGATGTTTTAATAGTAACTTGTGTCATAGTATTCTCCATAAATTCAACTTCTTTTTTGATATCAGTATTATCAGCACATGAGACCAGAAATATTAACAAT
>CACHRR010000011.1 GCA_902582355.1 uncultured SAR86 cluster bacterium
CTTACTCAAGACTATGACTTCCCTGAGTTTATGGATAATGCATACGGATACCTTCCAAACCATAGAGCCTTTAAGGGTAAATTATATGGTGCCGCAATGCTAGGTGAAACACTTGTTGGTGTTAACTTAAGAATGGCTTCACCAAGAAAGTATGGTTGTATTGGTAATTACCCAGGTGGTGATGGTGAAGATGATAATTTTGGTGGTAACTATTGGTACGGTGGTAATGATTCATGGGCATGTAACGGTACACCGACTCCAAGGGGTTCTGTATTTGATGGAAAATGGCAAAACCAAGTTGATTTATCTCTATCAAGGGAATTCCAACTTCCATTTGGTGAGTCTGCTAAAATTCAAGTAAATGTATTTAATATATTTGACTTTGAATCTCCAGAAGACTACAACGAATATGGTGAGGCTGATGGTACATATCCAGATCCAGATTGGAAACAGCCTACAAGATATCAACCTGGAAGATCAGTTAGAATTGATTTAACTGCTAACTTCTAAAAGCTGATTAGAAAATTTAAGGGACTGCTTGCAGTCCCTTTTTTATATAGTTTAAAATCTTATTTGTATGAAAAAATTAAAAATATTTAAAGTTAAATTAATGGTAAAGTTGTACGCTTATTTTTCTAAGATATCTGTTTTTTTTATTAATCTATATGTTAAATCTCAAACTAAAAAATTATAATGAAAAAATCAATACATCTTTATATTCGTAAAATATTCACTCTTATTTTTTTTATTTTTACTTTCACTTTAAATGTATTTTCAACAAATGATAGTGAATGTTATGCAAAAAAAATTCAGCAAATGAGGCCAATATACCCATCAGGAATTGGTTCAATAGAGGGATATTCAATTGTTTCTTATGATATCAAGAGAAATGGTTTAGTTGAAAATATTAAAGTCTTAGACTCGCAATGTGTCCAATATGATTCTGATGAAAAAAGTTATTTTAAAAAATGTCCTTTTTTTATTTCTGTATCGAAAGGTGCAGCTTTATATTTCGAATATAAACCTCCGTTAAAAAAGTCTGGTGAATCATGCAAGATTGAAAATAAATTCCATAGATACAATTTCATTAGAGGACAGACTACGCATCAAGAAATTGATGAGTATAATGGACCTGATCCTAAAGAGTTAATAAAGAAATAGTTTAAAGATTTAGAATTCTATTTCCTCTATTAATTGAGTTAATATGAGTTTTGTTAAATCAATATAATTAGAATAAATTTTATTTTAATACTTATTTATATATGTTAGCTTAATAATATATGACAAGATTCCTTTTATCATTAGCAGAATCAGGTTTTATCCCTGATGTCTTAATAAAAATTGCTGCAAGATATATCTCTAATAGGCGCCTGAATGAGAAGAACGATGATGATAATAAGGATAAAATTATCAGTCTTCTCTCAAGAGGGGCTGTTGCAGAAAAAACATATGATGCTAATGAACAACACTACGAAGTTCCTCCTGAATTTTTTAATTATGTTTTAGGTACGAACCTTAAATATTCTTGTTCACTATTTGATGACGAAGATTCTCTAGATGATGCAGAAGAATCAATGCTTAAGCTTTATATAGATAGGGCTGATATTAAGGATGGTCATGAAGTTCTTGATCTAGGTTGTGGATGGGGTAGTTTTTCATTATATATAGCTGAAAGATATCCAGATATAAACGTTACTTCAGTAAGTAATTCAAGCGATCAAATTGCTTACATTAAAAATGAAGTACATAAAAGAGGCCTATCGAATATCAAGGCCTTTAGGATGGATGTTAATAATCTTGAATTAAATAAACAATTTGATCGCATTGTTTCAATTGAAATGTTTGAACATCTCAGAAACTATAAGTTAATTTTAAATTCTCTTAATCACGCACTTAAATCTGATGGTAAATTATTTATTCATATTTTTTGTCATAAAAAACTAACATATCTTTATGAGGTGAAAAATAATCTTGACTGGATGACAAAATATTTTTTTCAAGGCGGAATTATGCCTAGTAAAGATATCTTTCAGTATTTTGAGGGTGAATTAGAAATGATCAATCAATGGGATATAAATGGGAATCATTATTCAAAAACTTGTAAAGCTTGGTTAAAAAATCATTATAAAAATAAGAAAAAAATATTAGACATATTTGACAAACACTACGATGAACCTAAAATTTGGTTTAATAGATGGAGAATCTTTTTTTTATCCTGTGAGGCTTTTTTTGCATTAAATAATGGTAAAGAATATTTTGTTGCACATTATCTATTTAAAAAATCTGATCAATAACCTACATCCAAGATAGTAAACTATGATAAATTATTATCCTCTGTATCTTCTATGTTCATCATGTAAAATATTGTTTTCTTCGGGGCTATAGCTCAGCTGGGAGAGCGCTTGAATGGCATTCAAGAGGTCCGCGGTTCGATCCCGCGTAGCTCCACCATTTTTAAAACATAAATCTTATATTTTCATGGTGACCATATGGTGACCAAAAACTATAATGGTTGATAATACTTTATGAACCAGTTACCTTCATGATCTTCAATAAGCGCTGAACAGCTTTCACACCAATCGCCATCATTCATATATTTAATTTCATCATGTTGTCGAATTTCTGCGTGATGTATGTGACCGCATATAATTCCGTCATACTTTTTCATTCTTGCGTAATTAATCATTTGTGTTTCAAACTCACCGATGAAATTTGTGGCTATCTTTGCTTTTCTTTTAAGGAATTTTGATAATGACCAAGGTTTATATCCAAAGAATGCTCTCACTTTATTTAATAGGTAATTAAAATTAATTAATCTATCGTAACCCCAATCACCTATATACATTATTCTTTTACCAAATTTTGTTCTCATCAAATAATCGAACATATCTCCGTGCACTACGAGATATTTGTTCTCATCAACACCCACGTGAACCATTCTATTATGTGTTTCAATATTCCCAATGTTAATTGTTGGAACTGTTCTTAAGAACTCGTCATGATTACCACTAATCCAATAAACTTCTGCATATTTTGAAATACGAATAAGTTGTTTAATTATTCTATTATGATCATCTGGCCAATACCATTTTTTCTTAAGTCTCCAGCCATCAATAATATCGCCGACTAAATATAGCTTCTTTGTTCTAACTTCTTGAAGAAATTTTAAGAGTTCTTTGTCTTTACAGTGTTTACTTCCTAAATGTAAATCTGAAATGAATACACTTCTATGACCAATATCGTTTTTCATCTATGTTATTCCAATAGTTATGGTTATCCTTAAATAAAAAATTTTTAATTAAATAGACGGACATACCTAAATAGCCCATCTTTTTAAACCTTCTGCTGTCTTGTCCAAAGTAATGTTTGGCAATTTTAAATTTCTTTGGATCATATTTCCTCGATAAGTGAAAATCCTCTGATGTAGGATACTTGCAAGGAAATTTACCATGCTCATAAAATTTATCTTTACGAGTTAGTAAATATGCTCCTACAGCAAAAGGAATCCACTTTGATAGTATTTTATTTAGCACATTAAATATTGAAAAACTTAATTGCGCCCTTAGATCGCTGTCGTAACATTTAATATTTAGTCCTATTAAATGTAAATCCTCATCTTTCATTTGTTTTAAAGTATCGTAGATTACTGTATTTGAAAAAAATCTAACATCAGCGTCTATGAAAAGAATATATGGTGTGGTTGTTAAATATGATCCGTTATTTCTGGCGACTGAAACAGGCCCACCTTTAATAATTTTCACATTCAACCATTCTTTATGATTTTCAATAACTTTTCTTGTATTATCAGTTGAGCAATCTGCGATAAGAATTTTTACGTCTTCTATACCTTTTTGCTTCTTTAAACTATCAAGCAAATAATAGATATAGGATTCTTCATTTTTACACGGTACAACGATTGTAATTTCGTCTTTCATTATTACTATTTTTTAATGTTATATTAAAACCAAACAGCTATAAAAAAGTTAACTTAACTTATTATTGTTAAATAAATGCAACAATCAGGTGTAAGTTTGGTTATTATATTTCAATCAAAAAGTTTCATAAATGAGACAATTATGTGAAATATAGGAAGACATATTTAAAAAATTTAAAAAGTTATTAATATACATAAATGACAATTAATAATAGAAGAGAGTTTTTAAAATTTCTTGCAAAGTCTTCTGCCTTATTTATTTTGTATACTTATACTGGACCTTTAAAGAGCTCTGTCCTAAAAAGTAGAACTAATGACTTTTGGGATGGTTCTCTAATATCAGACCCACTTGGTTTATTTGATTTACCTATGAATTTCTCATACAAAGTGCTAATTTCATCTGGAGATATTATGGCTGATGGTCTTCCATATGGCAGAAGACCCGATGGAATGGCAGCATTTAAGTTAGATGATGGAAATAATGCTCTTATAATAAATCATGAAACAGATAATTTAGATAAGAGGCTTGATCCCATATCTGCATATGATAAACGTTTCGGTATTCCTTATGATGGTGGAACTACTACCTTAATATTAGACTCTAGTGGTAAAAAAGTAATTGATTCAAGAAGAAGTCTTACAGGAACAAAAAAGAACTGTGCTGGGGGAAAAACACCATGGAATACTTGGATTTCATGTGAAGAAACCTACGATAGAGATCATGGTTATGCGTTTGAGATTAATCCAAAGACAAAATCCTTAGATGGTTTCAAAAGATTATCAGAAATGGGCAGATTTAAAAGAGAAGCTATCACGGTAGATATTAATGATAAAAAAGGCACTATATATCAAACAGAAGACGATCCCATGGGCTTGTTTTATAAATTTACACCATCTATCAAAGATAAGTTAGACGGAGAAGGTGTTCTCGAAGCTCTTAGAATTAAGAACTTAGAAAGCACTGAGAACAAAGATGGTTCTATAAAATCAGGCGATTCTTTTCCAGTTGATTGGGTCCTAATTGATGATCCAAGTGCTTCGAAAAAAAGAACAAAAACTCAGGGTAAATCAAAAGGTGCAACTATCTTTTGTGGTGGAGAAGGAATAATTTTTACAAATGATGCTAACTCAGAAAGTGTTATTTATTTTACTTGTAAAGACGGCGGTCAAGCAGGCCTGGGTCAAATTTGGTCGTATGCTCCAAGTAAATCTAAAATCACATTATTTTATGAATCAACTGATACAAAAGACTTATGGGAAGGAGATAATATTAATGTCACACCGTGGGGTGATCTCATTATCTGTGAGGATAATGATAGCAATGCATGCAGATTAATTGGTTGTACTCAAAATGGTATGCTTTATCCACTCGGAAGAGTTGCTGGTAATAGTAGCTCAGAAATTGCTGGCATTTGTTTTTCATCTGATGGTAATAATATGTATCTAAACATTCAAGATGAAGGTAAAACAATTGTTATTAATGGTGACTGGAATCGTATTAAAAATTTCAGAGACAAGTTTGATGCCAAGAAGATAAATTATTGACATAATTTTTGATTAGTTAAAATTTTTTAAACGTTTTTAGCTTAATATTAGTTTTTGTGTATAACTATTTTTAACTTTCTTTAATTATTCGTTACAAAAATGTAAATTTATTATTGCAACTTCGCCTACCATTTTTATAAAGCATTATTGTGACAAATGACGAAGGCTTCTGATTCAAAGTTAGAATATTTAGTTGATTTGACTGTAGAAACATATTTATAAACGACTTCAACATTTTCTAAATTAATAGTTATCTGCACATATCCTTTGTGTGAGCTATTTGTATAAATTAAATTTTTGTTTGATTGTAAATATTGATCATCAATTTCATTAGCATAATCTCCAAACATATCTATTGCGTTTGGAGAAGAGATTGATGGCGCTCCTATTTCAATACCAATGAAACTATTTTCATTATCGTATAGATTTGATAGCCAAGATGAATGAGTATCTCCAGCTAAAATTATATTTGATTGGTTATCTTTAATTATTTTATAAAATTTTTCTCTTTCTTTAGGATACCCATCCCATTGATCTGTATTCCAAGGTAATTTTTTACCTGCAAGCTCGAGATATATGTGCATATATTCTGGAATTGAAGATTTATCAATTTCCTTAAATTCAGCCGGCATATATTGAGGCCCAATTAGAATTTGCTGACCAAATATTGACCATTTGCAACTTTTATCAAGCGCATTTTCTATCCATTTAAATTGTCGATTTCCTAGTAATTTTCTTGGTTTTTGTAAATCTTTTTTGTAAGACTCAATATCAAATGTTTTATCAATATAATATGAATTCAAATCAAGCTGTTTGTCTCTTGATATTAATCTTGTATCTAGCATTAGCAATTGAAATAAATTGCCAACTTTAAAATCTCTCCAAATAGTTGTTTTATTTTGATTTTCTCTGATTGGCATCCATTCGTAGTAAGCCTTTAAAGCATTTATCTTTCTTTCATAAAATATACCTTCATCTAAAGAGTGATTTTCTGCACCATTTTTCCATGTATTATTTGTGAACTCATGATCATCCCACACAACAATCATAGGCTTTGTCTTGTGCAAAAGTTGAAGATCTTTATCACTTTTATATTGAGCATGCCTTAATCTGTAATCTCGAAGTGAAATTAATTCATTAGAAGGAATACTAACTCTATCTAGCTCTGCAGCATTCTCAGATGCATATCCATTTTTATCATATTCATACAAGTAATCACCTAGATGTAAAACAAGATCAATTTCATCGTTATTAGCTATTTCTTTATATGCATTAAAAAAACCAGCAGGATAATTTGAGCAGCTACAAAAGGCGATATTAAACTCATCTGGATTATAAAAAGGTAAGGTAATTGTTTTGCCAATATCAGAAAATTGATTATTACAACTAAATCTATAGAAAACAGATATTCCGTTATATTGTTTAGGAATTTTTACATCAACTTTTACTGTAAAGTCATTATATCCTGATGCTTCTGTCTGACCTTGATTAATTATATTTATAAAATCGATATTATCTGAAATTTCCCAATTGACTTGAATAGAACTGTTACTGCTTTTTGTTAATTTCGTCCATATAATTACATTAGTGTGAGTAGGGTCACCGCTTGCCACACCATGATTAAAAAATATATCTTCACTTTTATTATTTTTTGATCTTAGCTTTAAACTTAATGAGGCCAACAAAAGGACAAAAAATTCTAAGAATGAACGTCTTTTCATAATTAAATATAACTCATAGTTGTTAAATAAATGTAACAATTAAGTGTTAATTTAGTTATTATTCTTTATAAATTACAATACCTGTTAGAGTTAGTTTCATTATTAATATCAGTACCTATTTTGCTTTTTAAATCTAAACATTAATTTCACCTGATTTTGACATTAATGTCATAAATTCATAGTAGTATCTATGTAATGGAGAATTATGATTATGAAATATTTTTTATTGGTAACCTTTTCAATATTTTCGTTTGCAGATGATCATGTTATTTCAACAGAGTTCTCAGACTGCAAAGGTAAAGTTGCAAATTATTACGTTTCTAAAATTATTCCTGGTGGAAGTGTAGAAGGAATGATGAAAGCAAGCGAGATGCATCAAAATTTTTATGACGAGCAAGGCGCAAACGTAAAAGTTTATCCAGCACTTCAATATTTAAGAACTGATGAGGGGACAGAAGAAGAACTTCATCGTATTTCAACAATGGTTGTTTGGGATAGTGTTAACTCATGGAATGAATGGAGAGAGAGCGTCGAAGCTCTATCAGAAGAAGATAGAGAAGCTGCTGACAAACAATACAATGCTTTTGTTGAAATGTATAACAAAAATACTGAGGTTGTTACTGAAAGAAGATGGTGTATGCTTTAATTATTCCTAAAGCGTGGCTTTGACAAAGTTTGCAGGCATTTAAACGAATATATTTGAAAGAGAGCAACTAAATGGCATTCAAGAGGTCCGCGGTTCGATCCCGCGTAGCTCCACCATCTTATAACTATTATTCCATTAAAATCATGAATACCATATGTACATCAAATATTAAAAAGTTTTCAATTGATTAATAATTATTAATATCTTTAGATGTCATTCTTTTTTTAACAAGAAAATTTAAAGCTAATGACAAGAGCAATGAAATAATTGCCCAAAAAGTCAATGTTATAGCCCAATCCTCTAAAAAGATCCCTAGCGTTTCATTTTCTTGTAATTTTAAAACTAAGCCTGTAAGAAGTCCGCTCAATCCAGTTGGTAAGAAAACTATTAAAGTACCATTCGTAAGTTCAAGAATTGCAAGGATTAAGCCTATGATTAACCAAACATTTCCAGAGTATAGTAGGATTTCAATTATCATTTTTAACTTCTTTATTTACTATTCCGTCAAGAAATAGCTCAAGTGTGCCAAGTGCTTTAGTTATATCAGATGGGATAAAGAGTGTCTTTGTTTGATTAGATGAAGCAATATCTGAAAGTCCTTCAACCTGCCGTTTCATAATTTCATAATTTATTGCGGATTGACCATTATTATTTATAGCTTCAGCAATCAATTCAGTTTGCTTTGCATCTGCCTCCGCTTTAATTTTTACGGCATAAGCTTCAGCATCTGCCTCAACTTTTACTGCTTCTGCCTGTTTTTTTGCTTCATAGAGTTCAGCATCTGCCTTTAGTTCAACACTTCTTTTATCACCTTCAGCTCTTGCAATAGCTGCTCTTCTTTCTCTCTCTGCATTTAACTGCTGTCTTTGTGATTCCTTTGTTTTTTCATCAACTAAAACATCAAGTATTTCTGTTCTAGTTACCTCAACACCCCATACCTCAGCAGCTTTTGAAAGTCTTGCAGCAATTTCTTGATTCATTGCTTCTCGACTTGATTGTAGATCATCTAGCTCAAGTTTTCCTGCAGCTGAACGGACAACTGAGATAGCAGTATTTTCAATCGCAAGGTCTATATTTCTAATTCTATATACCGATTTAGCAGCATCTAGAACTCTAAAAAAAACTGTAGCAACTAACTCAACTTCAACATTATCTTCTGTAATAACTGACATTTTAAATGGAGGTAATTGTCTTTCTAAAATATCTACCCGAAAAGCAACTCTATCAACAAAAGGGACAATTAAGGATAGTCCAGATTCTAAGATTCTAGTAAATTTACCAAATCTCTCAATAACAAAAACTTTTGATTGAGGCACAATTTTAATTGATAAAAAAACTACATAGATGATTAAAACCACCAAGACAATTAAAACGATATCACTTACTGCAATTCCCATATTTCTAATCCTCCCAATACAGATAATAACATCTGGATTTTGGTATCTCCAACGAAATAAGCATTATAATTTTAGTACATTTTTTATTACAAATTTAAAGTAATAATATTAAAATTTTATTTACATTTTTATTATTTATTTTGTTGTTCTGTAAAAATTTACTTTCTCAATATTATATAGAAGCTACTTATTGAGAATTTAATGTGAAAAGAACACATAAAAAGATTTTGATGCTTTTGTTGCTAAATATGATAAAAGTAATGAAATTACAGCAAAAAGATTTATGCGTATGCTAAGAAGCTAGAATTATTAAGTTATCAAATGACTTAAAGCTTCCGCCATCATCATGAACACTACCTAGATATATTCATACTTAAAACTCTCTATGTTTTGAATATTCTTCAAAGACATAGTCTTATCTCTTGAAGTAGGGGACTAGTTGGTTCCAGTTTTGAACCAGTAGCTCAACCATTGTTTAATTTTTAATACCATTGATGTCAAATTTCTTTAAGAAATCCCAAATAATCTTTGAAGTATCAAAATTAAGACTCTCACCTTTATCTCCTTCGTCCCATTCATGACCTCTATTGAAAATTATCCGATAATTGATATCCGCTCCATTAGAACAGTTAGTCCATATATTATATGTTCCAATATTTATTTCATTTACAAAAATATTTTCCTGGGAGAAATTAGTACATTGATTAATATCCTTCCAATACGAAATTGTTCCAACAGTATTACCGTTATCTTCAAGAGGTCTATGGTAATCACCACCATAAATTGAAATAGAGTCATCTAATTGGCCATGGATATGTACGAGAGGAGTGGGATGAATTGGGCCACATGTTTCATATGTATAGTTCCCCATCAAACCAGCTACAGGAGCTATTGCAGCAATGTCAGCACTAAGATTACACGCCAAATGATATGCCATAAAACCTCCATTAGAAAAACCTGATGCATATACTTCACTTGGTTGAGTATTATAATTTTGTAAAGTCCAATCAATAATATTTTTTATAAAAACTACATCATCAGAATTAACGTCTTCTGTGTTCCAGCCAGTAGTTGATTTTTCTTCGTAATAAGATCCCTGCGGATAGATTAGAATAAAAGTGTCTTGATCAGCTTGCTCTTTAAAACCTGAGTATTGCATATTATATTCAGCATAATCACCACCTCCATGAAGGCTTATTAATATTTGGACTGGAGAAATATACTCTGAATAGGTACTAGGTATATAAATATAAAACTCTCTGCTTAATCCATTTATCTCAACTGTACAATATTGAGTATTTTCAATCGAGGAATAGATTGAACATGTTGGAATATTATTTCCAGATGGTGATGTTACTATTTGATCATTTGAAGTCATGTTTCCAATACTTCCTCCACCACCACTACAACTTTGGAAAAGCATTACTGTTAATAAAACATTAAATTTAATAGATTTGCGCATGAATTTGTATTTTTAACATCATAATATATCTATTCATATAAAGTTTTCAAAAAAAATTTGGATAAGTTTTTCTAAAGCATAGTATTTAAATAACTTTCAATACTATAATGTTTTAAACAATGAAGAAAACCTTATTTATCACTACTTCAATAATACTTCTCACATCTTGTGGAGGAGGTGGTGGAGGGGGCGGTGATGGTGGTAGTTCAGCTCCAATAACTCCGTCTCCAACAGTGACTTTGTCAGCAAATCCGGATTCGGTTCTTCTTGAAAACACCACAACTTTATCTTGGTCTTCAACGAATACTTCCTCTTGTTCTGCTGATTGGACTTCTCAAACATCTACATCAGGTTCAGAAGATATAACTATTTCTACCCCTGGTGATAATTCTTTTTCTATTACTTGCACTGGTGATGGTGGAAGTAGATCAGCATCAGTAACAGTTGAGGGGTATAGAAATACCAATGGCGTAGTCGTTGATGGATATATATCAGGTGCTGATGTGTTCATCGACGAAAATGATAACTGGACTGCTGATGCAACAGAGAATTCAACTACTTCAGATAACGATGGAAAGTTTACTATCAAGTACGCAAACGGAAATTTAGTTTCTATTGGTGGAACCGATTTAGATTCCCAAACGCTTTTAGATAATTTACTTATCACACATAAATTAACGGGTCATTCAGACTTTAAAGCGGTTACTCCAGTTACCTCCATTGCAGCCTTCATGGAAGATGCATCACTGGTCAATGCTGCATTAGGTATAGATTCCTCTATTGATGTTTTCACTTTTGACCCAGTTGCCAATAAAGGCGATGGCGGAATTAATGATTACTTGTATGAAAAGGGCAATCAGCTAACTGTTCTTGCCTATGCAATACAGAATATAACCAACGATTTAAATACAACTACTGAAACGACTCAGGATTACTTTAAGGCAATTACTGAAGAAATAGAAAAAGAATACACAGAGACGACCGCAAAAGTTAATATAGAAACCGAAGCATTTGTAACCAAAGTTTTTGACAATATCGTGGCAGCTAAATCAGTTACCATCGACGAAACAGCTAAATCAAATACTATTACAGCTCTGGCAGGAGTCATGCCAATCATCGAAGTTAAAGCAGAAGATAATTTAACGACAGCTGTGATTCGTTTTAGTATCTCAACCTTACAAACAGATATTCAAACTATAGCAAACGGATCAGCATCAGCTGAAACGATAACCAGTTATACAGAAGATATTTTGAACTACATTGCAGAAGATCAAAACATAGACTCAAGCAAAATAGCACCAAATATCAATGCAATAGCAGATACAGTTACTACACAAGAAGATACTGAAATAGAAATTAATGTATTAGCAAATGACTCATATGTAGTAGGCTCACCTATTCAACTAACAGCAGGGAATCCATTAAATGGGGAAATAATATTACAAAATAAGCTCATAACTTATATTCCTAACGCAGATTTCTATGGTGAAGATACGTTTAATTATGATTTAATTCAAGGTGATAAAACGAGTGGTGCAAATGTAACAGTTAATATAGAAGCAGTTAATGATGAGCCGTCTATTGATATAGCTTCAATAATTCAGGTAAAAGAAGGTCAAACATCAGTAACTACAGTTTCTATATCAGATATCGATGGAGATGACTTGACATTAACACTTGGTGGTACTGATGCAGATAGTTTTAATCTTTCAAGTGAAAACGTTCTAACTTTTAAAGAAGCACCAGACTATGAAACTAAGAGTTCATACACGATTACTTTATCTTTGTCTGATGGAACTATAACTGTAACAAAAGACGTTAGGATAGATATTATTGATGTCAATGATGCCGCACCAGTATTTACATCAAATGATACTTTCAATGCAGATGAAAACCAATTAGCTATTGGAACATTAACAGCTACAGATCCTGAAGGTGATGACTTTACATTTTCAATAGACAGTAATGAAATTAATGTAGACTCAGCTTCAGGTGTCTTAACTTTTGTTGCAGCACCAGATTATGAAGCACAAAACACTTACACAGCAGTTGTTACCGCAACTGACACTGAAGCTAACTCAGCCACACAAAATATCACAGTTAACATAATCAATTTAAATGATAATACTCCTGTCATTACATCAACTAATTCTTTCAATGTAGATGAAAATGAAACAGCTATAGGAACAGTGATTGCAACAGATGCAGATGGTGATGCGATTGTATATTCAATTTCTGGATCTGAAATAAATATTAATTCAGCTTCTGGTGTCTTAACTTTTGTTGCAGCACCAGATTATGAAACAAAATCTAGTTATACAGCCACTATAACTGCAAGTGACGGAGTTAACTCTGTCACACAAAATATCACAGTTAACATAATCAACATAAATGATAATACTCCTGAAATTACCTCATCTAACTCTTTTAATGCTGATGAAAATCAAACAGCTATA
>CACHRR010000012.1 GCA_902582355.1 uncultured SAR86 cluster bacterium
CGAAAGCTACAATATTGCAAAAGGTGTTGAAATGGCTAGAAAATTACTTATTGAAATTGCTGAATTGGGATTGCCGGCTGGAACAGAGTTTTTAGATCCAATTTCTCCTCAATATGTAACCGACATTATTTCATGGGGAGCAATTGGTGCAAGAACAGCTGAAAGTCAAATTCATCGAGAGCTTGCATCTGGTCTTTCTTGTCCTATTGGCATAAAAAATGGTACTGATGGTGGTTTAAAAACAGCAATTGATGGAATACAAGCAGCAAATCATTCCCATGTTTTTCTTGGTGCAACAAAAGAAGCTGACATAGCAATGCTCAAAACAGCAGGTAATAATGATACCCACATAATCTTAAGAGGTGGAAAAGTACCAAATTTTGACAAAGAATCAGTAGAGAATACTCTCACTGCGCTAAAAGAAGCTGAAGTTAATGAATCTGTAATGATTGATGCTAGTCATGGAAATAGTCAAAAAAAATTTAAACAACAAATACCAGTAATTGAGTCAATATCCGAACAAATTTCTAATGGTAATAAAAATATAAAAGGGGTAATGATTGAAAGTCATTTAAATGAAGGTAACCAAAAAATTACTGAAAACCTTAATTATGGTCAAAGCATTACAGATGCTTGCATGGGTTGGGATGATACATTGATGTGCCTAAAAAAACTAAACAATGCAGTGATCGCAAAAAGAGGTAACTAAAATAATTGGACAATGATAATAATATATCTTTTTCATCAGAAGTAGCTGAAACATTGGGTATAGAATGTGCTGTCATATTAAGCCTATATAAAAATAATAAATTAAATGATGTCTCATCTTTAAACAGCATATTAAATTCAACAAAAAAAATTTTAAGTTTTATTGATGAAAAGAAAATAAAAGATTCTATTGATACTCTAATAAGATTTGAATTAATTGAATTAAAGGAAATTAGAAATAGTAAAAATAATAAAATAAAATCTCCACAAAAAAGTAACGAATCGTCAATACTTTCAAATACATGGATCCCTTCTGCTGAGGTAAATGAAATTTTAGAGATGACTAACATTACAAGTGAATTCTATGATATGAAGCTCAAAGAATTTAAGATATATTGGATTGAGAGAGGGCAAAAGAAAAATAATTGGAATTCTTCATTTATTGATTTCATTAGACGAGAATGGGCAAAAGAAACAAATTCTAAACAAGTTATGCCACACATTATTGATGAAAACTGGTATCCTGATGAAGAAGTATTTGATATTCTTAATTTATCAGAAATAACAAAAGATTCTGCGTTAATATATTTAAAAGAGTTCATCCTTTATTGGAAAGACAAGGGCACTGCTTTAACGACATGGAATTCAAAGTTTATTGATCACGTAAAAAAGCGTCACATCATAAATAGCAGATTAGAAAACAGTAATGAAGAAAATAAAAAATATTCTGAGCCAGGGCAATACAAACAAGACTTTAAAACCAGAAAAAATGACAATACTTGGGCAAAAGAAATCAACCTCGACTAGAGATAACTTTATAAAAGCGATCGATTCTTTATTTTTAAAGTTAGAACTTGCTTATCATTACCAATTTTATAAGGTTTTTGGTACTGATGAAAAATTAAAGGAAGGCAAAAAACTTTGGGCTATTTCATTAAAAAATCAAACTCCAGAAACTTTGCTAGAAGCAATAGAGAGCGTGGTTATGTCTCAATCATATTTGCCAACACTCACTGATTTGATGAAAGCATGTGATGAAATTAAAAAAAGGGATGGCTTTCCAACTGTGGAAGAAGCATATATGGAGGCTAGGAGATCTTATCAACCTAGATCAGAGTTTGGTTGGTCTCACCCCATTGTGTATTTTTCTGGTAAGAAAATAGGTTGGAATAATTTGAATGAAAGAGATTCAAAAGAGAATTTCAATGCATTTAGAAAAATTTTTAATGCTCTTAAAATTGATCTACTTAATGGTAAAAATCTTGAAATTAAAAGTACAGAAAATTCACAAAAAAGAAAACCACTTAATAAAAAGTTATTTAAAAAATTAAGAAAAAAACATAATGTATAGACTTATTGACATAATTAATGTCAATAGATAAAGTCTCCGAAATATGAAACTTACAAAAAATATTAGAATATCTTTATACATACTTATTCCAATTTTTCTATGGATGATTTCTGGTTTATTTAAAAACGAAAACATTGATGAAAAAATTGAAACTACAGATTTATTCAGCGTGCAAACTAGCATAAGTTATGCTGTTGAATATCAACCACTAATTAAGTTAAAGGCTACCTCATACTCTGAAACAAAAGTTGATGTAAAGGCCAAAACCTCTGGAGAAGTCGTTAAGATTGGATCTATTCAGGGGAATTTAATCAAAAAAGATGAAGTCTTATGCAGTTTGGGTGTTGTTGAGCTGAACAGGACAGAAGTGAAAGCACCCTTTACTGGATATATAGAGAGAATTATTAAGCCTGGAAATTTTCTAGAAAGAGGTCAAGTTTGTGCAACAATTATTAAACTAGACCCAATATCCTTTTTCGCTGGTGTCCCAGAATATGATATTAATAAGGTTCGTGTTAATCAAAAGATAAATCTCGAGCTTGTAACTGGCGATAAAATTGCAGGTAACTTAACTTTTGTATCTAAAAGCGCTTCTCCAGACACAAGAACTTTTAGAGTTGGATCAATGATTAAAAATCCTGATGGTTTCATAAAAGATGGTCTTACTGCAAATATGTCTATAGAAATCGATAAAGTAAAAGCACATAAAATATCACCATCAATATTACTTTTAAATGATGAGGGGAAGTTAGGTATTAGAATAATTAAACAAGATAAATTTGCAGAGTTTATAGAAATAATTATTTTAGAGGACTCTGAAGAGGGATTATGGGTTACAGGTATCCCTGAAACAGTAGAAATTATTATACAAGGACAAGGTTTTGTAGAAGATGGTCAAGAAGTCATAACAAATCGTATATGATAAAAATAATTGATCTTGCAATTAAAAAAGCTAAGACAACATTATTAATTGCATTTATGGTGATAATTGCTGGTGCATATGCAAGACAGGAGATTCCAATTGCAGCATCACCCAATGTGCAACTTCCTTTTATAACTGTATCTGTATTTCTCGATGGTGCGTCACCAAGTGATACATCTAGATTAATAGCAAGACCACTTGAAAACAGATTAAAAACAGTTACTGGAGTAGAAAGTATTAGATCAACAAGTTCTCTAAGTTATGCAAGGGTATTTCTTGAGTTTGAGGTAGGATTTAACATTGATAAAGCTCTTGTTGATGTAAAACAAGGTGTAGAAGAAATTAAATATCAACTTCCAGTAGAGGCAGAAGATCCTCAAATTCAAGAGTATAGTGAAGCCAGTTTTCCCGTGATGAACATAAGTGTTGTTGGAGGAAGTTCAATTAGACAAAAAGTTTTTTATGCTAGAGAACTTAAAGATTTGATTGAGCCAATTGAGCAAATACTTGAAGTAAGAACTTCTGGCGCTCCTGAGGAGGTTCTAGAGGGCGTAATTGATAAAGCTAAGATGGAATCATATGGAGTAACTTTGTCTGATATTTATTATTCAGTCTCAAACAATAATTTAATTATTCCTGGTGGAAAACAAGACACTGGCAGAGGTAGTTTTAACATTGAAGTTCCAAGTATTATTGAGTCCGCGAAAGATGTATATGAAATTCCTGTAAAAGTTACACAGGATGCAATTGTTACATTAGGTGATATTGCAGTTATAAAAAGAACTTTTAAAGATTTTACGTCCTATGCAAGAGTTAATGGTCAAGATGCCGTTACCCTTGAAATTTCCTTGAGAGAGAGTGCAAATGCTATTGATGCATCTCATGCAATAAGAGAAATATTATTACAATTTGAACAAACCTTACCAAATAATTTAGATATCGTAATTACTAATGACGATACTATATATGCAAGCCTCATGGTAAAAGAACTAAATGGAAACATAATTGCTGCAGTTATTTTAATAATGGTCCTTGTAATTGCGAGCATGGGCACTAGAGTTTCTATGTTAGTTGGGCTTTCAATACCTTTTTGTTTTTTAATGACTTATTTAATTTTGTATACATTAAATATGGAAGTTAACTTCTTAGTGATGATGGGATTGCTTTTAGGAATGGGAATGTTAATTGATGGCTCAATAGTCATTACTGAATATGCAGATAAAAAAATAGCAGAAGGTTTGTCACGTATAGAAGGATATACACTTGCATCTAAGAGAATGTTTTATCCAATAATAGCATCCACAGGAACAACACTTGCAGCCTTTATACCAATGATGTTTTGGCCAGGTTTCACTGGACAATTCATGAAATACCTTCCAATTACAATATTTTTTGTCCTTTCAGCTTCGCTATTTTACTCATTAATCGTAATTCCTGTTTTAGGATCATACTTTGGCCAAAAGGAATCTGCTTTGAATAATAATGACGGTCATATATCAATATTTGTAAAGATGACTAATTGGTATGGCAAATACATCAAAAGGTTTGTAAAAAACCCAATCGAGACTGTTGTAGGAGTATTATCCATTTTATTAATAATTATCTTGAGTTATTCGATTTCTGGAATGGGTACAATATATTTTGCAATTGTTGATCCTATACAAGCCAATGTAACTGTCAAAGCTAGAGGTAATTTTTCAGCACTTGAAACAAAAGAAATCATTGAAGAAGTTGAGAAAAGATTTTTAGAAGTAGAAGGCATTCAAAATGTTTATCTGAGGTCTGGAACAAATTGGTGGGAATCTGGCGCTGATAGAATTGGGGGTGGTTTTGTTGAAACATTAGAACCTTCACAAACAAAAATATCAGGATTTGAAATTATGGATCTATTAAAAGAGTCAACTAAAGATATGCCCGGTATCACTGTTGAAATTGAAGCCGATGAAGGTGGTCCCTCTTTTGACTCTCCTATTGAACTTGATGTTTATGGAGAAACTGAAGAACAAGTAAATGAGGCAGTTATTAGAATTGAAAATTATATGCGAAGTGGAATTAGCGGTTTGAATAATATTTATTCATCAAAAGCATATCCGTCAGTGGAATGGAGCGTTGAAGTTGATAAACAAAAAGCTGCTCAATTAGGAGTCAGTGTCAGTGATGTTGGTGCTTTAGTTCAAATGTTGACAACCGGCTTTAAAGTTGGAGAGTATCGTCCAGATGATGCTAAAGATGAAGTTGAAATTAGGGCAAAATTCCCAGATTCAGATAGAACAATTACAGGCATTCGAGATCTTAATGTAGTTACAAAACAAGGTACTGTTCCAGTAAGTTCATTTGTAGAAGTTATTCCAAAAGAAAATCGTCAAACTGTTAATCGTAAAAATGGTAAATATTTTCAAGAAATTGGTGCGGGAACAGAAGATGAATCGAAAGTATCTCAGAAAATTAATCAAATAAATAAGTGGTTAGAGTCTTCAGATTTTGGTCCAGGGATTAGCTATCAGTTTAGTGGAATGGCTGAGGAGACTGCAGATGTTAATAGATTTATTATTCTTGCAGGCATAACAGCAATATTTATGATGTTACTAATGCTTATTACTCAATTTAATAGCTTTTATCAGTCTTTTATAATTTTATCAGCGGTCACAATTTCTTTTGTTGGTGTTTTACTCGGCCTTTTAATAACAGGTAAATCATTTAGCACTACTATGACTGGCATCTCTATAGTTACTCTTGCTGGTATTGTAGTTAATAATAATATCGTATTAATTGATACATTCAATAAATTAAGAGAAGAATCACCACAAATTGAACAATCATTACATATTATTAATGCATGCAAGCAAAGACTGAGGCCAATTATTTTGACCTCTCTCACCACAATTTTTGGTTTGATGCCATTGGCAATGGGAGTTAGTATAGATATTATTTCTAGAGATGTTGTTATGGGTAGTAGAGTTGTAGATTGGTGGTCAAACCTTGCAGTTTCTATTGTCTGGGGATTGGGTTTTAGTACTTTTATGACATTAATATTGACTCCTGCTGTATTATCCCTGCCTTATGCTTTAAGAAATGAATATAAAAAATTATTTAAATCAACAGCGAATGACATACAATAAAATATGGCTAAAGATAAAAAAATAGATTTTGAATTATCACTTAAAGAGCTTGAATCTATTATCGAAAAACTAGAAGACGAAAATATTAATCTAGAGGACTCAGTAAAGTCATTTGAAAAAGGTATTAATCTTGTTAAAGAGTGCCAACAACAACTACAAAATGCTGAACTAAAAATTAAAAAACTTCTTGATGATGGCTCATCCTCAGATATTGAAAAAATCTAATTAAAGTGTTGCAAAAATTTCTATCTCGTACAAGAGATCAATTATCTGAAAATATTCTAAAGTCAATTGGAAACTCAAATTTCGTTGAGGAAGCAATGTTATATTCTGCTTTGGGTAATAGCAAAATGATTAGAGCATCATTAGTAATCGCATCTGGAAAAATTAATGAAGATGTTGCAGACGAAAGTCTTTTATCTCTCGCTACTGCAATTGAGTTAATGCATACTTATTCATTAATTCATGACGACTTACCTTCCATGGATGATGATGATTTGAGAAGAGGTCAAGACTCGAATCATATTAAGTTTGGTGAAGCAAATGCAATTTTAGCGGGTGATGCATTACAAACTCTTGCTTACGAAGTTATTTGTGACGAAAAATCTATAGAACCAAAATATAGAATTGAAGCAATAAAAATGATCAGTAATGCTTGCGGTAAAAATGGAATGGTGTATGGGCAATATCTTGATATAAATACTGAAAAAGAAAAAATAAATAAAAAATTAATTGAGGACATTCATAAACTAAAGACAGGTAAACTTATTGAATGTGCTGTAATGCTTGGTCAGATCGGAAATGAAGATCAATATGTAATAGAGCACTTAGCAAACTTTAGTAAAAAAGTTGGATTAGCTTTTCAAATAACAGATGATATTCTAGAAGTGACATCAAGCAAAGAAATACTTGGAAAAAGTACTAACTCAGATAGAAAGAATTGCAAAGCAACATATACAAATGTTTTAGGCCTTGAAGAATCAATAAAAGAATCTAAAAAGCTTACACAATCTGCAATACAAGATGTTGAAGCAATAGAATTAGAAGATGCTGATTTGTTGATAGAGTTAGCAAAATATATTACATATAGAGAAAGATAAATTGAAAATTTTTAAGAGCATCCCGGTTAAAAAACCAAATACACCTCTTTTAGACTCAGTTAATTATCCATCTGACCTAAAATCTTTATCTTTAAGTCAACTTGAAACTCTTGCAAATGAGTTAAGGGAGTTCTTGCTTTATTCGGTTGGCCAAAGCGGCGGACATTTAGGAGGCGGATTGGGAGTTATTGAATTAACAATAATACTTCATCATCTTTATAACACTCCTTATGACAATTTAATATGGGACGTTGGGCATCAAGCATATCCTCATAAAATTCTTACTGGCAGAAAAAATAAAATTGAAACTATTAGAAAAAAAGATGGACTTGCACCCTTTCCTTCAAGATCAGAAAGTGAATATGATGTATTTGGTGTTGGCCATTCAAGTACATCATTGAGTGCTCTTGTTGGTATGGCAATTGGTTCTATAGAATCTAATCCAGATAAAAAACATGTTGCTGTAATTGGCGATGGAGCAATGACAGCTGGAATGGCTTTTGAAGCATTAGGTCATATCGGACATTTAAAACCTAATGTCTTAATAGTTTTGAATGATAACGACATGTCAATATCTGAAAACATTGGAGGTTTATCCAATTATTTTTCAAGAATATGGGCCTCAAAAACATATAAAGGAATAAAAAAAAGTGGTGCTAGCTTTCTAAAACCACTACCTCAGGCTTATCATCTTGCCAGAAAAGTAGAAACACAAATGAAGGCAATGGTTGCGCCTGGAACTATTTTTGAAGAGTTGGGATTAAATTATATTGGGCCAATTGATGGTCATAATTTAAAGCAATTGAAAGAAGTTATTTCGAATTTGAAAGATTTCGAAGGTCCTCAATTCTTACACATAATCACAAAAAAAGGAGCAGGGCTTGATTTGGCTGAGTCTGATCGAATAGGATTTCATGCAATTGGTAAAATAAATTCAATAAAAGATAAGAAATCAAAGCAAAAAAAATATCAAGATATTTTTGGAGAATGGATTATTGATATGGCCGAAGCTGACGATAGTCTTGTTGGAATAACTCCTGCTATGAGAGAAGGTTCAGGTCTTGTAGAATTTAGTAAAAAATTTCCAGATAGATACTTTGACGTTGCAATAGCAGAACAACATTCTATTACATTTGCAGCAGGATTATCTGTAGAAAAGAAAAAACCAGTTGTTGCAATCTATTCAACATTTTTACAGAGAGGATATGATCAATTAATACATGATGTAGCAGTTCAAAATCTTGATGTTACATTTGCATTGGATAGATCTGGTCTAGTTGGCGAAGATGGCCCAACCCATTCTGGAAACTATGATATTGCCTATTTAAGATGTATTCCAAATATGTTGATCTGTACTCCATCAGATGAAAATGAAACAAGGAAATTGCTAACTACTGCTTACTTACACAAAGGACCAGCCTCGGTTAGGTATCCTAGGGGTGCTGGACCAAACAGTAATATCAAAAAAGACCTTAAGGCTCTTAAAATAGGAGAAGCAAATCTTATAAAGGACGAAAGCTCAAAAATTGTCATATTAAATTTTGGAACTCTTTTAAAAGAGGCAACTGAAATATCAAATTACTTAAAAGCTACTTTGGTTGACATGCGTTTTGTAAAACCTTTAGATGAAAAACTACTAAAAAAACTTCTCAATCAAGCTGAACTGTTTATTTCATTTGAAGATGGATCAGTCATGGGTGGAGCTGGAAGTGCTGTTCAGGAGTTTGCATCAAAAGAAAATTTAAATATAAAGTCTGTTCTTTTCGGAATACCTGATAAGTTTATTGAACACGCGTCAAGAGAAGAGATGTTAATCGATGCAGGGTTAGATATAAAAAGTATTAAATCTAAATTAAGTAGAGTGTTATAGACGAAGCAAAAATTGCTGCATAAATACCTGCTACAATATCATCCAAAACAATACCAAAACCATTCTTCAAATTTTTATCAATATATGAAATTGGATAAGGCTTAAAAATATCGAATATTCTAAAAAAAATTAGTGCTAATACAGCATATAAAATTCTTTCATATTGTGTTGATGCAATATAAAGTACTGGAACCATTGCTAGCCAAATACCAGTAAATTCGTCAATAACAATAGATTTATGATCTTTTTCAACTAGATTTTTTGATGCTTCACTTGAGATCAAAATAGCTAGAACTGCTACAGCAGCTAAAAGACCTAAAATAAAATCAATATAATGAGATAAAACTATAAAAAGGATCCACCCAAAAATACTACCTGCTGTTCCAGGAGCTAATGGAGCTAATCCAATACCTCCTAGTGTTGCCAAAAAATGAATTGGATTTTTTAAATTGGGAAACTTATGCATTTTAAATCATTGTAACAATTTTTCTTGCAATTGAAGGTGAGGTTGTCCATTTGCCACCAAAAATAGTAAAGAGAGACTTATTTTTTTGGATAAAAAAATCTCTTGAGGACTTGTGATAATTGTAATTAGATTTTATAAGTGGTCTTACTCCAGAATATGAGCCAATTATATCAGAAATCATTATAGGTTTTTTTAGAATCTGATTATAACTATCAATGAGATAATTTATTTCATTTTTACTTATCTCCGCAAGATCAGGATGTTTAACTTTTTCCTCAGTTGTTCCTAACAAAGTTCTTCCCATGTATGGTAAAGCAAAAATGTAACGGGACTTACATATACTAGAAAACATTAAGCCTGAGTCAGTTTGTCTGTCAACAATTAAATGGCTACCTTTTATAAAATCTATATCTCTTTCACTTTCTATATTATTTTGTTCAAGTAGTATTTTTGACCATGGACCCACTGCTAAAATAATTTTGTCGAATTTCCATCCATTAATCATTCCATGTCTATCAAAATTAGTAACTTCTGTATTCTCTAATAAATCTATTTTTAGATCTTTAGCTGACTGGATCAATTCATTTCCTAGAGACACATCATCCATGGTTCCATCAAAAAAAGAGAGAAAGGTTTTATATTCATTTTTTAATGAAGATTCTTCATCTTTAGGCAACGTATAGAAGTTATCGCTACCTAAATTTTTTGAGCCAGCAAGAATTCCATATAACTTAATTCCAACAAATGACTTAAATAGGGCAAAAGAAAGGAAGCTTTTAAAAGGAATGGATATCTTTAATTTTGTTGTATGTTTTGGAAAATTTTCTAGCCACCATGATCTATCATTTAGTCCATTTTTTACTTCATTGAAATGAAAATTTTCAAGATATCTTAATCCTCCATGAAGTAATTTAGTAGTTTTAGAACTTGTTTGGCTTAGCAATGAATTTTTTTCGTATATTGATACTTTATGTCCTTCTTTTGCAAGGAAAATGCCAACAATTAAGCCTGTTATCCCACCTCCAATAATTCCGATCTTTTTAGGCAAATGAATCCCATCCGTTTTTTTTAAAATCAAAAATTAAATTTTCTTTTCTAACTAAAAGTTCTTTTTGTGATGTTATTTTTCCAATAAGATAGTCTTTTGAAATTAATTTGTTATCTATTTGCCTAGGCGAACAAGTATAACAAAGCTTATAGTCATCTCCATAGTATAGATCATCGATATCGTTAGTAATTGGTATTTCTTCAAAAATAATTTCCGCTCCAACACCTGATTTTTTACATATACTTCCTAAATCTTTTATTAATCCATCTGATATATCAATGCAGCTTGTGGCATACTTTGAGATATACTCACTCTTACAAAAAGAAATTTTTGGGTTAAAAAATTTTTGAATGTACTCTGACTTTTCTTTATTTTTCCAATCAGATAGTCCTTGTCGGCCCTCACCCAATGCACCTGTTATAAAAATTAAATCTCCAATTTCTGCAGTAGACCTCAAAATATTCTTTTCATAGGCATAGCCAAAAACATTTACACATACACTTACTTCACCTTTTGTAATGTCTCCACCTACTAAATGCATCTGATATTCATTTAATATTTTTTCTACTCCAGAAGTAAATTTTTTATACCAACCTAGATCAGAACTATTTGAAGTTAAACCAATTGATATGAATGATGGATAAGCTCCCATTGCAGCCAAATCACTTAATGCAACAGCAATTGACCTATATGCTATATCCTCTGGTCTGGTATCTTTTGGAAAATGAGTATTAATTTTAGAAATATCAACTGAATGAACTAGGTCTTTATCTTGCGATTTAATTACTGCTGCATCATCACCAGAACCAACTATAAGCTTATCTGACTTTTTATCAACTAAGTGTTGAAAACAATCTAAAATTGATAATTCTGATATCAAGAAGGATATCTTTCAAATAAACCACTAGCACCCATACCTCCACCGATGCACATTGTAACGACACCGAATTGTTTATCTAAACTATTTAGTTGCCTTACAAGGTGGCCGACTTGTCTGGAACCAGTCATTCCAAAAGGATGGCCGATAGATATTGATCCACCATCAAGATTTAGCTTATCCATTGATAAGCCTAACTTATCTCTACAATAAACAACCTGGACAGCAAAAGCTTCATTAAGTTCCCAGATATCAATATCATCCATTGACATATTATAATTTTTAAGAAGTTTTGGTACAGAGTAAACTGGACCAATTCCCATTTCATCTGGCTCACACCCCATTGTGGTAAAGCCTCTAAAATATGCTAATGGTTTTAGACCTAACTCTTTTGCTTTATCTTCTGACATTACTAATGTAACCGATGCGCCATCAGATAATTGAGATGAGTTACCTGCGGTTACCGAGCCATTTTCAGGATCAAAAACGGGTTTAAGGGAAGATAGACCTTCTAGAGTAGTTTCTGGTCTGTTGCATTCATCTTTATCAACAGTATAGTCTATTTCTTTTGATTCACCAGTCTCTTTATTCATTAAAAGCATTTTCGTATTCATAGGAATGATTTCATCATCATAGCCACCGGATTGCTGGGCTGCTGCAGTTCTCATTTGACTTTCATAAGCATATTCATCCTGTGCTTCCCTAGATACTTCATATCTTTTTGCAACAACCTCCGCGGTCATACCCATTGGAAAATAAATTCCAGGCGAGTCTTGGGCAAGTCTCTCGTTTACAAAATTATCCATATTCATATTCATCATTGAGATTGTTTCTGCGCCACCTGCAATAATTGTGTCGTAGGAACCCGCCATAATTTGACCTGCTGCCATTGATATTGATTGAAGCCCTGAAGAACAATATCGATTTATTGTTGTTCCTCCTGTTGTTATTGGTAATTTTGATAATACTGCTGCATTTCTGCCAACATTATGACCTTGAGCACCTTCAGGGTTGCCGCATCCCATAATAATATCCTCAACTTCCTCAGGTGGTAAATTTGGGTTTCTATCTAACATTGCATCAATGATATGAGCG
>CACHRR010000013.1 GCA_902582355.1 uncultured SAR86 cluster bacterium
AAGTCATATCTATTTCTTACTTTTTTTAAATAATCTAAGTTTGGCTCTTTAATTAGCCTTAGTTCATATTTACTTTCAAGGTCATTGATTAGACCAGGATTCATTTGATATTTTTTATGCCGGTATGGCCTAATTACATCCCATGGCATTGCAGTAGGATATGAGCTTTCACCAACAGTGTTGATATCCCAGGTAACTGGGAGTTCAATATCTGGAATAACACCTTTATTTTGAGTACTCATCCCACTCACCCTATAATATTTTGATTCAGTGATTTTAATTTGTCCTTCTGAAAGATTCTCAAGAGTCTGGACTGTTCCTTTTCCAAATGTCTTCTGTCCAACCACTATACCTCTTTTATAATCTTGAATGGCACCTGCAACAATTTCAGACGCAGATGCAGAATATCTGTTAACTAAAATCAATAACGGTTTATCCCATACTTGAATACTTCCAGAAGACCCATAGGGCTGAACATAGCCTCTACTTTGTTTTACCTGAACTGTTGGACCAGATGAGACAAAAAGCCCAATAATTTTATTGGCTTCAATAAGCGCACCACCACCATTATTTCTTAAATCTAAAATAACTGCATCTACTTTAGATTCATTAAAATCCTCAAGAATTTTTTTTACATCATTGCTACTACTTTTATAGTCTTTAGTTTTCTTTTGATATTCTTCAAAGTCTATATAAAAAGAAGGGAGATCTATAATTCCTATTCTATTATTGTTGATATTAATTACTTTTGATTTTGCAGCTCTATCCTCAAGTTTTATTTCTTCTCTTTTAAGCTTCACTAATTTTGTTGAATTATCAGTTGAATCAAACTCTATAAACTCTATCTCAACTTCTGTTCCAATTTCACCTCTTATTAGATCAACAACTTCATCAATTCTCCATCCAACAACATCTACAAATTCAGATGAACCATTTTGTCTTATCTTTGTAATTCTATCCTCTGGATTTATTCTTCCAGATTTCTCAGCTGGTCCACCAGGAACTAAATTAATTATTTTTGTATAATCATCCTCAATTCCAAGAAGTGCTCCAATTCCACTTAATTTTAAACTCATATTAAGTTCAAAATCTTCTGCGGATCTTGGAGATAAGTATGAGGAATGAGGATCAAATTGGTTAGTAAGTATATTTATTGCCAAAGAAAAAATATCTTCTTCTTTTTGTTGATTTATCCTTCTAATTCTATTCTGATACCTTTTTATTAGATCATTTTGAGGCTTTGAGCTTGAAGAGTCTGATAACTTTAATGCAAGCAGATCATTTTTAGTTTCCAATCTCCATATATTTTTAAGGCCATCAAGGTTCGATTGCCATTGATTGTCTTCATAGTAAATATCTAAAAATTCATGTTTAGAAAAATCAAAGCTATCTTTTTTGACAAGTGAAATTTGATACTTGGAATATTGTATTAACCTTTCAAAGTAAAGATTTATTAGTTCGTATGCAAGCTTTATATCAAAATAATTTTCATTAACATTTCTTGATTGTTTTAAATATGTTTGTATTTCTTCTTCAAGAAATAAATTTTTGTTTTCATCAAATTTTTGGATGATAGCCTCGAAATAACGCTCATTTAAATCATTAGTATTTATTTTTTTTAAATAGTGATTTTTTTGAAGTTTTTGAAAGACTTCCTTGCTTAATTTATTTTTAGAATCACTCAACTCAATTTTTATGTAATCATCTGAAAAAGCAAGAGTACATAAAAATAGAGAAATAAATATAAGTTTAAAATTTATCATATTTTTTTAAAGGTTTTGAGCTGACGCAGCTTCCTCTCTAACTATTTCCGGAGTTCCAAGAATGTGTCTATTGACTCCAATTCTTTTAAACCAATAATGCAATCCTAGCAAATCTGTGAAACCCATACCACCATGAACTTCAGTTGCCTTTTTTGAAACCATCTTAGAAATATCAGAGATATGAGATTTAGCGTGACATACCATAATTTTTTTATTTTCTTCATTATTATCAAAAGAATGAGCTGCATGCCACAAAAGTGCAAAACATGGTTCTAATTCCGAAGCCATTTCAGCACACATGTGTTTGACTGCTTGAAATGATCCGATAGCTCTATTAAATTGCTTTCGTTCCTTCGAATATTCTATAGCTTTTTCAAGCATGATTTTTGATGCACCCAATGAATCAGCAGCAATAATTATTCTTCCAGCATCAATAGCATTATTAACTGCTTCATTAGAGTTTTTAGTATTTTCTAATATATCTATTTCAGCATTTTTAAAAATTATTTCTTTGAACATCCTAGTTCTATCAACCGTAATCAGATCTACAACTTCAATTCCATCTGAGTCCAGAGAAACAATGCCGATTCGACCATCTTTATTGGATACCATTATGTGAGATGCATAATCAAAATCCAAAACAAAAAAAGTTTTACCACTTACTTTACTATTTGAAAAGTTTAACTCAGATTCATTTCTTGATCCAAAAAATTCTGAAAAACCAACACTAAAGCTAATATTATTTTTAGACATTTCGTTTAAATAAAAATTTCTTTGCTTCTCATTAGCACCATATTTAATTGCTAAGGGAGCCATAACGTAAGAGCCTGCGAAGGGAAGGGTAGCAATACCTTCCCCTAGACTTTGTGCAACGGCAGTTGCAAAAAGAAGATCCAGTCCAAGCCCACCATATGCTTCAGGAATCAAAATGTTATTAATACCTAAAGTTATAATTCCATTATGAAGATCTTGTTTGGTTTTTTTGTCATCTTCATTTGCAATTTTTCTAATAACATCTATAGGAGCATTATCTTCAAGAAATTTTTTCACGTTATCTTGAAAAAATATCTGATCCTCGGATAATCCAAAGTACATATTATGCTCCTTGCTGAACTTTTGGTTCTTTTGGCATTCCAAGACCCCTTTCGGAGATAATATTTTTTTGAATTTGGCTTGTTCCTCCACCAATTATTAATCCAAGAAAATACATATATGCAACTTGCCAAGATCCACCATCCCTAATATTGGGACTATTTTCATAAAGTGTCCCAAGTTCACCCATAATATCTATAGCGAAACCTTCAAGCTCATGTCTCAACTCTGTGCCAACAAGTTTTTGTATCATACCGGCAATCTTTACATCTTGATTTTTATTTACTTTAGCGGATAGGACTCTTAGTGAGTTTGATTGAAAAGCAATTACTTTTCCTTGAATTTTCATAAGTTTATCTCTGTAGACTGGATTATTAATCACTTTTTCACCATTAACAGTTTCTTGTTTCATTCTTTCAATAAGCGAATTTAGTCTATTCATCATTGCATTTGGATCTGAAAGAGATCCTCTTTCGTGACTTAATGTTGCATTTGCTACAGCCCAACCTTCACCTCGTTTACCGACAATATTATTTTCAGGAATTGTGACATTGGTAAAAAATACTTCATTGAATCCAGCATTTAGAGTCATATCGACTAAAGGCCTAACCTCAATGCCTGGAGTATCCATTGGAATTAATAAATAACTTATTCCAGCATGTTTAGGAGCATTGGGCTCAGTTCTAACCAGACAAAACATCATTTGTGAAAACTGGGCGGTACTAGTCCAAATTTTTTGTCCATTTATTACCCAATTTCCATCAATCAGTTCACCCTTTGTCTGAAGGCTTGCTAAATCACTTCCTGCGTTAGGCTCTGAATAACCCTGACACCAAATAATTTCTCCGTGTAATGTTGGTTTTATATATTTTTGTTTTTGTTCTTCATTTCCGAGTTCTAAAAGAGTTGGAACAAGCATATCAATCCCTTGACCACCCATTGGTGATGGCATTTTTGATTTGGCAAATTCCTCTGCAATTATTCTTGTTTTAATAATGTCATTCTCTCCACCATAACCACCATATTCTTCAGGAATTGATCTTGCAAAAAAACCTTTTTTAATAAGTATTTTTTGCCAATCTGATCTAGTCATTTTCATTTCACCTGATTTAAATGAACCATTTAAAGGTACTCTAGACGAGTCTGTAAAATGTATACCTTTATATTTTTTACAAAAATCTTTTACTTCTTTTGTAAAATCTTTATATTTTTTTCCAAAATTTAAATCCATAAAGTTTCCTTATTAATCCCAGTTTGGTTTTCTTTTTTCAAGAAAGGCAGTTATACCTTCTTTAGCATCCTTACCTTCAAAACATTTTGCTATTTGTTCTTTTAAGTATGGAAGGGCATCATCAAAACTTTTTGAATCTTGTTTCTCAAATGCCTCAAGGCCAAATTTCATTGTTTCGGGCGCTAAACTCGCAAGTTCATAAGCAAGTTTATCAACTTTTTCGTCAAGTTCTTCTTTTTTTACAGATTCATTTACTAAACCCCAGTCTTCAGCTTTTTTTGAATTAATTGGTTTACCACGCATTATAAAATCAAGACCAGCTCTTTTTGGCATAACTCGAAATAATCCAGCCATAACCATAAATGGCCATAATCCTCTGTGTATTTCAGGTGCCGAGAATGTTGCTTCATTAACTGCAATTGCATGAGTCGAATTACATACTATCAAAAGGGCTCCAGCTAAAACTGGACCTTGAACTTTACAAATAACAGGTTTGTATAAATGCCTTAAAGACAAGCTTATGTCATCAGCATTATCTAATTTTGGTACATTTGATTCAGATTTGCTTCTAGATAAATCTGCACCGGCACAAAAAACATCACCTTTAGCAGAAATAATCACCACTCTTATGGATTTTTCTTGTTTTGCATACGCTAAAGCATAGTTAATTTCATTCATCATTACATTATTTAAAGCATTCTTTTTTTCAGGCCTATTTAGCGTGATATTCATGATGTTATTTTTAATTTTTAATTCTGTTGCTTTAAATATGAGACCATCTAAAGATAATTTTTTCATCTTATATCTCCAATAATTCTTTGTGGAACTTTGACTTTTTTTGCTCTCAAATATTCACCTAAAGATTTGGCTTGTCCATCTTTTCTGTCATTCGAAGATACTCCATCTTGCAATATGTCATGAATATTAAAATTAAGAGAATTTATATTAGCCAATTCAAATCTTTCAATTTTATATTTTTTTAAATCTGGCAGTAACTCTTTGAGTTTTTTTACCGTTAAAAAATCATAAAGAAAAGCAAAAGATTGAGAATTTTTGGCCCAAACACCAAGGTTAGCACAGCCTCCTTTGTCACCAGATCTTGTTCCATAAATTTCACCAAAGTAGATTTCTTTCTTATCTTCTTTTTTAATCTTTTCAATTTTAATTGGCTCTTTCTGATAATAAATTTCCTCTAATTCCAATTGACTTGTTGGTATAACCTCTATTACTTCGCCATCAATATGCACCTTTTCTTTAATATGCTTACTATCCACTAAAGCTGGCCAATAAACGACTACTGGTCCACTGGATTTTACGCCGCCTTGTGCAAAAAAACCTGGAATATTTGCTAAAGCTAGTTCAATTATTTTTGCGCTAAATAGCCTGCCAACTAAGTTTTGATCTTTTGATTTTACTGAAACTAAAAGGGATGCCATTGCTTCTTCATTACTATTTGGATTTTCTTTATCTGTTCGATAAAGCTGAATAGAAACTTCATCAAATTGTTTTTTGCCCCCAACTGAATTAAATAAAGCATCTGTAAAAACTTTTGCTTTGTCTTCTATATCAAGACCAGTCAATATGATCTCCATTCCATTTCTAAAACCTCCTGCAAGGTTAATACATACTTTATGTTTATCAGGCGGTGAACTTCCTCTGCAACCAGAGACATAGACTCTATCTTCTTCCACTTCCTCAATTTTCAACGTATCAAAATGAGCTATAACATCTGGATTCACATATGCTGGTGAATTTATTTCATATAAAAGTTGTGCAGTAACTGTTCCAGTGGAAACTAAACCTCCTGTATCAGGATGTTTTGTAATATAGAAACTTCCATCTTCATATATTTCAGCAATTGGATAACCAACATTATTGAAACTTTTAACTTCTTTAAAAAAAGCATAATTTCCTCCGGTTGCTTGGCACCCACATTCAATAATATGACCTGCAGCAAGAGCTCCTGCTAAAGCATCATAGTTGTCTCTTTCCCAATTAAATTTCCATGCTGCTGGTCCAATTACTACAGCTGCATCTGTTACTCTTGGACAGACAACAATATCAGCGCCTTTATCTAAAGCCTTTTTTATACCCCAAGCACCTAGATATGCATTCGCAGTTAGTGGCGAGTAACCAGATTCATCTAATTTTACGTCTTTATCAATATTCTTAAAGTCTTCTCCTGATTTTTTTAAATTGGCAATTTCAGAAATTAAATCATCTCCATCTATGTAGGCTACTTTCATATCTATTGATTGTTCTTTCAAAATTTTCTCAATCTCAATGGTCATAGACTTTGGATTTAATCCACCAGCATTACTTACAATCTTGATATTTTTTTCTTTACATGACTTTGCAACTTGATTGATTTGTTTCAAAAAGGTTCCAACATAGCCTTTGTCTTCTCCTCTTTGCATTTTTTGACCAAAGAGAATCGCCATTGTTAATTCAGCAAGATAGTCACCGGTCAAAACATCTATGGGACCTCCATCAACTAAATCTTTTGCTGCAGATAATTTATCCCCATAAAATCCACTACAATTAGCAATTTTTATATTCTCTTTTTTCATTAATTTTCTAATTTAATTCCATTCAATATTATGCTTGTAATTGAATTTGCAGATTCTTCCGGTGTTAAATTTATTGAATTTTTATTTTCCTCTTTAAAAAATTCTCTTCCTATTCCTCCTAGGAGTATTGAAAAAGCTTTAACATCAATAGATTTAATTTCTTTTTTTTCAATCGCCTCTTCTAAAAGTTTTTCAATATAATTTTTTATAAAGTTTTCATGATAATCAGCTGTTGTTTTTGACCCATTAATTTTTTCCATATCTATTAAGAATCTATCAAACTTTTGACCAACAGCTTGATTGACTATAAAAAGATATTGTTCTAATTTATTAATCGGTGAATCAATTCCTTCCACAGAATCCATTGCAAATTTGCCTAATTTTTTGAGGATATTATCCATTGTCATTAAAATTAATTTATTTCTGCTTGGAGCAATCTCATAAAGTGTTCTCAAAGAAATTTTTAGTTTCTTAGCCATTTCAGACATAGTTAAGTCTGGAACGCCTTGTTCAAGTAATCTTTCTAGAGCATCTATAATTTCATAATGCCTTTTTGTGTAGATTCTTGAATTTTTATTATCTTGTGAATTATTTTGGTAATCTAAATTCCGCATTTTTTAATTATTTAACCACCATCAATAAAGCACCATTTTCAACTTGATCATTTACCGAAATTAATAGTTCTAATACTGTTCCATCTTCAGCTGCTTTAATTGAGTGTTCCATTTTCATTGCTTCAAGTATGACTAAGGTATCACCAGCCTTTACTTTCTTACCTTTTTTAACTTTTACATCAATAACCTTTCCTGGCATAGGAGCAATGAGTCCGCCAATAGTAACTTCAGTACCTGGCATTTTAAATCTAGGTTTTGATTGAAGCATCACATCACCAAATGGCATATGTACCAATATATTATTTTTTGATGTCGTTACTCTTGAATAGTGTCTTTTGCCATCAAAGATCATATCTATTCCATCCTCATCACACGAATAAATGTATGCTTCCTTATCATTTGAGAAAAGAAATTTTTGATCTCGTTGTTGTTTATACTGAAAATCATATTCAGTATTTTCAAATTCAACAGTTACTTTTTGATTCGGTAATCTTCCATTTGTCCAACCGGACGGCATAAACTTTGCTACATTAGAATTATTTCTATTCTGTTGTTGTATCCACATTGCTGCAATAGCACAAGCATGCTCAATTTGTGATTGATTAATTTCGAGCTTTCTACTGGGTTTTACTCTTTCAATAAAATCTGAGGTAGTATCTCCATTTAAAAACTCTTTAGTTTTTAAACAATTTACTAAAAAATCTCTATTTGTTTTTACACCACCAATATGAGCTGACTCTAGAGCTTTTGCTAATTTACCGGCAGCATCAGTTCTATTTGGAGCATACGATATTATTTTTGCAAGCATGGGATCAAAATCTGTTCCAATTACCGTTCCATTCTTTACTCCTGTATCCCACCTAGCCTCTGCAGAATTATTTTTCTCGAAAGCAATTAATGTTCCAATTTCTGGTAGAAAATCATTATTTGGATCTTCAGCATATAGTCTTGCTTCGATTGATGATCCTGTCCATGTTATATCTTTTTGATCAAATTCAAGGGATTCGCCTCTTGCAATTTTAAGTTGCTCATAGACTAAATCTATACCTGTAACTTCTTCAGTAACTGGATGTTCAACTTGAAGCCTTGTATTAACCTCTAAAAACCAAAATTCTTCAGTTTTATCATCAAAAAGAAACTCTACTGTGCCGGCAGATTCATATTTAATTTGTTTCGCAAGTTTGACAGCTGCCTCACCCATATTATTTCTTACTTCAGCTGAAATCCTTGGGGATGGAGACTCTTCAATTATTTTTTGATGTCTTCTTTGAATTGAGCATTCTCTTTCTCCTAAGTGAACAATATTTCCCTTAGAATCACCTAAAATTTGAATTTCAATATGTCTAGATTTTTCTACATACCTTTCAATAAAGATTCTTTCATCATTGAATCCACTTTTTGCCTCTCTTTGAGCACTTACAATAGATTCCTTAAGATCCTTTGATTGATTAACAATTCTCATTCCTTTTCCACCACCTCCAGCAGCAGCCTTAATTAGAAGAGGGTACCCAATTTGTTTTGCTTCACTTGGCTTTGATGTCATTGGCAGTGTAGGAACATTTGCTTTAATCGCTAATTCTTTTGCTTTTAATTTATCTCCCATAACTGAAATGACATTTGGAGATGGACCAACCCAAATTATCTTTTCTTTCTTTACTTTTCTTGCGAATGAAGCATTTTCTGATAAAAATCCATATCCAGGATGAATTGCTTGAGCACCAGATATTTTTGCGGCCTTAATTATTTGATTTCCATCAAGATATCCACCATCTTTTAATCTTATGGATTCATCTGCATTTTTTACGAAAAGAGAATTTTTGTCCGCATCTACATAAACAGCTATAGATCTGATACCCATTTCTCTTGCAGTTTTAATAATCCTGCATGCAATCTCACCCCTGTTTGCTATTAAAAGAGAATCAAAGATCATAATCTAAATACTCCATATTCTTTAGCACCCTCGACAACATTATTTGCAATAATTGATAAACAAAATCCAATTACATTCCTAGTATCCCTTGGATCAATAATTCCATCATCAGTTAGCATGCTACTGGCCACAAGTCCATGAGATAATTTTTCAAGGTAATCAATTACCATTGCTTTAAGTTGTTCATCAGCTTTTTTATCAAACTTTTTACCATCTCTTTTAGCTTTTGCTTTTCTTACAATTGACATTACTCCAGCCATCTGCTCTGGACCCATGACAGCAATTTTTGCTGTTGGCCATAAAAACGTAAATCTATTGTTAAAAGCTTTTCCAGACATAGCATAAGTTCCTGCTCCATATGAAGCTCCTACAATAAAAGTTATGTGAGGTACCATTGAGTTAGATACAGCATTGATTAGCTGAGAACCTTTTTTGATTATTCCTTTTCTTTCGAAATCTTTACCAACTAAAAATCCAGTAACATTATGGAGAAATATCAAAGGAATATCTCTTTTATTGCACAACTGAATAAAACTAGCTCCTTTTTCAGCAGACTCAGGATAAATAGGACCATTGTTGCCAATAATCCCAACTTGATATCCATGGACCGAAGACCAGCCACATACAAGTGAAGGACCATATAAAGGTTTAAATTCTTCAAATCTCGAACCATCAACAAATCTGGCAATAATTTCTTTAATGTCAACCGCAGATTTAAGATCTTCACTCATGATGCCTAATAGTTCTTCATTATTGTAATCAGGATTTAAAGACTTTATTTTTGGTTCAGGACCTTTTTTTGACCAATTTAAGTGAGATACAACCTCTCTACAAATTCTGAGCGCATCCATTTCATCTTCTGCTAAGTAGTCTGAAAGACCAGAGACTTCTGAATGCATTTGAGCACCTCCCAGTGTCTCATCATCAGACTCCTCTCCAGTTGCCATTTTAACCAAAGGAGGCCCTGCTAGAAATGCTTTAGATTGATCCTTTATGAAAATATTGTAATCTGACATTCCTGGTTGGTAGGCCCCTCCAGCAGTAGATGAGCCAAATACAACTGAAATAACTGGAATTCTCAATTTTGATAATTCTGTCATTTCATAAAAAAATCTTCCAGTTGATGCAAAATGACCTTGTTGAAGACTTGGTGCAATTGGTGGAACATCACTTTTATTATTACCAACACTTAAATCACCTCCAGCTGATTCAACAAAACTTATAAAAGGAATTCTATTATCTCTTGCAATCTCTTTTGCTCGCTTCCATTTTTCACCAACATAAACAGTCATTGCTCCTGCCTTAACAGTTGGATCATTTGCAAAAATTACACACTCAACTCCTGAAATTATTCCAACTCCAGAGACGCATCCGCCTCCAACATGATAATTTGTTGTACCATATGCTGCGAATGGCTGAATTTCTAAAAAAGGACTATCTTGATCAAGAACATTCATAACTCTTTCCCTAACAGGCATTTTCCCGCGCTTTGCTAAACGTTCATGGTGATGAGAGCCCCCACCAATTTCAGCTAAATCCAGAAGACCATCTAAAAATTTGAGTTTTTTCAACATCATGTCTTTATTTTTTTGATATTGTTCTGATTTTGTATCTAATTTTGTTTTAATTTTTGAAGCAATATTTTCTTTTTTCATAGCAAAACTTTGTATATTGAATATTATGGTAATATATTTGAGTAAATATTACCAATAAAAAATAGTAAAATATTCTGAAATAGATACAAGTATGATAAAAATTTACGGTACTGAAAATTCAAGAGCTATAAGACCAATATGGACTGCTGAAGAAATGGGCCTAGA
>CACHRR010000014.1 GCA_902582355.1 uncultured SAR86 cluster bacterium
TACTCTCGGTGTTCAGGCTTAATAACATCAAAACATATCCCAATTAAATTTGTTCCAACATACATAAGAACATCAGTATGATAAATAGGAGAACCAATATGACTCTCAGTTTCAAATAAAATTAATTCATAATCATTCTTCCTACACCACAAAATGAGCTGTACGGGATTAGTTCTAGGGGAGATACCGACATAAACTATTCTATTAACTCTATCAAAAACCATGCTACTTGTTGATTCTAGAAATATCTCTTTCTCCTCTAAATAAGACATATCATCAGTAAGTTCGTATGTTTTTTTCAAATATTCAATCATATAGGGTTTTTTTTCAGTGCGTCTATTTGGAGCCATCATGCTAAAAATTTGCATAGTTTTATCTGAAAAAGTAATGAACCAATTAGGAAAAATATGATCAGGGCAGTCTTTAGAACCCTTCATACTGATAATTTCAATACCTTTTTTTTCAATTGAACTTTTTAGATTATTAAATTCATTTAAAGCATTCTCAGCAATTATTTCCGGTGAATCTTTTATTTCTTTTACTTGATAATGATTTGTGTAGGACGTCTCTTCATTTGCATAGAAGGAATCTGGTTCAATCATAAAAAATTTTGTTGTTGATTGATCAGACATATACTCCTTGATGATAAAACTTATGCAGTTAAAATACACTCATGCCTCCTAGTTTACAAGACGAATACATAAAAAAAGAAATCCTTTTTGGCGCACAAAATTATGCTCCATTATCTGTAGTGCTTAAAAAAGGAAAAGGAGCTTATTTGTGGGATGTAGATGGCAATAAATATTTAGATATGGTTTCGGCTTATTCTGCGGTCAGTCATGGACATTCTCACCCTGAATTAGTCAAAACTATTCAAGATCAAGCAGAAAATCTTGCCATAACCTCAAGAGCATTCTTTACAGAGCCTTTTGGAAATTTTTTAGAAAAACTTACAAAGGTGGCAGGTTTTGAGAGTGCTCTAACTATGAATACAGGGGCTGAAGCAGTTGAAACAGCTATAAAAGCATCTAGAAGATGGGGGTATTTCACTAAAGGAATTGAAGAAAATAAAGCAGAAATTATTGTAGCTGATGGGAATTTTCATGGGAGAACAACAACGATTGTTAGTTTTTCTACAGACCCTTCGTATAAAGATGGCTTTGGACCTTTCACTCCAGGATTTGAGAGCGCAAATTATTGTGGATCATGCGACTGTGAATCTATAAATAATTGCATATCAATAGAATCTTTTGAAAGAAAAATTAATAAAAATACATGTGCTATTTTAGTGGAACCAATCCAAGGTGAGGCGGGTATAAGAGTGCCTAAAGATGGATGGCTTAAAGAACTGAGTAAACTATGTATAGAAAAAAATATCCTTTTAATTTTAGATGAAATTCAATCAGGGTTGGGCAGAACTGGAAAATTATTTGCATATCAACATGAAGATATAGTTCCTGATGGTTTAATTCTTGGGAAAGCTCTTGGTGGTGCATTATTACCGATTTCAGCTTTCTTGGGCTCAAAAGATTTAATGAAATACTTTAATCCTGGATCACATGGTTCAACTTTTGGTGGTAATCCATTAGCAGCAAAAGTAGCAACAAGGGCTCTAGAGTTGTTATTTGAAGATAATTTAATTGAAAATAGTGCAGAACTTGGACAATACTTTAAATCAAAATTACAGTCAATAAATAATGAAATTATCAAAGAGGTTAGAGGAAAGGGCCTTTGGATTGGGATGGAATTAAATGATTCACATATTAATGCTAAAGATTTATGCTTAATGCTATTAAATGAGGGTCTTCTTTGTAAGGAAACTCATAAATCTGTAATAAGATTCGCTCCTCCATTAATGATTTCCAAAAAAGAATTAGATTGGGCAATTAAAAAAATAACAAAAGTAATTAGATCAATTTAACAGAGATAAGTACTTTACTTACTTTCAAAAAAGTTATTTACGTTAAAGTATATTAAATCAAAATGGCTAGATTTAAATTTATTTTGTCTGCTGTAAGAAAGTACGTCTTTTAGAGCAGAAAAAATTGCTGCTTTTGAAATGTCATCATAAGGAGCTTCATTAAAACCTTTTATCAATAAATCAACATATGTTGATTGTAGATTCTTTTTAAAGCTATCAGGTTCTTCCCCAGCAACAAAAATGGCTGAGTTTAGATCATTTAGAACTTCACCTGGCATATATTTATTTCCGTAAAGTGAGCTATTTACTAATCTCTTCATTACCGCAGGATGCAATATATTTCTTAAGATATTACTTTGACTTGCAAGAACAATTGCATGAAAATCAGGATCATTATTATCACCATAAGATGCATAGTAACTGTCCGTATCTCTTTCATAAACAAGATTGGCAAGAATTTTAGTATCATAATTCATTGCGCCATTTGAAAAAACCTCTTCTTTTAGCAATTCGAATGCTTGTTTTTGTTTTTCATAAGGTACTGGCTCCAAAGTTTCAAATTCAGTTTGACTTGAAGCAATTTTATTTATGTAAACTCCTCCTATTTGTTGAGCGACAGTTTCCAAAAATCTCCCCTTAGTTCTGATGAGTCTATAAAAAGAATTTGTATAGTTATTAAAACCTTCTTCATCTGAAAAAATTTCAGGTAGTTTATTAATCTTTTCATCAACTATTTTTACAATGTCTTCAGCATATGTTATTGGATCATTGCTCATATCATATCTTTTGGTTCTAGGATCGATATTATTACCAGGATATGACATTGCTTCATCGTCTGTTCCAAATGTTAGTTCTTTTTTGATGGACTCTCTTAGAATTGCTGTTCTCTCATCCTCTGTTAAATTGGGAGTATATCCAAATTTAATTACCCATTTATCATAGACTCCAGGTTCGGTTGAAAAGAATATACCCTGTTCAGTTCCTTCTGGAGCAACATTTATTGGATCATAATCCATCACCGAGCTCATAAGAGTGTTACCGGTAATCTCTTTATTATGTATCTCTTTAGGACTATATAAGTAACTACCTCTAAAGTTATGTCTTAAACCAAGTACATGTCCAACTTCATGTAAAGTTAAATTTGTGATGTATTGCATTAAAGGATCATTATCTTCAGTATATCCATATAGTTTTCTGTAGTTATAGCCAACCTTAACAGCAAGAAGCTTATTCACTACATCGCCAGAAATAATTTCTCCAGTCAAAGGATTAGTAACACTTGGTCCAAATCCAAGAAGACTTCCATCAGGCTCAGAAGACCAGCGAACAACATTATAGTCGTAATCTGCAGCATCCCATATGGCATCCTCAGGCTGAATTTTTGCAACTACTGCATTTATAAATCCAGCTTCTTCAAAAGCTATATTCCAATTTTCAATTCCGGCAATTACAGCAGGAACAATTTCTTCTGGAGTAGTATTTTCAACCCAAAAAACAATCGGCTCCTCAGGTTCCGACATTTCAGCATCAGGATTCTTTTTAATTAGTCTCCATTTATTAATTAATGCAAAATTTGGAAAATTATCATATGAAGTTAAATCAGTTGACTTATTTACAAAATATCCAACTCTATGATCATTCACTCTTGGTTCAAATCTATCGTCAGGCATTTCTATAAAAATATGTCTTGCTGTCACTGATAGATATCTAGGATCTGTAACAGACTCTACTGAAAATGCATTGATATTTGGCATCCTATTTTCATATGCAAAAGTTACTTCAAAAGCCGTATTAGTTTTATTATTGAATACATTCCTAACAAATGTTTTAGATTCGTCTTGATTACCATAGTTGACAGAAATATATTCCCTATATTCACTTGGAACGTAACTTATTGAATCCATTTTTTCTGATAAAAGGATACTATTAACATTTATTAAAACTGAATTGCCAGTTTTGGCTGAAGGCTTAAACACTTCAACAAAAGCTTCTGTTATATTTGTCAATGAAGATTTAGAAATGTTGTTATTTTTATTTTTATTTATGTAGGATGTGTTTATTTGATAAAGACCAATTTTTTCTTTTTTAAAATTTCTAAATTCTAAGACTTTACCATTCGATGGCCTTCCACCAGTTTGAGCACTAGCTTGAGGTGCATTCATAATGTATGAAAAATACAAAAATTGTTTATTTAAATCATCCTCATCAAGCTTTAAAAAATATGTTGAACCGTCATCATTGCTATATATATCCATAAAACCTTTTATAGCAACTAACTCCTCTTCTTCTATAAACTCCTCAATTGTTTTCATAAATTCTTCTTCACATCTTTTAGCATCCATTTTACTTTTTGCTTGCTTAAGACATTCTTTTTTATTTTTTGGTGCGCTATCTTCTTCTGTATTTTCATCATTGGCACTTTCGGAAGTAATCTCTTCGTTTTGACTAGAATCACTTGAGAATGAATTAACAACGGGACTATTTAATAAAACTATGGAACATAATGTTATTAAGGGATATGAATATATAAATTTTTTGAAAAGCATTTTGATTTCCTTTTAATTGCAGATAATTCTATCTCAATCTAATTCATACTGATAGTATATATAAATGAAAAATTCATATGCACTTATTACAGGAGCGTCATCTGGTATTGGTTTAGAAATTGCTAAAAATCTTGCTAAAAGAGGATATAACTTAATACTCACCGCAAGACGTCATGATCTTCTGGAAAAAATTGCAAAAGAAATTAAAGAAAACAATAATGTAAATGTTGATTTAATATCTAAGGATTTAAGTAATTCTAATTCTCCACAAGAAATTTTTGATTTTTGTAATGCTAAAAATTATAAAGTTAATTTTTTAGTTAATAACGCAGGATATGGCATTAACACATCATTTCATGAAACTAGTGTTGAAGCTGAAGAAGCATTTATAAGAGTTCTAGGAACTTCAGTAATTATCCTCACGAAATTATTTCTTCCAAAAATGATAGAAAATAATGAGGGAAAGATTATGATCGTATCATCTGTTGCATCCTTTGCTCCTCCATCGTCAATTCAACCACTATATGGACCAATAAAAACATTTATGAATAGATTTAGTGATTCAATCAACATCAACTATAAACATAAAGGAATATCATCAACTTCCGTATGCCCTGGATTCACAATAACAGGCTTCCACACTGCAAGTGGCGTTCAAGAGCAAATGAATAGGGTGCCAAGATTTTTGGTATTTACCGCTAAGAGAATTGCTGAAGAGGGAGTAGAGGCAACACTAGCCGGAAAGAGTATTTGTATTCCAACAAAAACATATAAGATATTGGTGTTTTTATTAAATCTTCTGCCACAATTTCTACTAAGTTATGCAGAAGACTTTTTTGCACCGGGAAGATATAAAAAATATTAAGTTTTCTTTAAAGCTGATTCTGATACAAAAGGATTAGATTTTTTCTCTTCTTCAAAAGTAGATGATGGCCCATGGCCAGGAATAAATTTAATATCATTTCCAAGAGGCCATAATTTATTCTTAACAGAATTTATAAGTTGATCAAAATTACCACCAGGAAGATCAGTCCTTCCAATGGAGCCATTAAATAAGACATCACCAACAATTGCTAATTTATTAATTCTGCTATAGAAAATTATGTGGCCAGGAGTATGACCTGGACAAAAATAAACTTCTAAAGTTTCTTTACCTATTTTAATTTTATCACCTTCTTCAAACCACTTGTTTGGATAACAATTTCGTGATGGCAACCCAAACATTTCACCTTGGTTTTGAAGAGAGTCAAGTAAAAATTTATCTTCAATATTTGGACCATGAATTTCAATTCCAAGAATCTCCGCAAGCTCAGCAGCACCTCCAGCATGATCTATATGACCATGTGTAAGTAAAATTTTCTCAGGAATAAGGTTATGTTCTTTTGAAATTTTTAGAAGTAATTCAATATCTCCACCTGGATCTACTATTGCACATTTATTTGTTTCATCACAATATAAAATACAAGCATTTTGTTCGAAAATCGTGACCGGTTGTATTAAAGCTTTTAACATATTTTTATATTAAAATTATATTTAAATAATAACATTTATGGACAGTGATAAAAGAAAATCAATTTTATATGATCGACAAGCATCTCGTGAAGAGAATGACTTATTAATTTCAAGAATGGATTCAGTATTTCAAGCAGCAAAACTGCGAAATACTTTATTTGATAAACCTGAAGATGAGTTTCACAGGCCTGTTGAATTTTCTTGGTCAGCTTTTTGGAAGACCTTTATATATGAGAACTTACCACCAGTAATTTTTTCACCTTTGGCAGCTATTTTTATCGAGAAGTCATTATCTAGAGCATGGCATGTTAGTCAAAATAGAGGTCTTTGTACTGTTTCAACTCAACATGCACCTCTCAGAAGTATCATTATTTCATGGTTGGTAATTTATCCTGGTTCTTGGATGATAACTATTGCATTATTTCTAGCATATTTTGGAGATAGTGAATTGATAAAGAACATCGATACTTTTCAAATTACCTTGGCATATTTATGCTTGTTCACAAGAAGATTAATTATATCTGCTAAATATGGATACTTTAGGCCTGAGGAGCTAGAAAAACTTTGTCATCCCGCACCAGAGTGGAGTGCAGATAAGACTGAAAGAAAATTCATTGGAAGGGGCTGGTCTAATCCAGAACAATATCCTGGACTAATTGAAAATGAGATGACTTCAGCAATGGATGAAAATGACATTTGCTTGCATGGAATACCTCTTCAATTTGATGAAAAAACTTCAGATATATTATCCAAAAAAGAAGGCAGTGAAATCTTTACACCCAAAACATCTGCAACAAATGAAAAAGAAATTTCATCTGCATTCTTGCTTTTTAATATAATAAGGTCAGTATATAAAAAGAACTTTGTCCCGCCATATAACCCAATACTTTACATGACAGTGTTTTTAATTATTTTCACACCTATGGCTGTAAAATTCTTTTATGGTGTAAATATATTTGGAAGCAATCCAATAGAAACCTTCATTACAGTCATGTCGATTGCAGGTTTTTTAATTTGCCTTCAACTATTTTTCTTTGGTTTGGTATGTGCCATTGATTTTGATAGAAGAATTGAAACAACAAATAAATTGGGCGAATTAATAAAATACCCTGGTATTAAAATATCATCATTATTTGAAAATCATAAAGGTGAGAACAATATATTTATTAATCTTCAAAAAAGAGTCAATGTTTTTGGATGGATGAATATTAGAAATGTTTTGAGATCATTTGGTGAAACCTACCTATATAGAATTGAAAGCTATACCTCAATACTTGTTTTCTATTCGTTGTTATGTGTTGCAATGTTAAATCTAATTATTTGGACAGAAATGAGACACCATATTTCAAGCGTGTACCTTATAGTAGCAATAATTACATGTATTTCTGGCATAAGCATTTATTCAATATT
>CACHRR010000015.1 GCA_902582355.1 uncultured SAR86 cluster bacterium
AAAATTTATATGTTCCATTTAGAAACGCAAATAAAATTTCAAACTATCATAAAAAAAGTCCCATTAATTTTACTCAACTTGATTCTCTATCCTCTAAAAAATGGACATCTAAAAAAAATAAAGCCATTAAAAAGATAAATGATCATGCATCTGAAATATTAGATATTGAATCAAGAAGAAATTCATCAGAATCAATAAGTCTTAAAGTAAGCGACAATACAATAAATGAATTTGAAAATGACTTTCCCTTTGAAGAAACTAATGATCAAAAAAAATCTTTTATATCTATAAGGCATGACTTGTCTTTAGTTAAGCCAATGAATCGTGTTCTTTGTGGTGATGTTGGTTTTGGTAAAACAGAAGTGGCAATGAAATCATCATTTATTTCAGTAATGTCTGGCAAGCAAGTCATTATGATTAGTCCAAGTACAATTCTATCTGATCAACACTTTAATTCATTTATTAATAGATTTAGAAATTTTCCTGTGGTGATTAAAAAACTAACAAGACACTCTGGTCTTAAGAAAAAAAAACAAATAATTGAGGATTTTAATAAAAATAAAATAGATATTCTTATTTCTACTCATATGGCATTTAACGATGATATTAACTATAAGAATATTGGACTTTTAATAGTAGATGAAGAACACAAATTTGGCATCAAACAGAAGAACTATATAAAAAACAAACAATCAAGTGTTCATACATTATATCTATCAGCGACTCCAATTCCTAGAACAATGAATTTAGTATATTCAGGTTTAAAAGATTTTTCTTTTTTACAAACACCGCCATCTAACAGACTAAGTGTCAAATCATTTTTAAAAATTCAAACATCGCAATTATTAAAGGAAGCACTTTCAAGAGAATATTTAAGAGGAGGCCAATGTTTTATAGTTCAAAATGATATAAAAAAAATGAAGTCATTGGTAAATGAAATTAAATCAATACTACCAAATTTTAAAGTAAATATTGCACATGGAAAATTAAATAAAAATGAAATAACAAAAGTGATGAATGATTTTAAGAGTGGTGAAATTGATGGTTTGATATGTACAACTATAGTTGAAATGGGTTTAGACATATCAAACGCTAACACAATTGTAATTATAGACTCTCATAATTTTGGTTTATCACAATTACATCAACTTAGAGGAAGAGTTGGTAGATCCCATATCCAAGGCTATTGTTATTACTTAATACCTACCCTAGAAATTCCTAAGATTTCAAGAAGTAGACTGGATTCAGTTATAAGACATTCTAAACTAGGTGAAGGATTTCTTATAGCTGAAGAAGATCTTGAGATAAGAGGTGGCGGAGAAATACTTGGTGATAAACAAAGTGGTCATATCGATAATATTGGACTTTCTTTATACTTGTCTATGTTAAAAGAATGTATTGATAGGCTAAAATCTAATAAACAAGTTATTAAAAATGATTTGGATATAAATTTTTATGACTCTGCATTTATATGCTCAGATTACTTACCCTCACCCGTAGAGAGATTAAAAATTTATAAAAAAATTAGCTTATCTGAAGACATTGATACACTAAAGGATATTGAGTTAAGTTTAATAGACAGATGTGGAAAAATGCCTAATGAGCTACAAAATTTATTTAATAATCAAAAGATTGTAATAAGAATTAGTAAAAGTGGTATTAAATCAATCAAATCAAATGATAGGAATACAAACATAGTTTTTTCTAAAAAAGTAGATAGAAAAGTATTTAAAAATTTAATAAATTTAATATCATCGAAGCCAAATATTTTTACCATTGATAAAGAAAATAAATTTACATACAAGCTGCATGAAAAAGATCCTGACATAAGAAGAAATAATGTTAATCTGTTACTTGATGAAATTATTTAAAATCTTTGTATTAATATCATTGACTTTATACCTAAACTCAGAAGTTCATGAAAATGATGAGTTTAAGATTGAATTATTATTTTTTAAATACGCTAAAGTGACAACATCAGAAATTTTTAGTGATTCAGCAAAAATTCCAGATATAACTTTTGTGAATACTCTTTTGAAAGAAAATCAATCTTCATATAGTAACTTTTCTAATATTGAAAATTTTTTTTTAAAACTTTTTAATAATTATCCTAAAAATACAGAAATAATAAAACCTAATGTATTGCTTAGAAATAGTGATAATCTTGAAAAACTCCAACTACTTAAAAATAAATTATCTAAAGATAATAATATTGCCTTTATAGATTCTAAATCTTGGATTCAAACAATTCCTCAAGAAATAAAAGGTGAGTACTTATTGATAGAAGATAAATTAAAAGAATATAGTATTTATATAAAATTTTATAAAAAGAGATTCTTACATATGCATTTGGTTTCTTTTTTACAGAAAAAAAATAATCGTAAAAGTAATTTAAACTTATTTGTTGATGAAGATAAAAGAATTTTTAATGAAAATATTTACTTTATTGATCATCCGCATTTTGGCATAGTGGTATCAATAAAAAAATTATGATTACTTGTAGTAAGCATTATCATCAAATGAGTGATCGGTTGAATCTTTTACTGATTTAACTTCTGGAATTTGCTCCATAAGTGTTTTTTCAATACCTTCCTTCAATGTGATATCAACCATTCCACATCCCTGACAGCCTCCACCAAATTGAAGAACAGCTTCATTTTTTTTATTAAATTCTACTAAGCTTACTTCTCCTCCATGGGACTCAAGCATTGGGTTTATTTCGTTATATATAATGTAATTTATTCTATCTTCAACAGGACTATCGGGTGAGATGTTAGGCAATCTTGCGTTTGGAGCTTTTATAGTAAGTTGACCACCAAAAGTATCATTATCAAAGTTTACTTCGCAGTCCTTAAGAAAAGGCAAACTTCTTTTTTCTATATACACATTAATTAATTTTAGATTAATAAGTAAATCGTCTTGTAATGACTCATCTGGTTTACAATATGCAAGACACGTTTCAGCTTTTGGGGTTCCTGGATCAGAAATAAAAATTCTTATGGACAAGTCAATTTCATTTTTATCCTGGATCAATTTAGCCAAATATTTTTCAGCAGATTTAGTAATGTTAATAACTTCACTCATAATATATGTGGTTTTTTAGAATTATAAATTCATTTCTTGGAATAAGGAAAAAAGATCAACTAAAAAATGATTTAAATAATCTAAATTTATCTAAAATTATTATTTTTTTTCTTTCAATAAATATTGTATTCATATCTGTTGTTGTGTTAATAACAAAATATTTCTTAATAAATGAATAAATTTGAAAATTTTAAAATAAATATAAGGCCAATGTATTCAGATGAAATTCATACGAATATTAGCCCAGCATCATCGTACAGAGGTCGATGCGAATTTGGATATAGTAATAACAGCTATACGATGTATGCATTAGAAAATAAAGTATATATGAAACAGTTTGATATAGCCTGTAAAGCTATAAAAGAGGCTATGCCAGTTTTACTAAATGAAATTAATAATTATGAGGTAGTTAAAGAAAAACTTTTTCAAGTTAACTTTAGAAGCAATAACCAAAATGAACTTATGGTGACAATGATTTATCACAAAAATATAAAACCAAGATTGATAAAAAAAATCGAAGAAATTGCTTCAAGATTAAATATTAAAATTATTATTCGCTCTAAAAATTTTAAGTTCGCTAGTAATGATTTTTTTATAAAAGATGAACTAGCCATAGATAACATTAAATTATTTCAAAGTGACAATTCTTTTTATCAACCAAATAAATATCTATTTACTAAAATGATAAAAAAGATTGTTGATTTTATTGATAATCCAGATGATCTTATTGAGCTATATTGCGGTGTTGGTACTTTTACAATTCCATTATCTTTTATATTTAATAATGTATTTGCAACAGAAAATAATAGAGTTTCAATAAAGTGTCTACAACTAGGTATTAAAGAAAATAAAATTAAAAATATTCATTATTCAAGATTGTCATCAAATGAAGTAAGTGAATTGTATAAGGGTAAAAATTTTAGAAGAATGAAAGATAAATCATTATCAATGTTTAATTTCTCGCATGTTTTAATCGATCCCCCAAGAGAGGGATTAACTGATAATGTTTTAAATTTAATAAAGAAATTTAAAAATATTATATATGTTTCATGTAACACAGAAACATATTTGAGAGACGTAAAATTATTATCATCACATCGAATAAAAAATTTAGAATTATTCGATCAATTTCCAAACACGAAACATTTAGAAATAGTATCTTTATTATCAAATGAATCTAATTAATATTTTCATATTCTATCCAGTCAATTAATAAACGTTTCTTATCAGGATTAGAAAGAAAATTTGAACAACGATTATCATTACATATTTCTGAAGGCTCAACTCTTCCACTATCGTAATTTCCTCCAACTGCTACATTTATTATTAAGTAAAATTCTCTATTAAATGGATAATTATATTGATTTAATGGATACAGAGTAGGATCAATTGATAGATGCGGATCAGTTTCATTATCAACATAAAATTCTAGTTTATCATTTTGAAAAATTAATGTGATTGAGTGAAAATAATTTTGGAAGGTGTTTTCATTAGATGTATAAAAGTTTCCAACTATATATCTGTTATCCGGCCATTGAGTTCCAAAATGAACAGCTGAACCTATTTTATTTGACTGATCCGGTGATCCATCAACAGGATAAGATCTACCTTTAGCTTCCATTAAATCAATTTCACCTCCACTTGGCCATGGACTATTATCGAATGGTAACATCCAAATTGCTGGCCATAGACCAGTACCTTCCGGTAATTTAAAACAAACAGTTACTCTTGAATCGACATTAATTGGAAATTTATTTTTTGTCATAATTTTTGCAGAAGAAAAATTTTGAGTAACATTGTCAGAACCAGTATTAATTTCATAAATTGGCTGAATTTTTAAAATGCCGTCCTCAATAAAAAGATTGTCTGAATCATTTGAAGTATAATTTTGATACTCATTATTACCATTACAACCACCGCCATTATTATTACATCCCTCGTCATATGACCACTTTGATAAATCTAAATTTTGATTATTAAAGTCCTCTGACCATTCAACATCATTTGTTCTTGATACACAATTGTCTCTAGAATTTCCAACAGGAGGGCTATAGCTGTATGGTTGATTATTTTCAGATTGAGATAGTTGTTGACTTGGAGATCCTCCACCGCTACCACATGAGCAAATTAAAAAGATATATAAATAAGAAATTTTTTTCAAATTATATCTATTTTATTTCAAAACCATCAGATAATTGTTTCATCTCTTTTCGCAGTGCAAACATTGCAATTAAGTTGGGAATTGAAACGAGTGCTACAACTACATATGCAATATTCCAAACCACTGTTGTATCAATTACAGCAGCTAAAATAAAACATAAAACATAAAAATTTCGATACCAAATAACTGCTTTTTCTCCAAAAATATATGCAGTTGATCTGTCACCGTAATAGCACCATGTAATAGAAGTTGAGAATGCAAATAAAAGTAATGCTATTGCGACCAATTTCCCACCATATTGACCTAAAATCCCTTGAGAAAATGCTTTTGCAGTCAATTCAGCTGAACTTACAAGTGACTTGCCTCTAATAATTACAGATTCATTTACTTTGCCATTTTCAACATTTATAAGCCCATTAAAATAATTTGTTTTAGAGTTATCATTTATAAAGACTCTAACATCCTCAGCAATTGATCTTGAATGTAAAATTGTAATCTTATCATTTTGTAATTCACCATTTTTAACTTCTAATTGACCTGAATACTCATTAACTTCTGAATCAATTGATTGAACATAATTTGTTAACTCATTTATTTGATTTGGATAAATAAAATCGCCATCAGAATTTTTTTTATCATTATAAATACCATCCAAAATTATCATATCTGTTTTAGAAAACGTAGTATCAAATTTTTGAGTCCAAACGCCGCTTGATAAGATAACTAAAGCAGTAACACTACAAACTACCAATGTATCTATAAATGGTTCTAAAATAGAAACCACACCCTGATCAATTGATTTGTTTTTTGATGATGCATGAGCAATTGGCGAGGATCCTTGTCCAGCTTCGTTCGAGTAAAGACCTCTGGCAACACCATATTTTAAACTCATAGCAAAGCTTGCTCCTAAGAATCCACCTATAGCAGCAGAGCCTGTAAATACCTGTTGAAATATTGCGTTAAATGAAGGAATAATATTTTGATAATTTTCAATAAGAATAATCACTGCGCCGCCAAAATATATAATTCCCATTATTGGAATAATTTTACTTGCAACAGAGGCAATTCTTTTAATTCCTCCAATAATAATTACCCAAAGTAAAATACCTAAAACTAATCCAGTAAATAGTTTTGGTACTGAGAATTCAGTATTCATAACAAGAGCTATATTATTGATTTGAGGCATATTTCCTGATCCAATAGCTGTTATCATCATCAGAAAGGCAAATAATATAGCTATAGATTTAGATGGAATTTTAAATCCAAGACATTTAATGTTTAATCCTTGTTCAATATAGTACATAGGGCCGCCAGATATAGATCCATCTTTAAGCTTAGTTCTGTATTTGTGACCAAGAGTGACCTCAACATATTTTGTTGTCATTCCAAATATTGCAGTAATCCACATCCAAAAAATTGCTGCTGGGCCGCCTGTCCAAATTGCTAACGCAACTCCACCAATATTACCAGTGCCTACAGCTCCTGACATTGCTGTTGTAAGAGCTTGAAATCCAGTTGTTTCTCCATCTGATTGACTTTTATTATATTTACCTGAAACAATCTTAAACGCACTATTAAAGTATTTAAATTGCGGAAATCCCAAGTAAATGGTAAAAAATATTCCTGTTCCAATCAGTAATGCAGGAAACCACCAGGATCCGCTAAGATAGCTATCAAGTATTATTAAAAATGAATTGAATTGATCCATAAATATTATTTGAACTTTTCTATCAAATCAGTATATCCACCAACTAATTCATTATCTATAAAAATTTGTGGAACAGTTCTTGCATGCGGATTTCTTTTCATCATTTCGTTAAAAATTTTAGGATCATCGGTATTTAAAACTTTATACT
>CACHRR010000016.1 GCA_902582355.1 uncultured SAR86 cluster bacterium
TAGAGGCGTTGGCTATAAATTCTCTAGATCACCGGATTAGATAGATGGGAATAGGATCCCGATTATTTTTAATTATCTTTATATCCCTAGGATTAGGTATTTTTGTTTCATACATTATTGCTGAAAGAGATATCACCGATACCTTTCAAAAACACATTATTAATGAGTTACAAAATCAAGCCTCTCTTCTTGTAGAAGTTGTTGATGAAGTTGATACTATTGGAGATCTTAATGAAGCTGACTCTTTAGCTGACAGACTGGGTAGTGCATCAAATTCTAGAATAACACTTATATTGTCTGATGGTAGAGTAATTGGTGACTCAAATATTGACACTCAAAATATTAATGACATGGATAATCATATTAATAGACCTGAGGTTCAAGACGCTTTTTTAAAAGGAAAAGGCTGGTCTATTCGTTATAGCGATACCGTGAAACAACAGCAGATGTATTACGCTATTCTGGATAATAATGAAGTGAGTCCAAATGTTATTAGAATAGCAGTTCCCTATGTAAATGTTGATTCTGCAATAGGAAGTTTAAATCTTTCTATAATTCTAATTGCTTTGGTTGCTTTTATTGTTACATCAATAGCATCTGGTATAGCCGCGAACTATGCCTACAGAAGTATTGCAGATCTAGCTTATGCAACTTCAAAAATTGCAGATGCAGATGGAAAGGCAAGAAAGAAAGACTTAAAAGCACTTCCTACTGAGAGGACTGATGAATTCGGTAATGTTGCCCAAAGTGTTTCACAAATCTCAGAGGAGCTTAAATCAAAAATCAATTTAATTGCTAAACAAAGAGACCAGTTTGGTTCAGTCTTAGATGATTTAGGAGAGGGTATTATAGTTGCTGATATAGATGGCAAAATCACATATGAAAATGAACAAGTGTCATTGATCTTAAATAAAAATGAATTAGTTGGAAAAAAAATTACTGACCTTAATATCAAATCACTTAATTATTTATTAAAAAGGGCAAAAAAGAAAAAAAAAGCCGATATTGAATTTGAAATCGAGTTAAATGATAGAAGTACTAGGTGGGTTCTTGCAACAATAAATCAATCTAAAACTACAAAAGAATTTATTTTGGTTGTTCATGACATTACTCAACTAAGAAGATTTAGCTCTATGAGAAGAGATTTTATATCAAATGTTTCTCATGAATTAAGAACACCAGTAAGTGTTATCAGGGCAAATTCTGAAACTCTTGTCGATGGCGCGCTTGATAACAAAAAACAGTCAAAAGTTTTTGCAAAGGCTATTTTGCATAACGCTGAAAGACTTAGCGATATGGTATCTTCTTTACTTGATTTATCAAGAATCGATTATGGAGAGCTTAAACTAAACATTGAAGAACTCCCAATAAATGAACATATTAATAAAGCTATAGATTCTCTAAAAAATCTTGGTAAAAGAAAAAATATATCTATTACGTGCTCTTGCTTAAAAGGAAAAATAGTTTTAGCAGATAAAAATGCTCTTGAAAGAATTCTAAATAACCTAATTGAAAATGCTTTTAAGTATTCTGATTATCAATCGACAATCAATATCTCTACAAAAAAAGTAAAAGACTATTTGGAAATTAGTGTAAAAGACAGTGGAAGAGGCATTCCTGATGAAGAGCAAGACTTTTTATTTGATAGGTTTTACAGAACGGCTGAAGCTAGAGCAACTGAGGAAAAAGGAAGTGGCCTAGGTCTCGCTATTGTAAAAAATCTTGTAAATAATTTAAATGGTGAGGTTGGGGTAAAAAATGCAAAACCTCAGGGATCAATCTTTTGGTTTACTTTACCTTTAAAGACTTCATAAATCTGTAACAAATCTGAAAAATTTTGTAACAAAATTGTTTTTTTAATTTTCATTAAGTTCAATCTTCAGTAACACTCATAAATTTAAATAGGAATATGAATTCCATGGAGGGACCTATTATGTTTTTTAATTCTATCAAAAAAACCACTTTAATTTTATCAGCATTTATTCTCGTAGCATGTGGCGGGGGTGGCGATACAAGTATTGTATCACCTGGTGAATTAGGTTCTTTAACTGATCCTACTGGTGGCGGTGGTTCAGGCGGCGCTGGCAGTAATGTTCGTACTGGAGAGTGTCCGGAATCTCCGTTTATAACAAATGGATCCCCAGTTGCAGGAAACACAGTTTGTGCAATTCAAGGACCTATTACGAGTGACCTTACTCTGACAGCTGACGTTATGTATAGAATGCTTGGAAAGGTTGATGTTGGTGTCGACATGGGTGGTGATGGAACAAAATCAGGTGGTGTTTCAGCTACATTAACAATACCTGCAGATGCTGTGATCTTAGGAAAAGTTTCTCAGGATTATCTTGTTGTTAACAGGGGTTCAAAAATCATAGCTAATGGTACACAATCAAAACCAATTAGATTTACACACAATACTGCAATTGAAGGCACAGTTGGAGAATTAGAGAGAGGTCTATGGGGCGGCTTGGTTATTCTAGGTCAAGCACCAATCAATAGGTGTTCAAACGATGTAAGAGGGACTGCAGAGTGTGAAAGAGTTGTTGAGGGTTCAAATGCACTAATGGGCGGCGCTAACAAAAATGATAATTCAGGTAAATTAAATTTTGTGAGAGTCGAATACGCAGGATATGAGATTTTTCCAGGCAATGAATTAAATGGCATAACTTTTGGTGGTGTTGGTGATGCTACTGAAGTAGATTTTGTTCAAGTTCATAACAACCAAGATGATTGTGTTGAGTTTTTTGGTGGCACTGTTAATGTTAAGCATCTAGTTTGCACAAACGCTGGTGATGACAATCTCGATATCGATTGGGGATACCAAGGAAAAATGCAATTTGTAGTTGTTAAACAATCTTCAGATGCAAGTGATCACGTAGTAGAGTCAGATAATACTAATTCAGACAGCACAGTTGGTTATCTTACAGAACCAAGATCACGTCCTATGGTTACAAATTTTACATTTTTAGCTCAAGGTGCTGATGAACCTCTAAAATATAAAGAGGGAGTTTCTGGTATTTACATCAATGGTATTGTAAAAAATAACGTATCTCAAAATCTTATTGAATCTACTAATATTGAGACTATCCAAGATGGTGCCATAACACCAAAAATTCAGCATCACTCTGTCTTTATGGATGCTGCAGGTGATACATCACCTTTCAAGGCCGATACTGACTCAAGTGGAGTTACAGCTGCTCAATTAGAGGCTTCAATTAAAGAAAGAGCAACAGATTTAGTAATTGGAACAAATACTCTTGTTTCAGGATTCTTTTTAGGTGATAACGAGAGTGCAGTCACTTCTGCTTTTGATGTATCAAAAGTTCAGGGTATGTGTGCAGTTGGACCTCATGCTGCAGGAACACCTACAGATTTATGTCCAACTTATAGCTCAAAAGAGGAGAGATATATTGTTGACACTTGGTTTTCTGCCACTAACTATATTGGAGCATTTTCCCCTGGGTCTGATATAGAAAACAACTGGGCTTCTGGTTGGACTTTAGGATTATTCACAGATCCTGAATGTCCATCCGGAACGCTCGAATCAGAGGTGCTCCTTGGAAGAAAAGTATGTTCGTTGTCTGGAGTTCTAGAAACTGATTTAACTTTAGTTGCAGGAAATTATTATAAATTAGATGGCAAGGTTGCTGTCGGTATTGATATAGGATCAGACGGAACAAAAACAGGAGGTGTCAGTGCAACATTAACAATTGAACCTGGTGTTACTGTTTTCGGAGAATCTGGAAACGATTATTTAGTTGTCACAAGAGGCTCTAAAATTAATGCAGTTGGAACTTCATCCGCACCAATAATAATGACTGGAAGACAAGATATTCTTGGAGAAGCAGATATTGTAAATACAAGAGGTTTATGGGGTGGTTTAGTTTTACTTGGAAGGTCACCAATTAACAAATGTTCATATTCAACAGCTGGAACTTCTACTACAGCTGGAACAAGAGTTAACCCTTGTGAAAAAGATGTTGAAGGATCTGTTGGAGATACTATGGGTGGTGAAATTCCAAATGATAGTAGCGGAACCTTAAAATATGTCAGAGTTCAATACGCAGGATATGAAGTTTTTCCTGGTAATGAACTTAATGGAATAACATTCGGTGGT
>CACHRR010000017.1 GCA_902582355.1 uncultured SAR86 cluster bacterium
TTTCGTCTCTCACCTCTATTAATATTTTTTACTGTGCCGCCTGCAGGAGATGTATAAAAAACCCCGAGATTTTTTTTATCTTCAAATATTTTTTGTCCAGCTTTTACAGATTCGCCCTCCTTAACTAACATTGTAGGTTTCATACCAACAAAATCATTAGATAAAATTGCGACTGATGAGACTTTTGGTTCATCAGAAAATGTACTAGATGGCGAACCAGATATTGGTAAATCAAGTCCTTTTGATATTTTAATCATTTTATTATGTGCCTTTAATAAAAATGGTTGTGAACAAACAAAAATCAATAGAATTATAAGGCTAAAGCGCCTATGTTTCTATGTTTTTAACTAATTGGTTTTGGTAATCTTGGCAGAGTAATATTTGATACTTTCTTTGCTAAGCTAATTACCTGCTTAGAATAACCGTATTCATTATCATACCAACAATATATTGTTACTTGTTTACCATTTGTAATAGTAGCTTGCGAGTCTACAACTGTTGCAAATGGTGATGAGTAAAAATCAGTTGAAACAATTTCGGTCGAGTTTACAAAGCCAATAATTTCTCTATATTTTGAATGAAATGCAATTGATCTGAGATAATCATTAATAATAACTTCAGAAACTTCTTGGTCTAGATTGAGAGTCAATATAGCAAGACTTACGTTTGGTGTAGGAACTCTTATTGCATTACCAGTTAACTTTCCATTAAGTTCAGGCAATGCTTTAGCAACTGCATTTACAGCACCGGTTGATGTTATAACCATATTTAATGGAGCTCCTCTTCCTCTTCTATCTTTCTTATGAAAATTATCAATCAAATTTTGGTCATTTGTATATGCATGAATTGTTTCAATATGACCATTATTTATAATAAATTTGTCATTAATTACCTTTAGAATTGGCACTATGGCATTTGTCGTACAGGACGCAGCTGAAATGATTTGATCTTTTTTATTTATTTCATCTTCATTTATTCCATAAACAATATTTTTAACATTATCTTTTGCGGGAGCTGTCAATATTACTTTCGATGCGCCTGATTTAAGATGAACTGATAAAGACTTTTCATCTCGCCAAATACCTGTATTATCTATTACAACTGGGTTTTTAATACCGTAATCATCATATATGACATCGTGAGGTGTTAATGCGTAAATTATCTTTACAGGATTACCATTTATAACCAAACATGAATTTTCAACATCAACACGAACAGTGCCATCGAATGGTCCATGAACCGAATCTTTGGTAAGTAAACTAGCCCTTTTAAAAATATCATCCTCTGAAGCTTTTCTAACAACAATTGCTCTAAGTCTAAAGTAGTTTCCTGGTCCAGTAGTTTGGGTCATCATTCTTGCAACAAGTCTACCAATTCTTCCAAATCCATATAAAACTATATTTGTAGGCTCAGATGGTCTATTAGATTCTTTATTGATAACTGAATCTAATTTTGAATCTACGTATGCCGATATGTTAGATGTATCATTCTTTATGTCATCGAAAAATGGACAATTTACAGCAATCTCCCCAACATCAATTTCGCAGTCTTTTAAGTTAAGAGAACTTAAATATAGTAAGATCGGATATGTTTCCAGTTCGCTCAATTCATTGTTATCTGATTGACGTGCAAATCTGTGTGCCTTCATAATTGCTACTGGAGACTCATTTACTAATGATTTCCCATATATAAGTATATTAATGCCATCTCTATATAAAGATCCTATAATTGGAACCATTAATTCAGCTAGTCCTTCTCTCCATTTCCAGTCACCAAATGAGTCTTCTGGTAGAATTCTTTTTTGTCTCTTAGTAGATTGGAGATTGATATCTCTTTTATCATTCATAAATTAATTATAAGTGTTTTATTAAAATACCTAAATAATTTATGATGAGAACTTCTGTAAATGATGATCTGAATTACCAAATAGAGCATCTATAGTGATCATTTTTTTTAAGTAGTGACCAATCATCATTTCTTCACTTACACCCATTCCTCCGTGGAGTTGAACCGCTTCTTGAGCAGAGAATTTACCAGATTTTCCTACATAAGATTTTAAAGCTGAAACATGCTTATACATTTCATCAGAATTATTATTAACTTCTAAAGATGCTTTGATTAATAATGATTTAGCAAGTTCAGATTCAATATACATATCTACCATTCGATGTTGAAGAACTTGAAAACTTGAAATTGGTTGTCCAAATTGTTCTCTTCCTTTTGTATATTCAAGTGTCTTTGTATAACAAGATTGCATACAACCAACTGCTTCAGCACATATGCATAATGTACCAAGATTTATGATATTTTTAACCAAATCAATTGCTTCATCACCAAAGGCTATTGTAGAGTCATCGTTTAGTTGTACATTTTCAAACGAAACTTCTGCACATGATTGTCCATCAACTGTTGAAAAAGAATTAATTGATACACCTTTAGTATCTGAATCGAGAATAACAATTTTATATTCATTATCTGTTGAACATGTAACTATTAATTTATTAGAATTCGCGCCATTTAGCACTAATGTTTTAGTTCCATTAAGAATATTTTTAGAATCTAATGAAGTTTCACATGAAAAGTAATCATAGCTTTTTGAAGCTTCAGCATATGCAAAAGAAATATGCATTTCACCATTACATATTTTTTCTATAAGATTATTTTTATTTGGGTAAGATGATTTATCAAGCAATGAACCAGATAATACAACTGTAGCTAAATATGGTTCGATTACCAAAGATTTACCAAATTCCTCAAATAATATTGATAATTCTATTGGTCCAAATCCTAAGCCTCCACTTTCTTCACTAAATGACATTGATAGCCATCCTTGATCAGCAAATAATTTCCAAACATTTGGATCAAAATCATCAGATGATTTTACAATTTCTTCTCTTTTATAAAAATCATAATCAGATTCACAAAATTTTTGAATTTGTTCACGAAGCATTACTTGTTCTTCGTTATAATTCAGATTCATATCTAAACTCCTAGAACAAATTTAGATAGAATATTTTTTTGAATTTCGTTACTACCACCGTATATAGATGTTTTACGTAGATTTAAAAATGCAGACAAACCATGAGCCGCATAATCAGGTCCAGCTGGTTTTGCATTACTTTCAAACCCATTTGGGCCAGGATACATAAGTGCATATTCACCTGCAGCCTCTACAAATAATTGTGATAAGTTTTGCTGCATCTCTGTGCCTTTAATTTTTAGAATAGAAGACTCAGCTCCAGGGTGACCTCCATTCTCAAGCTCTGATAACAACCTTAGTTCTGTTATTTCTAATGCAGAAAGAGAAACCTCAAGCTCGTTAACCTTTCTTTGTAGGTCTGCACTATCAATTTCTTTGACAATTTCTTTTAGTTTTTCTAATTGACGCATTGATGAACCAACTGCTGCTATTCCAAATCTTTCATGTGCAAGTAAAAATTTTGCATAAGTCCAACCCTTACCTTCTTCACCTATTAAATTATCTGCAGGAACTTTTACATCAGTGAAAAAAACTGAATTTACCTCATGGTCTCCATCAATAGTTATTATTGGCTTTACTTCAATACCTGGAGATTTCATATCTATTAACAAGAAAGAAATACCCTCTTGTTTAATGCCACTGTTATCGGTTCTTACTAAGCAAAAAATCCAATCTGCATTTTGTGCTAGAGTTGTCCAAGTCTTTGATCCATTCACAATATAATAATCTTCATCCAAATCATTCCTTCTGACTGCTTTTGTTTTTAATGAAGCAAGATCAGAACCAGATCCAGGTTCAGAATAACCTTGACACCACCAAGTATTAAATTCCAATATATCTGGAAGAAATCTTTGTTTTTGTTCATCGTTTCCAAATGTGTATATAACTGGTCCAACCATGCCTACACCAAATGGAAGAATGGGTGGACATCCAGCCAATCCAAGTTCCTTGTTAAAAATGTAAAGTTTTGATGCAGACCAACCTGTTCCACCATAT
>CACHRR010000018.1 GCA_902582355.1 uncultured SAR86 cluster bacterium
ATGTCCAAATTAAACTTTTCATAAATACTCTTCATAGCTAAAAGAGGATTGCTTATAAATGCTGAATAGCTTAAATCAATAATTTGATCATCAGCAAGTTTATTTTTCGCATCAATCCCTTTGTTAAGGCTATGTTGCCAAAAATCTAAAATAACATGACCAATTTCTTTGGTATTAACATTTTTTGAAAACGCAGACCTAATATTTTTTGCAAGGCTGCAAAAGGAACCAATGGATTCCATCGGAGATCTATGAATATTTATAAATTTTGCATTAGGATAAGTGGAAAGAATCTCAGGTATATGCCCAATATGACTTGGATCTTTTAATAACCATCTTTTCGGTCTACCATTTAATTCAAGCATTTGGAAAAACTTTTTATGCCACTTAAATACAGATTCAAAACTACAGTCTTTAAGATACTCAACATATTCAGGTACGTTTGCCATACACATATATACAAAACTCCTTACGTTGATTGTTGCTAGAAGTTCGCATTCTTCTGGAGTTTGTGCACGAATATGGTGCATTGACCTTAATTTTGGAATTATTGTTCTAGCAAATTTTAGCTCAGCATTAATTTTCCATTCTCGTTTTTTAATATCAAAATTACTCTTAGTTAGAGGTAATGGGGACATAATCTCCCAATATCTTGGTGATCTATGATTTTTATCAAGTGATAAAAGATTAAATAAGAATGTTGTTCCAGATCTAGGAAGTCCTGTAACAAAAATAGGATCAGCAGGAGTGGGCAAAACTTTATCTTTCATAAAGTAATATAATTTACTTCTCATATTAAGCCTATCTTTAAGTTGGTTTTTAAATGCAAAGGCTCCAAATAGGTTAAATTTATTATTTTTATTTGCAGAGTTTATAAGTATTTCAAGAGGTTCAGAATAATCATCCTCACCAAGATGACCATCAAGGCTACCAATCATATCTATTACACTAATTTTATTAATCACTTTAAAAATTCTATATAAAAGATATAAGATACTCTTATATTAAAAAATCTACAATTTTGGATAATGAATATACTTTTCTTATGTGTTGGCAACTCTGCAAGAAGTCAGATAGCTGAAGCATTAGCAAATGATATGTTTCCTAAATCATTCACGATAATTAGTGCAGGCTCAAATCCATCTGAAAAAGTTCATCCAAATGCTATTTTATGCATGAAGGAGATAGGAATAGATATTACAGAGAAAAAAACAAAAAGTATTGAGACCTTAGAAAAAGATTTTCTGGATAATTTAGATTATGCAATAACATTATGCTCAGAGGAGGTTTGTCCAATTGTTCCAAGTGCCACGAAAGTTTTCCATTGGCCCAATGAAGATCCTGACAATGATACTTTTAACGATATTCAACTTAAAAAAGCCTTTCAAAAGACTAGAGAAAATATATTTAACCTCTTAAAGAAATTCTTAATTAATGAATTATCATAAAGAATTTGAAAATTAAAACATAATAATTTGTTATGATTGATTTTAATTTTAAATTAGAATGGCTCCTCAGGTTGGGATCGAACCAACGACCAATTGATTAACAGTCAACTGCTCTACCGCTGAGCTACTGAGGAACGCAATTAGCAAAGCATTATAAGTAATTTTTAACACATAAGTAAATGACAAAAACATTAAAGGTAGTATCAGATTTTAAGCCAGCTGGTTCTCAGCCAGATGCAATAAAAGATTTGGTTTCAGGATTAGAAGACGGACTGCTTCATCAAACTTTATTAGGAGTTACTGGATCTGGTAAAACCTATACCATGGCAAAGGTTATTGAGCAAACACAAAGACCAGCTATCGTTATGGCACATAACAAAACACTTGCTGCTCAACTTTATGGTGAATTCAGAGACTTTTTCCCAAATAACTCTGTTGAATATTTTGTTTCATACTATGATTATTATCAGCCTGAAGCTTATGTGCCAACTTCAGATACCTATATTGCAAAAGACGCATCAATTAATGAACATATTGAACAAATGCGTTTGTCAGCTACAAAAGCATTAATTGAAAGAAAAGATACAATTGTAATAGCTACTGTTTCCTCAATTTATGGTCTTGGTGCTCCAGAGTCTTATTTAAAAATGGTTGTTCACTTAGATAGAGGAGATGTTATTTCTCAGCGTGATTTAGTTTTAAGATTATCAGCACTTCAATATACTCGAAATGATTTAGATTTTAGAAGAGCTACTTTTAGAGTAAGGGGTGACACTGTGGATGTGTATCCTGCTGACTCAGATAAAGAAGCCTTAAGAATTGAATTTTTTGGAGATGAAATAGAACGACTATCTTGGTTTGATCCCTTAACAGGTGTTGTGATAAATGAGATACCAAGAGCAACAATTTTTCCTAAAACACATTATGTAACACCAAAAGAAACAGTCACTAATTGTATTCCTGATATTAAAGATGAACTTAAATCTCGTTTAGAATTCTTAAAAGATAATAACAAGCTTGTTGAAGCTCAACGTCTTCAGGAAAGGACAACTTATGATATAGAAATGATGAGAGAGCTTGGATACTGTCAAGGTATTGAAAACTATTCGAGGTATCTCAGTGGAAGAAATCCAGGAGAATCTCCTCCTTGTTTATTTGATTACATTCCAAAAGATGCAGTAGTATTTATAGATGAATCTCATGTATCAGTTCCTCAGATTGGAGCCATGTATAAAGGGGATAGATCGCGCAAAGAAACCCTTGTTGAATATGGATTTAGATTACCTTCGGCTCTGGATAATAGGCCATTAAAATTCGAAGAGTGGGAGATGATGGCCCCACAAAGAATCTATGTTTCTGCTACTCCAAGTAAATATGAAAAAGAACATCAAGATAATCTTGTTGAACTTATTATTAGACCAACAGGACTCACAGACCCAGATGTTGAAATAAGATCAGCCTCAACTCAGATCGATGATGTAATAGGCGAATGTAATGAAAGAGTTGGGATGAAAGAAAGGGTTTTAATCACAACATTAACTAAGAGAATGGCTGAAGATTTAACTGATTACCTAAATGAAAATAATATTTCTGCAAGATATATGCATTCAGATATTGATACTGTGGAACGAGTAGAAATTATTAGAGATTTAAGGCTTGGAAAATTTGATGTTTTAGTTGGAATAAATCTTTTAAGGGAAGGCCTTGATATTCCTGAGGTAAGTTTGGTTGCTATTTTAGACGCTGACAAGGAGGGATTTCTAAGATCAGACACAACTTTAATACAAACAATTGGAAGAGCTGCAAGAAATCTTAGAGGGAAAGCAATTTTATACGCTGATAAAGTCACAGGATCGATGCAGCGAGCAATTGATGAGACCGATAGAAGAAGAAATATTCAAGAAAAATATAATAAAAAAAATAATATATCTCCAAAATCTATCTCAACGAAGGTAAAAGACAT
>CACHRR010000019.1 GCA_902582355.1 uncultured SAR86 cluster bacterium
ATCCAGATATCCAAAATCTATCCCTTGGCCGAAAGTATTTCTGCCTCAAAAATTTAGTTGGATAGATTTTATAAATGACAAAAATGTTGCTCTTAGAGCTCTAAAAACGCTAGCAAGATATGGAGTATTCATACTTAAAGATGGGCCAACGGAATCAAATTCGCTAGAGTTACTTTCAAAAAGACTAGGGCCGATTCATGAAGTGCTTTTTGAAAGAATTCATAATGTTTCAGTTACTGGACATATTTATAACGTTGCACATACATCAAAAGGCCTTCCACCTCATAATGATTTTGCAAGTTATAAATATCAACCAAGTATCCAAGCATTACATATGTTAGAAAATGAATGTGAAGGAGGAGAGTCAATTATTGTTGATGGCTGGCAAGTAGTAAATGATTTAAAACAAGAAAAACCAGATTATTTTTCAATTCTAAATAAATTTAATGTTCCATTTAGAGAGTTTGATAGCTCTAATGAAACTTATGCTAAAGCTCCCTTAATAAGTTGTTCTAGCGATGGAATTATTGAGAGTTTTAGATTTTCAAATCAGCTTATGCAAATGGTAGATCCTAATCAAGATGGTCTAAGAGATTTCTACAGGGCTTATCATGAAGTTTCATCCAGAGTTCATGATAAAAAATATCAGTCAAACTTCAGATTAAATTCTGGAGAGGCACTTATTGTTGCAAGCCTTCGTGTGCTACATGCTCGTGAGCCATTTATTCCAAATGGAAAAAGACATCTACAAGACGCGTACTTTTGCTATGATAATGCTGCAAATAATATTGTTTTATTATCAAATTAAGTGAAGTTATCTGAAGCAGACATATCAAGAATAATTGAAATGGCATGGGAAGACAGAACTCCCTTCGATGCAATAAATTCTCAATATAATTTAACTCATGATGAGGTAGTAAAGGTTATGAGAAATCACTTAAAAAGAAGTAGTTTTAAATTATGGAGAGAAAGAGTTCGTGGAAGAAAAACGAAACATACAGAACTTAGAAGTTTTGATGTTGGTAGGCATCATTCATATGACCAAAATAAGCTTAAGTGAAGACAAAATAAAATTCATAAACCTTCATAAATCTTTTTTTAATGATTTAAATAATACAATTTGTGAAGTATCTGATTCAAAAGTAATAATATTTGAATCATCTGGTCAGAATCCTGATCCGGCCTGTGTGGAAATAAATTTTAATAATGATCAATACACTTTATATTATTGGGATGGATATTCATTGGCTGAAAAAGATACTTCATACTCTTATAAAGATGCTTTATTTAAATTTAAAAAATATGCAAAAAAATTAGCCAAGAGTTTAAGAAGGTTCTAAAAAAAATGCGATCATAAAGATCGCATTTTTTTATCAAAGAAAAGAATTACTAATAATCTTCGCCACCAGAACTATTGTTAGAGCTTGAATAGTGTGATTTTGGTTTAAAAAGTTTATCTTCTGACTCAGTTTCTGATCCATGATATCCACCAGAGTCTGGCATATAAAAAGTTAAGCCAGGATATTCATAAAAAGTATGTGGATGATCAGAATCTCCTTGTGAGGACAAATAAACTTTATATGTAAATCCTGAAGCGCCTTTGAATGGCCCTGTAGCAATTGTTCCTTTTACCTGCATTGCACCTGATTGATTGTTAGTGTCAATGTCTGATGGTGAATAAGATGATACCTTTACAATTCTTCCAGATGAATACATGCCGGAATGAAAATCGCAATAAGGATAGATTGTATCTGGCGTGTTAGCTCCAACCGTTAAAGTAAGCGTATTTTGATTCCACCCTTCATTTGAACCTATTTCACCAGAGTCGGACGATGTAGCATTTTGAACAGTAGACATCTTAAAAGGATGATTAGATGTAACTGAACTTGCTGCTTCGAACTGGATAACATCGCCTTCTTTTACATAAATAACAAATTGAGTTGAAGAAGTATTAATATTATCAACAATATAGTTGCTAGCCCCATTATTTGACAATGTATAAGTTGTTGTTTTGAGATCTGACTCATTATCTGTAATTGTTCCACCACTCCATGCAGTATTTTCATTTATCCAATTGATCGTTTCAAAAGTTAATTTATCTAATTCACTTGTTGAAGCAGTACCTTCCATTACTGACTCCATTAAGGTTGTTAGTTCGGTAACACCAGATTTTGTAAAATGCGAAAGAGAGTTGGAGGAATCTGCATATATTTTTTGCATATAAGCTGATATTCCTGCTGATAGGTCAACGAGTTGTTGACTAGATGGAGAGAATTCATTGTCTAGATTTGTTAAAAAATCTTTTATGAAAGTTGTATCACCCAACGATGTTTCAGACCCAGTTCTATTAAAAATACTTTCAGTAAATTTATAAGTATTAGAATTTGAAGTTGGATTTGGATTTAAAGCTTTTAATAAATTATTCATAATAACTGCTTGGGTATATACAACTGCAGCTTTATTGTATGCGGTCGAAGTTAAGTTTGAAAAAGGATTATCAAATCTAATCATGAAATTGGAATCTATACCAAGCTTGGTTTTTAACGTTCCATAGTCGGTACTATTATATTCGTTAAGCATTGTACTTAAAGGCGTTACTAAAAAATTTTGATCAGTAACAGGCTGACTTAGAGCAAGACTTTCTGAATCTTCAAACTGAAGACTTGTAACAGGATCAAATCCACCCTCACTTCTTATAACTCCAGTGGTACCAGCATCAACTGTAAGTGAAAAAGTCCCATCTTGCGCAGAAGTTGTGTTGAATTGGGATCCATTGCATGTTCCTGAATTAACTTCTATACAAACTGTTGCACTTTGCACAGGCCCCATAGCAAGAACAGTTCCATCAAAACCCTCTGTTGTTATATCATCAGATGTGTCGTTAGTTACCATGACATAAAAAGTTTCACTATCAGATAATGAACCAGGGTCTGTTACTGTTACAGATACTTCATAAAGGTTATCTCCATTTTCATCTCCTGCAGAATCATAATCTGGAGCCGTAATAAAGGTTACAACACCTGACATTGAAATATTAAAAGCTGATGAATCAGTCCCACTTATTGAAAATGATAAAGTATCACCATCTGGATCTGATGCTGACACAGTAAAAGCTGATGTCTGA
>CACHRR010000020.1 GCA_902582355.1 uncultured SAR86 cluster bacterium
ATTAATGAGTCTTGAGTAATATGTGTATCTGATTCCATTGAGACAACTGCTATTACTTTTTGTCCAAATTTTTGATCATCAACTCCCACAACAAGACAATCAAAAACCTCTTTATTTCTTTTTATAGCTTCCTCAACTTCTTCGGGATATATTTTTTCTCCAGCAGAATTAATACAATTACTTCCTCTACCAAGAAGAGTGATACTGCCATCTTTTTCTAATTTAGCGTAATCACCAGGAAAACTATATCTAATACCATTTACTTCTCTAAAAGTTTTATCTGATTTTGCCTTATCTTTATAGTATCCAACTGGCACGAGTCCACTTGTTCCAATCATTCCAATTTTATCAGATCCTGGTTCAAGAATTTCTCCATCGTCTGCAAGGATTATTACACCAGGATTGAGTGAAAATTTTGCTGTTTTTGGCGGATTATCTCTGTTTGAAACTGAGCTACCCATCCCACCTTCAGTAGAACCCATGGTATCCATTAACATCATATTATGGTGTTTTAGTAAGCCATTTTTTACTTCTTCACTCCACATAACCCCACTTGAGATAATTACATTTACTGAACTTAAGTCATATGGTTTTCCAGATTCAACGGCTCTATCAAGAGCATCTAACATTGGTCTTGCAAAAGCATCTCCAACAATAACTATATTTGTAGTTTGTGTATCTTCTACTTGCTTCCAAATTTGATCTGCATCAAACCCAAGATTTTTGGAAGTTATTGCTGTTCCACCAAGCAACAAAGGCAAAAAGGCTCCAAGCCACATTCCAGTTCCATGCATTAACGGACAACCAACTAAGCTTTTAATAAAAGTATTTTCTTTTTTAAAGTCATATATTTGTTGCTCTAGATTATTTATATCCTCAGGTACGTCATATCCCATGGCCTTTAAGGTCCTAAAAAGATAAACTAAAAATTCACCTTGTTTATACATTACACCTTTGGGCATTCCTGTCGTTCCACCTGTATATAACATATAAATCGTATTTGGATCTCTATGTATTCTTTCCATTGGATCACAACTCTCCAGCAACTCTTCAAATTTAAGAGCGTCTTTATATTGAGACACGGACCCATCCGCTACTTCTATCCAAACTTTTATATTTGGAAGAGAATCTGCTATTTCTTTGATTCTTGAACTGTAACAAGCATGATAAAAGACTGCTTCAGAATCAGAATTATCAAGAAGATATATAAGCTCTTCTGCAACATATCTGTAATTTACATTAATGGGCACCCCACCAATTTTAAAAATTGCATTTTGACCAATTAAGTATTCATTTGAATTATTAAGGTATAGGCCTGCTTTCGAATTTGCCGAAAGTCCTGCATTTGATAGGGCAGTGGCAATCTTGCTTGATTGTATATCATAATCTTTCCACAAAATTACTTCATCTTCGCAAATAAGAGCTTGATTATCAGGAATAATATCTGAAATCATTTCCCATGTTTGCGTCGGTACTCCAGTAATATCTGAGATTTTTTCTTTACTTATTAACTTAATTGCCTCTCCAGCATCCCATTTTTTCATCATAACAACTTTTCTTCCAACCAAGACTGACATTAAAAAGGCAACATGACTTCCTGTAACATGAAATAAAGGTACACATAAAAGAATAGATAAATCAGGGTCTGTAAGTGGAGCTGCATCATTGCCAAGTCGATTCTCTCTTTCGGTTAAAATTTTTGAAATACAAGCCCAACTAAACATTGTTGAGATGATGCCTCGATGGGATGAAAGGACTCCCTTAGGTTTTCCTGTTGAACCAGATGTGTAATATATCGTTGCATTATCATCTCTTTTGATCTCAACTTCATTTAATGTTTTTGGATGATCTTTTACATAATCCTTGAAAGATAAAAAATTATCATTTGGAGTATAACTAGTAATAATTTTTTTAAGATCTTTTACATCTTCAAGTCCTTGTAATCTTTTGATGTCTCCAATAATAACTTTGGCATCTGAATGTTCTAATGCATATTTAATTTCATCAGCGACCCACCACGAATTAAGTGGCACACATACAGCACCAATACTAACGATTCCAATGTATGCAAAAATAAATTCAGGATTATTTTGCATACAAATTGCAACACGATCTCCTTTTTGTATGCCATCCAAAATTAGGGCATTACCAAATTGTGCTGCATTATCTAAAGTCTGATTAAATGAAAATCTCTCATTCTCATAAATTAAAAATTCTTTATCACCATGCAGTCTTCCAATATCAAAATAGCCTTTTAGATTGTCTGGGAATGATACATATTCTGTAATGGGAAAACCTTTATCATCTCTAATATTTCTGGTTTCAAACATTTCACCTTCACGGGTAAATTCATCTTTAATTTGATCAAATAGATTGTTGGAGGTGGTGGCCCCAGACCAGCCGAGCATGTAAAAATGCTTGATGATAATTTTGAAGGCAGACCTGGTATTGGTTATGGACTTACTGAAACAAATGCTATTGGAACACTAGTTACGGGTGATGATTATGTATCTAATCCTTCTACTGCAGGTAGAGTTGTGCCGCCATTAACAGAAATAAAAATATTAGACGAAAATTGGAATGAATTAGAAGAGGGAAAAATTGGTGAGATAGCGATTAAATCACAATGTAATATGGTTGGTTACTGGAAGAATGAAAAAGCAACTAAAGAATGCATGAATGAGGAGGGTTGGTTCAAATCTGGTGATCTAGGAAAATTTGATGGACCATTTTTATATATATTGGACAGAATAAAAGATATGGTAATACGTGGAGGAGAAAATATTGCATGCCCAGAGGTTGAAGGCGCGATATATGAACACCCTGATGTTTTAGAAGCATCTGTTTTTGGTATTCCAGATGAAAGGTTGGGTGAGCTTTTGTGCACTGCAATTTATTTAAGGAATGAATCTAGAATATCCGAAGAGTCAATACGTGAATTTTTATCAACTAAACTTGCACCATTTAAAATACCAGCTGTGATTGAATTTGTTTCAGAGCCATTACCAAAGCTAGCCTCAGGAAAATTTGATAAACCAATGCTTAGAAAAATATATACTATTAATT
>CACHRR010000021.1 GCA_902582355.1 uncultured SAR86 cluster bacterium
TCTATAGATGATAGCCCAGACGCAATATTTATTAATTGTTGTGATTCAAATCCACTTTCAATTGATCCTTATGAAATCATATCTTTAAATAAATCTGAATTTGATGAGGGCCTAAATGTTCTATCAAGATTGTTTGAATGTGACATAAATCTAGCATATCAGCATGATAATTTTGATAAATCCAATCAAAATATTAAATATTTTCAATTTAAAGGTCCACATCCATCAGGTCTATCAGGTACACACATATCACAAATATTTCCAGTAAGTTTAAATAGAATTGCATGGACTATTGGCTATCAAGATATAATATCTATAGGTTATCTAAAATTAAATAAACAAGTACGTACCTCTAAATTTATAGTATTGGCAGGTCCATCTGTCTATGAACCTTCTATTGTAAAAGTTAGAATTGGTGGAAATATAGATGAAATAACTGCTGGCAAAGTTCGTCCTAATTCAAGAATTGTCTCAGGATCGATTCTTCACGGACATGAGTCAAATGGTGTAATGAATTATATTGGATTTTATGATTCTCAAATTTCAGCTATACCTGAAGAGGTAAATAATATATTTATGAATTGGTTAATGCCAGGAAAATCTCTTCATTCAAAATTAAATGTTTTTCTTTCATCTTTTATTAAACCTAAGGAATTTATCTTCAACACTTCCATTGGTGGAGGAAATAGAGCTATTGTGCCAGTATCATCTTATGAAGAAGTTGTTCCAATGGATATTCTGGTTACACAATTATTAAAGGCTTTAGTCGTTTCTGATATTGAGATGGCAGTTGATCTTGGAATGCTAGAGCTTGTTCCAGAGGATTTGGCTTTATGTTCATATGTCTGTCCAAGTAAATATGATTATTCATCTATTTTGATGGATAACTTAAATAAGTTATATCAAGAATCATGAAAATTTTAAGAAATTACCTTGATAATATAAAGCCGAATTTTGTTAATGAAGGTAGATACAATAAGTGGTTTCCTTTATTTGATGCTCTTGAAAACTTATTTTTCTCTTATGGTAAGAAAACAGTGAATCCAATTCATGTTAGGGATGCTGTAGATATTCAAAAAGTAATGGTAACTGTTTGGTTAGCTGCTTTTCCAGCAATGTTTTTTGGTATGTATAATTTAGGATCAAACTCCTTGGAATATTTAGATTCTATAAATCAACAAAATACTGGAGATTGGCATCATTACTTAGTAAATATAATTGGTTATGATTCTAATAGTTTTATAAGTAAATTTTGGTTTGGAGCATGTTATTTTCTTCCAATATATTTCGTAGTATTTACTGTTGGAATTGCATGGGAGGCACTATTTGCAATCGTTAGAAAACATGAGATCAATGAGGGTGCTTTTGTATCAACTATATTATTTTCTTTAACATGTCCGCCTGACATTCCTCTATGGCAGGCAGACTAGTAATAGGAAAAGAAATATTTGGAGGTACTGGAAAAAATTTCTTAAATCCTGCTTTGACGGGTAGAGCATTTTTATATTTTGCTTATCCCGCTCAAATTTCTGGTGACAAGGTCTGGGTAGCAGGAATTTCTGATTATAATATTATTCCAGAAGGTTATAGCGGTGCAACTGCTCTTGGTGTTGCTGCCGAAAGTGGTATGGCAGGCATTACAAATTCTTATACGTGGTTAGATGCTTTTTTTGGAAATATTCCTGGTTCAGTAGGTGAAACATCAATTATTGCAATTGCGATAGGCCTAGCTGTATTGCTTTATACAAAAATAGCATCATATAGAATAGTATTAGGAACTTTTGTAGGCATGATTCTAATGTCATCAATTTTAAACATTATGGGATCTGATACAAATCCGATGTTCGCAATTCCTTGGTATTGGCATGCTGTCATTGGAAGTTTTGCATTTGGGTTAGTTTTTATGGCTACAGAGCCTGTATCAGGCTCAGGAACCAATATAGGTAGATGGATTTATGGAATTGTAATCGGTGTTACTGTAATATTAATTAGAGTTATTAATCCAGCTTTTCCAGAAGGAATGATGCTTGCTATATTATTTGCTAACTTACTTGCACCCGTAATTGACCATATGGTAGTAATGTCAAATATTAAAAAAAGAAAGGCTCTCTATAATGAATGAATCAATAGTTAAAACAATTGGAGTTGCATTTGCAGTATGCTTAATATGTTCATTGGTAGTTTCGGTCTCTGCAGTCAGTCTAAGAGACCTTCAAAAAGAAAATAAGCTCAACGATAAAAGAATTAAAATACTTCAGGTTGCTGATATATATGATCCAAGTAGATCTATTGCAGATCAATTTTCTGAATTAGAATCTAAGTTTGTAGATTTCAATTCTGGAATCACTATGGATGAGTACAATGATTTTAATATTGATGACTATGATCAAATAGTTATGACTAAAGACCCAAGTTTCTCGACTAAAGTTTCGGCGACTGAAGATATTGCAATAATCAAAAATAGAGAAAATGTTGGAAAAATTTATATACTTAAAAATAGTACTGGGAATATAGATAAGCTGATACTGCCAATAAGGGGTTATGGTCTTTGGGGAACGCTTTA
>CACHRR010000022.1 GCA_902582355.1 uncultured SAR86 cluster bacterium
GGGATAGTATGTTAAAGTTAAATAAAATCTTTTTAGCTGCAACAATATTTGTTTTTACATCCGTATCTTATGCAGAATCAACAACCTCAGGTAGCTTAGTTGTTAGTGTAAGTGATGGTGAAAATAGCGTTGCTTCTGCTACAGTATCTGTTAAAAATTCAGGGACTGGTTTATCAAGATCCGCAACATCTAACAATAATGGAGATGCCAGGATCGGATCTTTACCTCCAGGAAGTTATGTTGTAACAGTTACTGCATCAGGTTTTTCAGTTAATACTGCTGAAGTATCAATAGGAACAGGTGCTAATTCATATGTAGCTGTGATGGCTTCATCTGCAGTTGCAATTGAAGATCTTGTTACTACAGCAAGCTTTTTAAAAGCAAATGCTTATGAGGTTAACGAAACTGGTCTTAATCTAAATGTTACTGAGTTAGCTGCTCAAATTCCTGTTAGTCAGGACTTAACAAGTTTAACTCTTCTAGCACCTGGTTCTGTTGAAGGTGATGCAGCTTTTGGATTCTTGCCTTCATTTGGCGGAAGCTCAGTAGGTGAAAACCAGTATTTAGTTAATGGTTTAAACACAACAAATTTTAGAAATTTTATTGGTTACTCAGATGTGCCTTTTGAATTCTATGAAACAGTTGATGTTAAGACAGGTGGATTCCAAGCACAATATGGTAAAGCTATTGGTGGATTTGTAACTGCTACTACAAAAAGAGGTTCTAATGAATTTAAAACCAAAGTAACAATGTCTGTTGCACCTGACTCTTTAAGAGACAAACAGCCAAATACATATGCAAGTGCAAACAAGTTAAATACTCGTGATTCAAAAGTCGCAACTGTTAGTGTTAGTGGTCCTATTATTAAAGACAAACTATTTTATTATGTGTTAGCTGCACCTACATTATCTGAGTCAACAAGTTATGGTTTAGAAACCGGTACTAGAGATGACTTTGAAACTGATGAAACTTTCTACGGTGTTAAAGTAGACTATTACATCAATGATAATAATGTTTTAGAAATTACTCATTTCTCAGATGAAGGTCAAACTGTTAATGATAGTTATCAGTGGGACGCTGATACTGAAACAACTGGAACTTACTTAGGGCCATCATTCACTGATTTTGGTGGATCTAATACTATTATAAGTTTATCTAGTATTCTTACTGAGAATCTTACTTTTGATATATCTTATGGTGAAAATGAGTACGACAGAACTTCATCATCATCAACTGCTAATTTGCCACCAATTTATGACAATAGGGACGAATGTAGTTTCTGTTATCGTTCTGGTGCCGCAAGTTTCTATACATCAGTTGGATCTGATTTAAGAGAACAAATGAATATGAGTTTTACTTACACAGTTGGTAATCACGTAATTAAAGTTGGTTATGAAGCTGAAGATCTAGTTGCAACTGAAAATACAATTTTATCAGGAGGACAATATATATTACTAGCAAACGTTAGCTATCCTGGATGTAGTGCAGTAACTGCTGATTATTGTGTCAGAGTTAGAGACTATAGTGTTGGTGGTGAGTTTGGTATTGAAAATGATGCTTGGTACATTCAAGATTCATGGGATGTTACTGATAGACTAAACCTTAACTTAGGTATAAGAAATAGCTCATTTGCTAACATGGATTCTAATGGAGACACATTTATTGATGTAAGTGGTCAAAAAGCATATAGATTAGGAGCTACTTATGATTTAAGTGGTGATGGTTCTGATAAATTATCTGTATTTATTGGTAAATATTTCTTACCTATCGCAGCTAATACAAATATAAGACTTGCTGGTGGTGAGAATTATGTTCATACATACCATAACCTACTAAATACTATTCCTGTTGGGTCATCAATACTTACCGCTGATGATATAGAATATGGTCCAGCTGTAAATACAGTAATTGTTGGAGATGGAACTGTTCCACCTACTTTTGCTGCTAAAGCAGGTGACATTGAGCCAATGTATAACGATGAAATCATAATTGGTTACTCTAAGTTCTTAGATTCAGGTTGGAGTCTAGGTGCTTTCTTTACCTATCGTGATTTAGCTTCAGCAATTGATGATGTTTTAGTCGATCATGCTGTAAGAGCATATTGTGATGATAATGGAATCGAAGGCTGTGATGATATATGGTATGGACCTCATTCATATGTTTTAGCTAATCCAGGTGTGGATATGATTTGGACGACTGATGAACTCCCAGGTACAACTGAGCCGACAACTATAACTCTTAAAGCAGGTGACTTAGCATTCCCTCCAGT